>NZ_NADV01000021.1:302609-470243 GCF_003264175.1 Bacillus sp. SRB_331 | reverse complement strand
GAGATCAATGGAATTTAAAAAAGATGACTCCTGTTGGATACAGAAATCATCTCCTTGATGTTGCCTAACTTTTTTCAAAATGTCCTTTACAAAGGGTACAGATTATTTTATGTCATGCTTTTTTATTTTATAATTACAGAGTTTTGTATACTAGCACTAAAATTTATTTGAAATAATTGTTTGAAAAGGTGTTATTAAATTGGGCGTTTATATCATTTTGATCATTTCTTTTATATAAAGGAAAAATAAGAAATTAGAAAATAAAAACAAGCAATGAAGAGAACAGCTGAAAGTAGCTTACACCGATGTTTATAAAAAGTTATAGAGCATTTCTTTGAATGAGGAATGCTTTTTGTTTTTGCTTGGAATAAAAACATACAACAAAAACATTATCTAAAGTGATAAAAATTTATTGCAAAACGATAAATTTTATATTAAAATCAAAATCAGAATAAATAAGTGTGGTGCTTTTTATGGAAAAGGTAACAACGTTATTTTTAAAATTAGAGGAGGTATAAATATGGAGGTTAACAATGTGATAATTGAAAATATGGATAACCCTCATGAGTTGGAGAGAATGTATAGAAAAGACCCGAAAGCTTTTAAAAAGTCATTCTCACAAGCATGGGATGAAAACCCTGATTCTCAGGTTCTTGGTGCTTGGTATGAAAGATTGCATTTCAAGGAGACGGCAAATACAGAAAAACCTTCATTGTTTCAAAAAGGTTTCTTATTCATGGGGATTTTAGCTATTCTGGCAGGGCTAAGCACCAGGGTAATCTTCCATTTTGTCGAACAGGGAGCAATTGCTCCAATTAACTTGGCTTTTGGTGTAATTCCCTTTATTACTGCTTATTTTGTTTACAATAATACTCCGAAAAAAAGTATTATTTATTCCCTTGTAGCGTTGTTCCTAATTTCCGGGTTGTATCTTAATATGTTGCCATTAACTTATAAAGACAGCATTATCCTTGCTTATTTACATCTTCCTATATTCTTATGGGTCTTAGTAGGGCTTGCGTTTACAGGAAATGAATATTCAAAAGGAAGTACGAGATTAGCTTATATTAAATTTAATTTGGAATATGGTATTCTCTACGCCAGCATGGCAGTGAGCGGAATGGTACTAGCAGCATTAACCATGCAGTTATTTAGGTTTGTTGACTTGAATATAGAAGACTTCTATTTTAGTAATGTTATTTTATTTGGTGCTGCCGCTCTCGCTATTGTGGCTGCATACTTGGCATCAATGAATCTTAAACTTGCTAAGAATATTACACCATACATATCTAAAATTTTTAGTCCTCTCGTCTTGATCACATTGTTGATTTATCTTATAACGGTTATATGGGTCGGGAAAAATCCGTTCTTGGACCGCAATTTCCTAATGGCCTTCAACGGAATACTCCTTGGTGTATTGGCTGTTACCATATTTTCCATTGTTGAGAGTGAATCAGACGAGAAAAAGAACATTTCAGATTATATCAATTTTGCCTTAATTGTTCTTGCGCTTGTTATTGACACTGTAGCTTTGTCAGCCATCGTATTCAGACTTTCTTCTTATGGGATTACACCTAATAGACTTGCTGTCTTAGGAGTAAACATACTGATCTGGGCAAATCTAATTTGGATTATGTTTTCCTATATGCGTTTTCTACAAAACAAATCAGGACCGACAGCTATCCAAGATGCCGTTACGAAGTATTTGCCAATTTACGGACTTTGGGCAGCTTTCGTTATATTTACTTTCCCTATAATTTTTAATTAGAAAGGCTCTGCTAATGTAACGAAAAGTTAATCTTCTATTATATCATTTTTATTAATGAGTAAGAGGCGATAATTATTGTTAATTCTATAATTTCTCGATAATAAAAAACGTCCCGCAGTGGGACGTTTTTTATTATGTGTATTGTTGCTTTTTCTTGATAAGCAATAACACTTGTGAAACACAAGCCAGAACGGGCAACTCAATTAACGGCCCAATAACGAGTGCAAGTGCAATAAGAGGCTCGTCTGGAAAAGCAGTCACAGCAATTGCGAGTGCAACAGGCGAGTTTCTCGCTAATGTTGTTAAGCTTAGGCTTACAGTGTCTTCATAGGATAAATGCATCATACGTCCTACAAACTGTCCTAGTATAAAGTTAATTATGAAGAACAGTAATACTGGTATAAGTAACAATAAAACAACATTCATATTTTGTAATAAGTACTTACCTTGTGAGGCGAACATCGCTACTATTGCTAAACTTAAAAATACAATTTGAGCAGAGCTAAAAAACGGAATGAGTTTATTCTCAAGTGTTTCAGCTTTTTTCATTTTATACATAATGAATTTTGTAGCGTGCGCAAGTAAAAATGGTAAGACGATTACGATAACAATACTTTCTACTAAAATAGAAACCGCTACAGTCTTCATTACACCAGCAAATAAAAATAAATATATTGGAAGCAATAGTACTTGTAAAATTAAATTTACTGGTAGAATTGATGTAGATAATGCGACGTTACCTTTTGCGATCTCTGTGAAAATTAAATACCAGTCTGTACACGGAGTAACCATTAACATAATAAAGCCGACCCAAAGTGCTGGGTGATCTGAAAGAAATAACGCGCCTAATCCCCAAGCAAGAAAAGGTGTCCATATAAAGTTAATACCTAGGCTTGTTTCAGCGAATTTTAAGTTGCGGAATCCATTTTTTATTTCCTTTAATGGGATGCTGAGGAATAATCCATAAAGCATGAAAAATAAGAAGGGAACAATAAATTTTTCCGAATACATATGTATCATATTAAATTGTCCTAATATAACCCCGAATATAACAGCTGCAAGAATGATAAAGGTTTGAATCTTTTCTAAAGTACTCATTAATTAATCCTCTCTATAGATGAATTTCTCTCTCTAGTTGTATTATACAAGGGATTTCACTTATGTGTTTTCGAATTTATCATTTTGAATGAGGAAATATATTTCTTTATTATTTTTAATCCGAGATATTTTTCTTTTTGAGAAGTTACTTGACTAAAGTAAGTAGATGTATTACAATCACTTACATAAGGTAATTAAATAACAAAAAGTTTTGAGTTACTTAGGTTAAGGTATCTATTGGAACTTTTTATTAGAATAAGAATTTTTATGATGATGAATAATGAATATGATAAGAAAGTTTAGGTGAAGAAAATGGGATTATTTAGCTCATTGTTTGGTAAAAAAGAAGAAAATACAAAAGTAGAGGAGAATAAAACAATGTCAAAAGTATTATTTGTAAAAGCAAACGATCGTCCAGCGGAGCAAGCGATTAGTTCAAAAATGTATGAAACATTTGTAAGTGCTTATAAGGAAGCAAATCCGAATACAGAAATTACGGAGTTAGATTTATTCGCATTAGATCTTCCGTATTACGGAAATATCGCTATTTCAGGTGGATATAAACGTAGTCAAGGAATGGAGATAACAGCTGAAGAAGAGAAGGCAGTTGCTACAGTGGATAAGTACTTAAACCAGTTTTTAGAAGCTGAAAAAGTAGTATTTGCATTCCCATTATGGAACTTTACAGTACCAGCACCATTAATCACGTATATTTCATATCTTTCTCAAGCGGGAAAAACGTTTAAATATACAGCGAACGGTCCAGAAGGTTTAGTGGGTGATAAGAAAGTAGTTGTTTTAGGTGCTCGTGGTTCAGATTACTCTTCTGAACAAATGGCTCCTATGGAAATGGCTGTTAATTACGTTACAAACGTACTTGGGTTCTGGGGAATTGCAAATCCAGAGACAGTTGTAATTGAAGGACACAATCAATATCCAGATCGCTCACAGCAAATTGTTGAAGAAGGTTTAGAGAACGTTAAGAAAGTAGCGGCGAAATTTTAATTAATGATAGTAAATGTAAAACCAACATGGATGACCATGTTGGTTTTTTAGTCTAGTTTCCATGTTAAAAAATGTATATTCATAAAATAAATGAAAAGTTTGAAAATAGTATTGCAAAATATTATATAACAAACTATAATGAGTTCAAGAATAGTTGATATTTAAGTTAAATATTCAGAAAATTCAATTAGTTAAAATTGGAAATGAGATAAGAAATTTTGAATGGGGGTTATATTATGGCGAATAAAGTACCGTTTTCGTTCATAGTAGTTATCGGATTAATGTTATTTGCACTATTTTTTGGAGCAGGGAATTTAATATTCCCAGCAATGCTTGGTCAATCAGCTGGTGAGAATGTATGGATTGCTAACGCTGGATTTTTAGTAACAGGAGTAGGTTTACCATTACTAGGTGTATTAGCATTTGGGATTTCAGGTAAAGAAGATTTACAGTCATTAGCAAGCCGAGTGCATCCAGTATTCGGAATTGTATTTACGACAGTTTTATACTTAGCAATCGGTCCGTTATTCGCTATTCCTAGAACAGGAAGCGTTTCTTATGAAATTGGTATTAAGCCTTTCGTGCCAGAAGGCTTAAGTTCTACAGCGCTAATTCTTTTTACAATTGTATTCTTTAGCATCACTTGTTTTTTTTCGCTAAATCCTGCGAAAATTGTCGATATTGTTGGAAAAATCTTGACGCCAATTAAATTAACGTTTATTGGAATTTTGGTAGTCTTTGCTTTTATTCATCCAATGGGAGAAATGCAAGCACCTGCAGAGGCTTATACATCACATGCGTTCTTTAAAGGGTTCCAAGAAGGATACTTAACAATGGATACGTTAGCATCATTCGTATTTGGTATTATCATTATCAATGCTATTAAAGAAAAGGGCGCAAAAACAAAAAAAGAAATTATGATTGTTTGTGCAAAAGCAACATTGATCGCTGCATCTATTTTAGCAATAATTTATTCAGCACTTTCATTTATGGGAGCTTCAAGTGTTGCAAAACTTGGTCACTTAGATAACGGTGGTGCAGTGTTAGCAAAAGTTTCAAGCTATTATTTTGGTTCATATGGCGGAGTTATATTAGGTATAATGGTTATAGCAGCGTGTTTAACAACTAGTGTTGGACTTGTCTCAGCGTGTTCTTCATTTTTCCATAAGCTATTCCCAAGTATTCCATATAAAACGATTGCAATTACGTTATCAGTTTTCAGTGCAGTTGTTGCAAATGTAGGTTTAACACAATTAATCTCAATTTCAGTTCCTGTATTAACAGCGATTTATCCATTAGCAATCGTATTAATTTTCCTAACGTTCCTTCACCCATTGTTCAATGGAAGAGCTGAAGTGTATCAGGGAAGTTTATTAGTAACATTTATTGTAAGTATGTTTGATGGATTAAGTGCTGCTGGTGTGAAATTAGCAGTAGTGAGCGATATTCTTACTAAGTTACTTCCAATGCATGAGGTTGGATTAGGCTGGGTGTTACCAGCAGTAATTGGTGGATTAATTGGATACGGCATTAGCGTTGTGAAAATGAAAAATGGAGTTCGCCCAGCAGCTAGTGCGAATAAGAAAATAAGTTAAATGAAAAAAGTTATAGAATTTGATTCTATAACTTTTTTTGTTACTATTGATAAGAATAGAAAAAATAAAGTAATAGGGGAAATAAAATGAAAAAAACAATTGACCATATCGGGATCGCAGTTCGTGATATAGATAGTACGATACAGTTTTATGAAAAGGTTTTATCAGGAACTTTAATAGATCGATACGTAAGTGAAGCACCTGGTGTTGAAAGCGAAGTAGCTATTCTTGAAGTTGATGGTGATAGAATCGAATTACTTGCGCCAACGAATAATAAAACTTCTCCAATAGCACGATTTATAAAGCAAAAAGGGAAAGGTGTCCATCATGTTGCGTATCGTGTAGACGATTTAGATGTAGCTTTAGAAGAATTAAAGGAACAAGGGATTCGAACGTTAGAACATACACTTCGAATTAATAAACACGGTAGAAGATTAATATATCTTAACCCAGCGGATACAGAGGGAACAATCATTGAATATTGTGATTATCCGGAAGCGAAATAAAGGAAGTTTATCCTTGAGAAAAGGTGTTACGTAATAACGTAACGCCTTTTTAATTTATGTATTTCTCTTTATATGGGAGGTTATTTCACACTTTTTTCACAAATGATTCACGATAACTTTTCTTCTTTAGAAACTTACATAAATATATTTTATGCTATAATGATAATCCACTTTAAAAATATAAGTAATATATATATAAGTAGCTACTATTTTGTTAGAAGTGTAGAGGTGAGGAATAAATAGAGAGTGATACTAAATAAATCCTTATACTTAATCAGGTTAATATTTTATCAAGAAATAAAAATTTGGAAGTAAAAAGTAATGAAAGTGTAGTGACGAAAAAGAAAGAAGTGAAATGATTGTGAAAGTAATACGAAGGTTAGGGGCATGGCTATTAATAGCGTGCGTGTTTATCATATTGATACCAAAAAGCGCATCTGCTCATGCGTATGTTGTGAAATCAAATCCTGCTGAAAATGAAACGTTAAAGAAAGCACCATCTGTTGTGAAAATTGAATTCGATGAGGACATACAAGTTTCAAGTTTTAATACATTGTTCGTAAGAGACACCTCAGGTAAAAGAGTAGATTTAAAAGATGCACATATTGATAAGAAAAACAAAAAAATATTAGAGGCTGGGTTAAAAGAGAATCTCAAAAATGGTCTCTACTCTATTCAGTGGAAAGCTATTTCAGCTGATGGACATCCGATTCAAGGAGTTATTCCATTCCGTATTGGATTAGCAGAAGCGGGAACAGATGATATAAAAGTAGAAGAGATGGGCTATGTTCCCCAAATCGATATGATTATGGAACGCGGAATTTTATATACAAGTTTTTCTCTATTTATCGGTGTTCTATTATTTAATCTTATCCTTTATAAAGGAAGTGCAAGTCAAGTTCAGTCGAGGAGTAAGAAAATAATATGGATATCATTATTTGGGATATTCATTAGTTTACTTTTCAATTTACCGTTGCAAGCGAAAATAAATGCTGATGTTTCATGGCTAGAAGCATTCGATCCTTTATTATTAAAAGAAACATTACAGCTATCTGTTTTTGGTTATGTATGGATCACTCAAATGGCTCTTATTAGTACGCTTATGATTGTTACATATTTTGCAGTGAAGAGTGAGAGGCTTTCGTCGTTTAAAGTATGGAGCATTCCAATTGTATTATTTATTGGGTTACTTGTTATGAAAGCCTTCAATAGTCATGCATATGGATTAAAGTTTAAAGAAATTGCTGTCGTTATGGACTTTCTACATTTATTCGCAGCTTCGTTATGGATGGGGGGGCTATCATCGATTGTTCTTCTTTTACGTAAAGAGGATGACAAGTGGACTATGTATTGGGATGCGATTAAGCGTTTTTCACCATGGGCAACAGGTACTGTTATAGTGATTTTATTAACGGGTCTTTTTAACAGTACATTTTTTATTCCCACGATCCATTCCCTATTTGATACGAAGTATGGATTGGCCTTATTAGCAAAGATACTTTTATTCGTGTGTATGGGGATATTGGGAATTATTCATTATGTGAAAGGGAGAATGCGAGCGCAGCAAAGGTTAGGAGCTACGGTGAAAGTAGAGTTTATCATTGGAATTATCGTTTTCGTAATCGTAGCTTTTATGACAAATGTACAAACGCCGCCGATGCCTCCTACGGGACCTTTTACAGAGAGTAAACAATTAGATAATGGATATGAACTTACTTTACATGTAAGTCCTAATAAGGTAGGACAGAATACATTTCATATTACTTTGAAGGATGAGAATGGACAGCCTGTTACTGATATGGAACAAATTGTATTGACGACTCAATCTTTAGATATGAATATGGGCAAAGGTTCATTTAAAGTTTCGGCGGTGTCACCGGGAGAATATGAAGCGGAAGGTATGTATATTAATATGACAGGAAACTGGAATATACAAGTTCACGGATTAACAAAATCTCTTGATAGTTTCGATACGGATTATAAATTTATTGTAGGTGGCAGATAAAAAAGACGTTATAAATGAAAAGGAGTTTATAGAAAATGAAACGTATAAAAAAATTAGGAACAACAATGATCGCAACAATAATTGCAATGGGGATTTTTTCGTTACCTGTTAGTGCTCACGTAACTGTGAAACCAGCAACTTCTGACGTTAGCTCTTGGGAGACTTATACAATAAAGGTACCTGTTGAAAAGAATATGGCAACAACAAAAGTCACACTGAAAATACCGTCTGGAGTCGAGTTTCAACAGTACGAGCCAGTGCCAGGGTGGAAAGTGGAAGAACAAAAAGATGCAGCTGGAAAAGTTAAAACTGTAATATGGGAAGCAACAGGAGAAGGGATTTTACCTGGTCAGTTCCAACCATTTACTTTCGTTGCTAAAAATCCAGATAAAGAGCAACAAATAGCTTGGAATGCATATCAACAATATAAAGATGGAGAAATTGTTGAATGGACAGGCGATGAGAAAGCTGAAAAGCCCCACTCACTTACTACGATTGCAAAAGGTACATCATTAACAGGAGAACATGGTGAAGTATCTAGTGTGGAAAAAAATGAAAGTACAAGTAATATGCAAACAATAGCAATTGTCTTATCAGTTTTAGCGATTGTATCTTCCATAGGTACGTGTGTTTTTGTAGTACGTCGTAAAAAGTAGGGAACATTGAAAGGTCTCATTGAAAGTAATGAGACCTTTGTTAATAAAATTTTGAGATTAAGCAGCTTCGAGGGGGGGAGAGCTACAAATACAACATGGTTTATTAAGATAAGGAACTCAATTGACTGTCATTACTTCTTCTGGTAGGTTATCATGCTTAAGCCGGTTTTCAATTAAAGTATTAAATAGTTTGGGATTTGCTAAAGGGATTCCATGACCGATTTTAGGAATGATAATACCTGTGCAATTAGGATTGCTTTCAAGGATTGTAGTCATCGAGTCTTTCATGATTCTTTTTTCGTTTTCTCCAACAGTCACTAATATATTGCTACTAGCATTCTCGAAACCTTTTGGTATTGTAAACGACATATTTTCTTCTAATATCCTCACAAATGTATTTTTACTTATTTGACAACTTTCATGATAATAGTTATCAAATTGTGTTTCATCTATGCACATTGATTTTGCTTGTATTTTGGAAAACGTCTTACTCTTTATAAGTGGATAGGTTAAGCCAAGGGATCTTATTAATGTTTTAGCGAAAGGAATTAGTTTAACTAATGCGCTATTTATCATAGCGTATTGAATTAAGTTTGGTTTCATGCTGAGCATTGCAATTAATACTTGAGCACCTAACGAAAAACCGATTACTATAACAGTTTTACCTTGTCCTTTTTCTTCAACTAATTCGATGATTTTTTCAGCACTAAAGTGTATTGAAAAATGATCCTTACTACTATTTTCCCCTTGCTCGGGTAAATCAGGAACAAGGCAGTGAAAGTTAGTAAAATGTTTAATTTGTTTGTCCCACATCCATCCACTGACTCCGCCCCCATGAATAAAAACCATAAGTGGAGAGCTTGAATCTCCAAATTCTTTATACTGTAAAACCATATAATTCCCCCTTATGATTAGAATTGTTAGTCCATACATATGTATTAGAGATAATATTTTCTACTTAATTATCATCATACAATAAAAAAGAAAAATTTTCCTTTTGCTAAGATGTTAAGTGACTGTACTCATAAAATGATAAAAAAGAAAGAGCCTACAAGTGGTAGACTCTTTCTCATATCTATTTATTTCACTTCAACTTGCTGCCTTACAGCAAGTGCTTTCGGCTTTATATTTACAAAACAAATGCTTACGATAATAAATAAAAGTCCGATGAATAAGCTAATTGTAATGGCCTCATGTAAGAAAATTGAACTTACAATAATAGCGATCAGTGGGATAAGGAACGTATAAGCCCCAACTTTACTTGCCTCACCAGCTCCTACAAGTGTAAAGTAAGCGAGCCATCCCATTGCAATAACAAAGAACGAGATGAATAGTAGTACACTTACAAATGGTATACTCCAAGCGATGTTAGACCAGCTCTCAAATTCTGAACCAAATCCGATTAAGCAAAGTCCGCCAATAATAAGCTGAAGTGTTACCATCCAAATGGCATTAACGCGGTGTCCAGTTTTCTTAATAAATACTGTGCCGAGTGCCCAGCCGATAGCGCACCCTAAAGCAAGTAGTACACCGATAATAGAAATATGTCCAGTTAAACTACTAGAGCTAATAACCCCAACACCAATAAAGCCAAGAATAAGTCCGAAAATTTTCAAGCCGTACATAGATTCTTCAAGCCAAATCCATGAGAAAATGCCGAGTAAGACAGGTTGGAGAAATACGATTGCGGAGAAGAGTCCGGCGGGCATATACTGAAGTCCGACAGTTTGTAGTCCGTAAAACAAAATAATATTGAGTAAAGATGAAATAAAGTATAAATGCCAAGTTTCCTTTAAATTTAATTGTTTGTATTTCGGTAATGCGAAAGTAAGTAAGATAAATCCTCCTATTAATGTTCTAATCCCTGCAAAGAATACGGGTGGTGTGTAATGCAGAGCGAATTTTGATAACGGCCAATTAATTCCCCACATAATAACGAGAAATGTAAGGATTATGGCCGTCTTAGTTCGAGAAAGCTGTGTCACTGTAATCCCTCCTTGTTGTATTCCATTTCACTATGATATGATATCGACTATGATAAATAAAATGAATCTTTTTTATAAGGAGTATAAGTGATTAGTTATGACCATTACACAACTTCAAGTTTTAATTAAAACGGTTGAATTAGGGAGTTTTACGAAGGCTGCCGGGATGTTAAATATGACACAGCCAGCTGTAAGTCATGCGATTTCAAGCATTGAGTCAGAGTTAGGAGTTACCATTCTTATACGCGATAAACGAAAAGGGCTAATCGTTACGGATGTTGGAAATAGAATTCTTGTACATATTAGAGAAATCTTAAACGGCGTTGAGAAGATTGAACAAGAAGTAGCGATGGAGAAAGGGCACGAAGTTGGGACGATTCGAATTGGGAGTTTTCCGAGTGCTTCTGCACATTTCTTACCCAAAATGATAAATCTTTTTAAGGAGAAGTATCCGAACTTAGAAGTCGTTCTTTGTGAAGGCACGATTAAAGAAGTTGAAGATTGGTTAGTATCGAGGGTTGTTGATATAGGAATTGTTATTTTGCCTAATAAAGATATGGAGATCGTGCCCTTAACGAAGGGGAAAATGGTTGTTGTCTTAAGAGAGGATCATCCTCTTTGTAAGAACGATTCTATTACAATAGGTGATTTAGAGAATGAACCGATCATATTATGTAAGGGTGGGTACGAACCACCCATTATCGATATGTTTAAACAAGCGAACGTACCACTTCGGGCTGAATATATAATTTCCACAGTTACAACAGCTTTAAATATGATTCAAGAAGGATTAGGAATCGCAATTTTGGCTGAGTTATCTTTAACGAGTTTACCAAAGAATATACAAACGAGAGAATTGGAACCACAAGTATGGAGAGAAATTGCTTTAGCTGTTCCTTCATTAAAGGATTCTTCAATCGCTGTGCAGCTATTTATTGAAGAATTTCAAGACTTGTTTGCAGAATAAGAAGAGGTGTCTCATATATTGTAATGGGGCACTTTTTTATTTGCTTTTAAAAATTTGTAAAAAGGATTGACTTATATTCCGGTTGTAACTATAATGATTACATCGAGGTGGTGATCACGATGAAAATTAGTAGCCGCTTTTCTATAGCTGTTCATATTTTATCTATTTTGAAAAACAATCCATCTTCAGTTTGCACTTCAGACTATATGGCCGAGAGTGTAAATACAAATCCGGTAGTCATTCGTAAAATAATGTCTTACTTGAAACAATCTGGATTTGTTTACGTAAATCGCGGACCAGGTGGCGCGGGATTATTAAAGGATTTACATGAAATCACATTGTTAGATGTGTATCATGCAGTGAATGTAGTGGAAGAAGACAAACTATTTCACATTCATGAAAAACCGAATCCAGACTGTCCAATTGGGGCGAATATTCAAGCTGTTTTAGAGGTTATTTTAGTTCAGGCGCAATCTGCGATGGAAGAAGTGTTGAGAAATATTACGATGGGGCAGTTATTTGAATCTTTACAACAAAAAATGAATGCATAATATGATAATTGCAAGTCTCTAAAAGAGAATGCATATTTTTTTCTTAAAATTGTAACTGTTTTGGTTACATCTGAAAATAAAAAGAAGGTAAGGTGTAAAAGATATGACTGTAAAAATGAAAGTATACTCAGATTTTATATGCCCGTTTTGCTTTTTAGCAAAAGGCCCATTAGATGAAGTAGCGAAAGAGAAAGATGTAGAAATCGAATGGATGCCATTTGAATTGCGTCCAAGTCCATATTCTAAAATAGATCCTTGGAACGAGCCAGATAAGTTAGGTTCATGGGATTCTTTCATTCTTCCTACTGCAAAAAAATTAGGGGTTGAAATGCGTCTGCCCCGCGTTTCTCCGCATCCATATACACATTTAGCTTTTGAAGGGTGCCAATTCGCGAAAGAGCGTGGACTTGGAAATGAGTATCATCACCGCGTATTTACTGCGTTTTTCCAAGAAGAGCAAAACATTGAAGATATTGATGTATTAACGAAATTAGCGGTAGAAGTAGGGCTTCCTGAAGCAGAATTTAAAGATGCTTTAGTAACTCGTAAATATAAAGAACAACATCAAGAAGCAATTCAACATGCATATGATGAAGCAAATATTATGGCTGTTCCAACTGTCATGATTGGTGATGAAGTCATTCAAGGGCTTGCTAGTAAAGAAACGTTAGAAAGAGTAATTGATAAAGAAATCGAAAAGGATAAAACAAATTCATTTGAAGGTATGCAATGTAAGACGGATGGATATTGCTAATTCGTCTTGCATGAAAGACTCAAGTTGATTTGTTTAAATAAAAATAATAAAACATATATTTGGAGGAATTAAAATGTCAGCAACTACAACAAATTTAAAAGAAGCAATCGTGAACCGTCGTTCAATTCGTAAAGTAACAAAAAACGCTACAATTACAAAAGAAAGAATTGAAGAAGTTTTAAAAACAGCTTTACACGCACCAACTTCTTTCAATATGCAAAGTGGCCGTATGGTTGTATTAATGGATGGAGAGCATGAAAAGTTTTGGGATATCGTAAAAGAAACGCTTAGATCACGCGTGCCAGCAGAAAATTTTGAAGCAACAGTAGAAAGACTAAAAGGCTTCCATGCAGGTGTAGGAACAGTTCTATTCTTTGAAGATCAAGCAACAGTAGAAAAAATGCAAGAAAATGCACCATTGTATAAAGATCAGTTCCCATTCTGGTCTCATCAAGGAAATGCAATGCTACAACATACTGTATGGATGCTATTATCGGCTGAAGGAATTGGAGCGTCATTACAACATTACAATCCAATCGTAGATGCTGAAGTGAAAGCAACTTGGAACATTCCAGCAGAGTGGAGCTTAGTAGGACAAATGCCATTTGGTGAGCCAAATGAACAACCAGGGGAAAGAACATTCTTACCTACTGAAGATGTAGTGAAATTTTATTAAAAAATACAATTCAAAATCAAAATTAAAAAAAGTTAGATAAATGAAAGGACAGTAGATAGTATATATACTATCTACTGTCCTTTCTTATTTAATATTCACACCCAATCGTGGAAGATCTTATTTAAGATAAGCATTACTGTGAGAACAATTTCTTCAATATTGATGACGTATAATTAAAAATCTATTATGTTTATTTTTTTGAAATGACAGTAAACATCCCCGTCATGTTTGGTGAGTAATCTTTAAAATCATATTTTTCATAGAAAGATTCTTTACCTTGTGATGCAAACAAACCGACAAATGCCTTATCAGGGGCATTCTGATTTAAGTATTCAACCAAAATATGCATGATTTCTTTCCCGATTCCATTTTTCTGATAATCTGGATGGACTACTATATCTTGAATATAGAAATAGATAGCCCCATCACCAACAATTCTCCCCATACCCACAATTTGTTCATTATCCTTGACTGTGATGCAGTGAACAGAATTCTTCAGTGATGTTTCCACCACTTCAAAATTCATATAATTAGTCCATCCAACAGACTCGCACAAATATTTGTATTCTTCCAATGTTGGAATGTTATTTTTAAACTCATATTTTTTCAAAATGTATCCTCCAAGTCCTCAAATTCAACAAGTATAATAAATTCGACATTTTTCTATCTATTCCTCTTACGCAACAGAACTCCTTTTAGTTATTGAATTTAGTGTAGTTTCCTTATTTGTATTTGTGTTAATTTATAAGAGTTTAGGGAAGAAATATAAGAAATAATCCGGTGAGAAAGGAAGTAGAAAAATGAATGATGAGAAAAAATATACAGTGGTAGGTACTGATGTTGATGAAGTGAAACGTTTAAATAAAAATTCAGGATTAACATATAATCAGGTGAAGGAATTGTTAGCAAAGCAAATGCAAAAAAAAAGTAATTAGATTGAAATCTTTCATTTTTTCATTTTTTCATTTAGCATTTTGATTGGAGAGAGTTAAGTAAAAGGTAACTCTCTTTTTTATATAAATGAGCAACTTTTAGAGTGGAGGAAGCAACATGAAAAAATGGGTAAAGATAACGTTGTCTATCGCCGGAGGTATTGTTCTATTGGCGTGTGCCGGAGGATATTACGTGTATAAAAATTATTTTCCAAAGGAACCTGAGCGTATTGTATATGATAAAGACAGAGTGTTAAAACCGATACATAATCAGCTTAAGGGGATCGACATAGATAATATAAAGATAAAAGAAAAAGAAGTTGTAAATGCGACTGTGGATGAGCTTCAAAAAATGGTTGATGATGGGAAATTATCATATGAAGAATTAACGAGTATTTATCTTTTTAGAATACAAGAACACGACCAAAGTGGAATATCATTAAATGCTGTTACAGAGATTAATCCTGATGCGATGGAAGTAGCACGAAAGTTAGATAAAGAGAGAGCGTTAAATAAGAAATCGAACTTATATGGCATTCCTGTCATTGTAAAAGATAATATACAAACGGAAAAAGTGATGCCGACAAGCGCAGGAACTTATGTATTAAAAGATTGAATTGCAGATGAAGATGCGACGATCGTGAAGAAGTTGAAAGAAGAAGGTGCTTTTGTTTTAGGAAAAGCGAATATGTCTGAATGGGCAAATTATTTATCTTTTACAATGCCAAGTGGATATAGTGGGAAGAAAGGACAAAATTTAAATCC
Source organism: Bacillus sp. SRB_331 (assembly GCF_003264175.1). Classification (NCBI taxonomy): domain Bacteria; kingdom Bacillati; phylum Bacillota; class Bacilli; order Caryophanales; family Bacillaceae; genus Bacillus; species Bacillus sp. SRB_331. Next base: position 454,980 of record NZ_NADV01000021.1, on the reverse strand, counting down.
ATACGGTCCGATTACGTTTGATACATCGGGATCAAGTTCTGGATCTGCTACAGTAGTTACAGCAGATTTTGCACCGCTTGCGATTGGCACAGAAACGACTGGATCAATTGTAGCACCAGCATCTCAGCAATCAGTAGTTGGATTACGTCCATCTTTAGGTATGATTAGTAGAACTGGAATTATTCCGTTAGCTGAAACGCTTGATACTGCAGGGCCTATGGCAAGAACGGTAAAAGACGCGGCAACGTTATTTAATACAATGGTAAGTTATGATGAAAAAGATGCTATGACAGAAAAAATGAAAGATAGAGATAGAATAAATTATACGAATGATTTATCGATAGATGGATTAAAAGGGAAAAAGATAGGGATTCTTTTTTCTGTAGATCAACAAGATGAAAATAGAAAAGCAGTAGCAGAAAAGATTAGAAAAGACATTCAAGATGCAGGTGCGATATTGACTGATGATATTCAGTTAAACAGCGAGGGTGTAGATAATCTGCAAACATTAGAATATGAGTTCAAGCATAATGTTAACGACTATCTTTCGAAGCAAAAAAATGTGCCTGTAAAATCGTTAGAAGAGATTATAGCGTTTAATAAAAAAGATAGTAAAAGACGAATGAAATATGGACAAACATTAATTGAGGGCTCTGAAAAATCTGCTATAACGAAAGGTGAGTTTGAAAAAGTAGTTCAAACGAGTCAAGAAAATGCAAGAAAAGAGCTAGATAGGTATTTAGTAGAAAAAGGTTTGGATGCTCTTGTGATGATTAATAACGATGAAGTTCTTCTATCAGCTGTGGCTGGTTATCCAGAATTAGCAGTGCCGGCAGGGTATGATTCTGATGGTCAGCCGGTAGGCGTAGTGTTTGTTGGGAAACAGTTTGGTGAAAAAGAACTTTTTAATATTGGATATGCGTATGAACAGCAATCTAAAAATAGAAGATCTCCTAAAATATAGAGTTGATAAAGTAGTTTTTAGAAAAGTATTAGATAAAAAAATCCGACAATAAAAAAGAAAAAAAGGATTCTTTCCAATTAGTAAGAAAGATTGTCTATAGAAGTTCATAAAATGTAATATATCCGATTTCCATCCATTGAAGGGAGAGGTTAATTCTTAATGAATGAAGTGAAAAATTTCTTTCGAAGCAGAGGGTTTCAACGGTTTCTCGTTTTAATAATATTAGCGCTTGTATTGTATGGATTAAAAAGTATGATTAATTTAATATTAATTACGTTTATTCTCACGTTTTTGATGGATCGATTTCAAAAGTTTATTTCAAAAAAATTGAAAGTAAATAGGAAAGTGGTTATTGCTGGTTTATATATTGTGTTAGTGACGTTTATTGTAACTACACTATATAAATATTTGCCTGTACTAACGATACAAATTTCACAATTAATTTATCAATTTAAATTGTTTTTTCAAAACCCACCTGATAACGAGATAATTAAATATGCACTTTCGACAATTAATGGAATGGAAGTATCGAAATATATCGAACAAGGTGTAGATGTCATTTATCAATCGATAGCAAATATAGGAAAAGTCAGTTTACAAATACTACTTTCTCTTATTTTAAGCTTATTTTTCCTATTAGAAAAAGAACGCATTATAGCATTTACTTCGAAATTTAAAGATAGTAAGCTGAAAATTTTTTATGAGGAGATTGCATATTTCGGTGAAAGGTTTGCAAGATCGTTCGGAAAAGTGATTGAAGCACAGTTTTTAATTGCGGTTGTAAATTGTGTACTCACTGTAATTGCACTTGTCATTTTAGGATTTCCACAGCTTCTTGTATTGGCTGTCATGGTCTTTCTACTCGGTTTGATTCCGGTTGCTGGTGTTATTATTTCCTTGTTTCCACTTTGTATCATTGCCTATAACGTCGGCGGGGTTGTGTATGTTGTTTACATACTAGTGTTCATTACAGTAATCCACGCTCTTGAAAGTTATTTATTAAATCCAAAATTTATGTCTGCAAAAACGAATTTACCTGTTTTTTATACATTTATGATTCTTATCTTTTCAGAGCATTTCCTCGGAATATGGGGGCTTATTATTGGGATTCCAATCTTTATCTTTTTATTAGATGTACTTGATGTAAATAATGATGAACCGATTAAAGATAATAAGTGATAGAAAATGAACGATGTTTTCTCTTGATGAAAACATCGTTCATTTATTATTTTTTCTTTGGAGGAGGTAGTTTAATAAAGGTATTTGCAATTAAAGCTATAATAACAGCAGCAAAAATAAAGACTGCGATTACACTAACTCCCATACCTGCCCATCCTCCTACAAGGAAGATACTTATCGGTATTGCTAACAAGCTTAAAATAATTAGAATCAATCCGAGATTCTTATCATATTTTTTAGTTGGGAATAGCGTTCTGATGATTAAGAAGAGGAAAAGTATTAAGGATGCTACAGCTAGTAAGAGGATTGCAATCGTCAAAGAATCATTCATGAAATCACCCCTTTTTATAGATAATATTACCGTTTAAATTGAGGGGGAACTATAAAAATATAAAAAAGCAATCCAATATAAATCGGATTGCTTTTTTGATTGAAAAATATGATTAAAGAACAGGAGCCATTGTTTCTTTCAACACTTGAACAGAGTGATCGAATTTTAATTCTTCCTCTTCACTTAGTTCAACTTCTAAAATTTCACGAACACCGCCGCGGTTTAAAACAGCAGGTACGCCGATATAAACATCTTGTTGGCCGTATTGACCTTCAAGATATGCTGATACAGTTAATACGCTGTTTTCATTGCTTAAGATTGCTTTCGTAACACGTAAAAGTGACATGCCGATGCCGTAGTATGTAGCACCTTTTCGTTCAATAATGTGATAAGCTGCATCACGAACGTTTACGAAAATATCATCTAAATCTTTTTGGTTATATGTGTTGTCTTTTTCAAGAAGCGTTTGTAGTTTTTGAATACCAATTGATACGTGACTCCACACCGGAAGTTCTGTATCACCATGCTCTCCGATAATATAAGCGTGAATGTTATGAGGTCCAATATCGAAGTACTCACCTAACATATAGCGGAAACGAGCTGAGTCAAGAGTTGTACCAGAACCGATTACGCGTTCTTTCGGTAATCCAGATTCTTTCCAAGTTACGTAAGTTAAAATATCTACAGGGTTTGTTGCGATTAAGAAGATACCGTCAAATCCACTATCCATAATGCTACGAACAATTTGCTTGAAAATTTTAGCGTTTTTCTCAACTAAATCTAAGCGTGTTTCACCTGGCTTTTGTGGCAATCCAGCTGTAATTACAACAAGGTCTGCGTCTTTACAATCTTCATAACTACCTTTCCAAACCTTTGTTGGAGCTGGTGCGAAAGGAACGGCATGGCTTAAGTCCATTGCTTCTCCTTCAGCTTTTGCTTCATTTACATCAACTAAAACAAATTCTTCAGCTACAGCTTGGTTAATCATGCAGTAAGCATAGCTACATCCAACTGCTCCTGTTCCTACTAATACAACACGGTTAATACCTTTTTTCATTTCAAAATTCCTCGCTATTTCATTAATTTTATTATGTAAGATAATACGTCTTACTTCTATAGTTTCATATCTATTTTATTACATTTTATAAAAGATATTCAAGAAATTGAAAATGTATCCGCTCAATTACTTGAATGAAACATAGGAATTCTGTTAAACGAATATAATTCAGTAAAATCCTTCGTAAAAGGGGAATTGGCATGGGGAATCCATTATCGATGGAAAAAATGCTTCAAATTATTCACGAGGGGCTTGCCAAAACAAATAACCCCAAACGGATTACAATTGCCGGTGCAGGGATGTCTGGATTAGTTGCAGCATCTTTATTAAAAGAGGCTGGGCACGAGGTAACGATTATAGAAGCAAATAACAGAATAGGTGGCAGGGTGTATACGATTCGGGAACCATTTAGTGCAGGATTATATTTTAACGCAGGTCCTATGCGTATTCCGGATACTCATGATTTAACTTTAGCCTACATTCGTAAATTTAAACTACCGTTAAACCTTTTTATTAATAAAACTTCTTCAGATATAATTTATACGAATAACAAAAGAACGAGATTGGATGTGTTTGAAAAGGATCCAAGTGTACTTGGATATCCAGTTTTAGATAAAGAAAGAGGGAAAACAGCAGAAGGGTTAATGTTAGGGGTATTGGAACCGATACTTAATTATATTAAGAAAGATCCGGATAAAAACTGGATTATTGTTGAAAAAAAGTATAAAACATATTCGCTCGGTTCATTTTTAACCGAGTATTATTCAGATGGGGCAATAGATATGATCGGAGTACTTCTTGATATGGAAGCATACATGGGAATGTCTTTAATTGAAGTATTACGCGAAATGATCTTTTTCACTTCAACGACGAAATATTATGAGATAACGGGCGGGATGGATGCATTACCAAATTCATTTTTACCAGAGCTAAAGGATAATATTTTTATGCCGTATAAAGTAGAAAAAATTATACAGGAAGATAATAAAGTAATGATGCAAGTAACACATGAACAAACGTTAAATTCATTTATAGTAACTGGTGACATCGCTATTGTCACAATTCCATTTTCAGCTTTGCGATTTGTAGAAGTTCAGCCATATCATTTATTCTCTTATTATAAAAGGCGGGCAATTCGTGAATTAAATTATATTGCTTCAACTAAAATTGCGATAGAGTTTAAAAGTAGATTTTGGGAAAGAGCAGGACAATATGGTGGTAAGTCAATTACAGATTTACCTATCCGCTTTACATATTATCCGAGCTACGGCATTCATAGACCAGGGGCGGCTATCGTTTTAGTGAGTTATACGTGGGCAGATGAGGCGTTAACGTGGGATAGTCTCTCGAATAGAGAACGTATTCGTTATGCGTTGAAAAATTTAGCGCAAATATATGGAAATGTGGTTTATAGTGAGTATGTTGCGGGAGAATCTTTTAGCTGGAGTCAAAATCCGTATTCTTGCGGAGCATTTACAGCTTTTGAACCAGGGCAAGAGCTTGAATTGTTTCCATATATTACGCCGCCAGCGGGTAGAGTGCACTTTGCAGGAGAACATACGACATTAACACATGGATGGATGCAAGGGGCAATCGAGTCTGGAATTAGAGTTGCTCATGAAGTGAATGGAAAATGAAACGATAATCTAGTAGTTTTGTTTACAGCCCTTTCCGAACGAGAAAGCCCATCGCCTTTAGACATGTGATGAAAGTGAGGTTGGATACGGAGTACCACTAAAAATCGTAAGGTTCGTGGTACTTTAAGTATACAAAGTATAGGTAGTTTCATTGGGGCTTTTTGTTGTGATTTTTCGAAAATAAATGATACATTGTAACTATGGTAAATGATTATAGAAGAACGTTGCAAAGTTTATGGACACGTTCTTATTTTGTTTCTACAGCTAAAAATGTAGCAAATGAAAATATGTTGAAAATCAAAAAACAAGGGGATGAAACGTATGTCACAGACCCTAACAGTGAAAGTGAAATTGATTCCAACAAAAGAACAAATCCGTTTATTGGAACAAAGCAGTCAAGAATATATCAAAGTTATAAATACACTTGTATCGGAAATGGTGGAAGCAAAGAAAAGTACGAAAAAAAGCACAAAAGATATTGAAGCAAATATCCCAAGTGCAGTGAAGAATCAAGCGATTAAAGATGCGAAAAGTATGTTTGCTACAAAAGTAAAGAAAAGTAATTATAAAATCATTCCGATTCTAAAGAAACCTGTTTGTGTATGGAACAATCAAAATTATTCATTTGACTCCACTCATATTTCAATCCCGTTTAAGGTAAAGGGAAAGTCCACTCGTTTAAAGGTCCGTGCTTTATTAATCGATAAAAAAAATCACAATTTGGATTTGTTAAAACATAAGTTAGGTACACTTCGTATCACAAAGAAATCGAATAAGTGGATGGCCCAAATATCTGTCACACTTCCTACAAATGAAAAAGCAGGAATGAAAGTTTTAGGGATAGACCTAGGTCTCAAGGTCCCTGCAGTAGCAATCACAGATGATGACAAGGTTCGTTTCTTTGGGAATGGTAGGCAAAACAAATATAGGAAGCGTAAGTTTCGGAGTGTTCGTAAGAAGTTAGGAAAAGACAAAAAAGTGAATGCCATTCGGCGATTTGATGATAAAGAACAAAGATGGATGCAAGAAAAAGATCACAAAACAAGTCGTGAAATCATTGGTTTTGCGATTGCTAATCAGATTTCTGTCATTCGATTAGAACAACTAACGAATATAAGACAGACGGCAAGAACAAGCCGTAAAAACGAAAAGAACCTACACACTTGGTCATTCTATCGTTTGGCACAATTTATTGCTTATAAAGCAACGATAGCTGGTATTCAGATTGAATATGTGAATCCAGCTTATACAAGTCAAAGTTGTCCGAAATGTGCTGAAAAGAATAAGGCTCGAGATAGAAAATACAAGTGTCCATGTGGGTTTAAGACACATCGTGATATCGTTGGAGCGATGAATATTCGCTACGCAACTGTGATTGATGGTAACAGTCAATCAGCCTAAGCACCTATATGGTCTGGTTTAGGAGGGGCAATGAGATGCCCTTATCTTGAAGGCTGTTCAAAACAGAAATGGCTTGCGAACGCTTAGTCATTCAAGAATCCCACCCGTTAATCCGTAAGGATTCGGGCTTGCGACTTTAGTCGTGGGAGTCTCAAAAATAGGTATTCTTTTAATAAAATGATAAATATAAATCGTAATAATTACGCTTTGAAGAAATTTGAAGTAGAGAAATGGATGGTCGGTCGAATGAGTAAAGTAGAAATTCATATATTAGGTGGTTTTTTAGGTAGCGGAAAATCAACATTGCTGCAAAATTTATTATTAGCAGAAAAGAAGAAAAATCGAAAAGTTGCAGTTTTGATGAATGAAATCGGTGAATACTCGGTAGATACAGATATTATTGGAAAAGAGAATGTGTTAAGGGAACTTCTGAAAGGATGTATTTGTTGTACGTTAAAAGAAGAGCTTGAAATTCAATTACATTCTTTATATCAACAAGAAAGACCAGATGTAATTTATATAGAAACAACAGGTGTCGCACATCCAATTGAAGTGTTAGATGCATGTGTATCACCAATTTTAGCCCCTTTCCTTGAAGTGAAATCTATAGTAGTCGTATTAGATGCAGTAAGATGGTTAAACCGAAGTATATTAAGTGCAAATGTACAACAGCTATTACATGAGCAAATGAAATATGGAAGTCATATTCTTATTAATAAATTAGATTTATTAACAGATTCGGATAAGAACAAAGTACTTGAAGACGTAAAAGCAATAAATAATCATGCGAAATTGTTTGAAACAAAGTATTGTAATATATCTTTAAAAGATATAGAAGAAGCTGAATTTGTGAGAGATGGAGAACATGAGACACTACATGTCAAACAGCATTTACATATACAAACGATGACGTATCAATTTACGAAATCGATTGATCAAGATAAATTATACGAATGGCTTTCGAATTTACCAGATAGCATTTATCGTGTAAAAGGATTTGTGAAATTCCATGGAGATAAATACCCTCACTTATTCCAATATTCATTTGGCGTACCAACTTTACTGGAGCAAGACTTCGGTTTCCCGATAAACTTAGTAGTAATAGGGGAAGGATTAGATAAGAAGCAATTGGTTGAGGGGTTAGAGAAAGTAGAACTTAATTCTAATTAAGATTAAAGGACTAACTTCAAAATAAGTTAGTCCTTTTTTGTATGTAGAAAAACGCTTGCGGATTTTGTCTAATGGAAATAATTGAAAAATTCAGAAATATATTTATAATCAAATCTAAGAGGTGATTCAGGTGTCAGAAAAAATAATAATGGATGTAAAAAACCTAACAACAAAAGGGTTAGAAACGAGAGAGAAATTATTGTGTGCTGCAGAAGAGGTATTTGGTAATAAAGGATATTACGAAGCTTCTATCGTGAATATTACACAAGAAGCAACGGTAGCGCACGGAACTTTCTATAATTACTTTCCATCTAAAAAAGATATATTTGATGAATTGATTCGCAGATTGAACCGTGAGTTACGCTTAATTATTAAAGAAGAAATGAAGGGGATATCAAGTTATGAAGAGGCACAAAGAAGAGGTTTTCAGGCCTTTTTTCGATGGGTGAAAGATCGTCCTAATCTATATAACATTGTACAACAGGCGGTAGTTGTTGATGATAATTTATATAGATGGTATTATGCAAAGCTCGCAAATGGATTTTTAAAAAGTTTATCGGCTGGCATGGAAGCGGGAGAATTTAAACAACTTGATAAAGAAACAATTGCGTATTGTCTTATGTCAATTGGTCAATTGTTAGGAATGCGATGGGGCTATTGGGAAGAGAAAGATGTTCCGGAAGATGTATTTGAAGCAGCGATGTCATTAATATTTGAAGGATTGAGAAAGAGATAAGGGAGTGGGGAAAATATGCAAGGCATTGCTTATTGGATTGAAAAACGGGCCTATTTACATCCAGATCGCATTGCCATTATTACAGAAGAGGAGGAAATGACATATAAACAGTTACATGAGTATGTAAGTAAAGTAGCAGCATATTTAATTTACGACTTAAATGTGCAAAAAGGAGAGAGGATAGCTATTTTATCACAAAATAGCTTGGAATATATTGTACTTTTATTTGCTATAGCAAAGGTAGAATGTATTGCTGTTCCACTGAATATACGGTTAACAGAAAATGAACTTATATTTCAGTTAAAAGATAGTGGAGCTACAGTTTTATTTGTAGAGGAAACATTTCAAAATATGGCACTGTCAATGCAGAATGTAACATATGTACAAAGAGTTATTTCGATTAAAAGTTTAAAAGAAATAGAAGATAGAAAAATTGACAACTTTGAAGAGATAAATGAAAGCGCATCCTTTATTATATGTTATACCTCGGGGACAACAGGACAACCGAAAGGAGCTGTACTTACACAAGAGAATATGTTTTGGAATGCGCTTAATAATACATTTGCGATTGACCTAACTGTTCATGACCGCTCCATTGTGTTATTGCCTTTATTTCATATTGGTGGGATTGGTTTATTCGCATTTCCAACTTTATTTGCAGGTGGAATAATCATTGTTCCGAGAAAATTTGAGCCAACCATAGCTCTTTCTATGATAGAAAAATATAAAGTGACTGTTGTAATGGGAGTACCTACAATTCACCAAGCATTAATTAATTGCGCAAAGTTTGAAACTACAAATTTACAATCAGTTCGCTGGTTTTATAACGGTGGTGCACCATGTCCAGAAGAGTTGATGGGAGAATTTATAGATAGAGGATTTTTATTTGGTCAAGGCTTTGGTATGACTGAAACATCACCAACCGTATTTATGCTTTCAGAAGAAGATGCAAGACGTAAAGTAGGCTCAATTGGAAAACCTGTTCTGTTTTGTGATTATGTACTTATTGATGAAAACAAAAATAAAGTTGAGATTGGTGAAGTTGGAGAGTTACTAATAAGAGGACCAAATGTAATGAAAGGGTATTGGAATCGGCCAGATGCAACAGAAGAAACGATTCAAGATGGTTGGTTATATACGGGAGATTTAGCTAAAGTTGATGAAGATGGTTTTGTATACATTGTCGGTAGAAAAAAAGAAATGATAATTTCCGGTGGTGAAAATATTTATCCCCTTGAAGTAGAGCAAGTTATTAATAAACTATCAGAAGTATGTGAGGTAGCAGTAATTGGTACACAACATGTAAAGTGGGGAGAGATTCCAATCGCCTTTATTGTGAAAAAGAGTTGCAGTGTATTAACTGAAAAGGAAGTCATTGATCATTGTCGTTTATTTCTAGCCAAATATAAAGTTCCAAAAGAAATTGTGTTTCTAGAGGAATTGCCTAAAAATGCAACTGGTAAAATTCAAAAAGCACAGTTAGCAAATCAACTGAAAAGTAGGTGAAGGGATGATTATGTATAGTTCCGGTCAACAGGCATCATGTAGTAAAACAATAACAGAAACGGATTTTGTATTATTTGCGGGTTTGAGCGGGGATTTTAATCCAATTCATATTGATCATGAGTATGCAAAACAAACTAGATTTAATCAAAGAATCGCACATGGTTTATTAACTTCTAGTTTATTATCACAATTGTTAGGCGTTCATTTACCAGGAAAGGGTTCCGTTTATATGGAACAAACTATTAAATTTACAGCGCCAGTTTTTATAGGAGATACGATTACAGCTACGGCAACAGTACAAGAATTTATGATAGAAAAGAGAGTTTTGAAATTGTTAACTGAGTGTCATAACCAAAAAGGAGATTTAGTGTTAACAGGTGTAGCGACTATGATGGTGCCAAAAGAAGGAGGAATTGTCTAATGAGAATTGGGATTGAAGCAACTGGTGTTTTCTTCCCAAAAGACGTAGAGACGGCCGCAGATTTATCTAAAAAAACAGGTATTCCTGAGAATATTATTATAGAAAAGTTTGGGTTATATGAAAAACATGTCGCAGACGAAACGATGCATGCATCAGATTTAGCTATTGCTGCTGCAAAGCCAATATTATTACAAGTAGATCCTCAATCTATTGATGTAGTCATTTATTTTGGCAGTCCACATAAAGATTACCACGTATGGTCTAGTGCCCCAAAAATTCAGCATGAACTTGGATTGAAAAATGCTTATGCTTTTGAAATTATGAATGTTAGTTCTTGCTTTCCAATCGCTCTCAAAGTCGCAAAGGATATGCTCTACTCTGATAAATCAATTGAAAATATATTATTAGTAGGTGGATGTAAAGAATCTCAAATTGTAGATTATGATAATCCACGCTCACGTTTTATGTTTAATTTTGCTGATGGCGGAAGTGCAGCTTTAGTAAAAAAGGGAGCTAGCAACGGTGAAATATTAGGCAGTGCGATTATAACGGATGGTTCATTTCATGACGATGTTCGTATTCCAGCTGGTGGATCGAAGCAGGTTGCGAGCTATGATACAGTTGAGAATCGACAACATTATATTGATGTAATAGATCCTATTAGTATGAAAGAACGTTTAGATCCAATTTCAACCCCTAATTTTGATAAGGTTATTCGGGAGGCGTTAAGAAAAAGTGGATTTACTCCTAAAGATATTAAAGTATTGTTACCACTGCATACAAAACGCTCTATGCTAATAGAATTGTTACAGGGGCTGGGCTTAGTAGAAGAGCAAGTTGTATATTTAGATCATTATGGGCATATGTCAGCACTTGACCCATGTATAGGTCTTCATTTTGCAAATGAGCAAGGGAAATTACAGCCTGGAGATATTGCAGTAGTGGTTAGTGCAGGTACTGGGTATACTTGGGCAGCTACTGTGATTAGATGGTAGTAAGCATGGATTTTATCAAAAAAATTATATGTTGTTTTTTCATTGTTACTGTGAGTCTAGGGATGTTTGCTTCTGTAGGAAGTGCTTCTGCTGTAAAATATGTGAAATCATGGGGGAGTGAGCTAGATACTTCTAAGTTATTAAGGACACCAGTGGCGATGGCGAGGGATGCAAAAGGATTTTTGTATGTTGTTGATATGGGGAATAATAGGATTTTGAAAATAGATAAGAATGGAGAAGTTGTTGATGCTATAGGAACTTTAGGTGAAGGTCCGGGACAGTTTAATATGCCATTTGGTATTGCTGTTGATAAAGAAGGTAATATTTTAGTTGCGGATACAGCGAATTATCGTATTCAAAAATTTAATGAGGAGTTTCAATTTATTAAAAGTTGGGGCACAAAAGGTAAAGGAAGTGAGCAGTTCTCGTTTCCTAGGGAAATTGCAGTAGATAGCGATAACAATTACTATATTACGGATGAATACAATCATCGTATTCAAAAATATAGCCCGGATGGGCAGTATATTCAAACAATAGGGAGTTATGGAAAGGCGAATGGAGAAATGGCTTTACCACAAGGAATTGCGATAAATAAACAAGACGAGGTCTATATTGCAGACACATATAACAATCGTATTCAAGTGTTTGATAAAAAAGGGGAGTTTCAGCGAGTAATCGGAACAGGAATTGCAGGTTTAGGCCCATATCAATTCTACCATCCAAGAGGAATAAATTTTGACTCAACATCTGGATCGCTATATGTAGCAGATACATATAACAATCGGATAATGAAATTTACAAATAAAGATCAATTTTTATATACAGTAGGTAACTTTTTTCAGTTTGTTCATCCTAATCAAGTTTTTCCGGATGGTAAAGGGAATATCTATATAACGGATACGGGAAATAATCGTGTACTTTTATATAATGAGGTAGGCCTAACAGCGGTAATGAAGAAAACCATAGGTAATGAAAGGAATGGAAATACACAATATGCAGGACCTTATGATGTCGAAAGAGACACGAATGGAAATGTTTTTGTATCTGATTCTTTTAATCATCGAATTTTGAAATATGATATATCTGGGAAGATTGTTGCTAAGTGGGGAAGTTTATTTGGTACTGGTGGGCCACTTGGGTTCGGAAGTCTTCCAGGACAGTTTTTTGTTCCAAGACAGGTTGCAACGGATCGTTACAATAATGTGTATGTATCTGATTCTGTAAATCATCGTATCCAAAAATTCACCAATTCAGGGATAGCGCTTGCTTCATATGGTTCATTTGGAGTATTACCAGGTTTTTTTCAATTTCCATCTGGAATAGCTATTGATAGTAAAGGAAACATATTTATAGCTGATTCAGAAAATCATCGTATTCAAAAATTTAATCCATTCTTTGTATATATGAAAGAATGGGGGAGAAAAGGAAGTGGAGAGGGAGAGTTTTTTCAACCTATGCAATTAGCAATTGATTCAAAAGATAATGTTTATGTTGTTGATCGGATTAATAATAGGGTTCAAAAATTTGATAATGAGGGTAATTTTCTTACAAAATGGGGTACAAATCATGGAGCTGGAAACTTAGATCCACTAGAAAATTGGAGAGAGGGTCCAGGAGATCTTTTTTTGCCAATAGGAATTGAAATCGATATAAATAATACGGTATATGTCACAGATACTTCTAATAATCGTGTGAATATTTACAATGAAAATGGGGATTTTTTAGAGTCTTTTGGAAGTTTTAATGGTATGTCAGGGCAGTTTTTCTCACCACAAGGAATAGATGTGGATAGTCAAGGGAATATCATTATTACAGATGGTTTACTCCAAAGAATTCAATTTTTTAAGAAAGCTAATTAATATTGGAGACTCAAAATGCTTGTTAGAAAGGATAGAAGTTTAATAGTTTGGGAATGCGGTATAGGTAGGAATAAAATATTTATATGAAATTGTAAAGGTGTTTAATGGAAATCGGAGAAGATACATGTATACTAACAATCTCGTTTATATTATTCAAAGGAAAAGTCATAATTACGGATGGGTAACTTTGGCGTGTTTGACTCTATCAGAAAGTAAAGTATGGGGAGGATCACAATGTCGATGAAAAAACGTAAATGCCTAAAAATGGTGGCTGCTGGTTGTGTTTTAGGTTCGTTATTAATAACGGCAGCTTGTTCAGGAAAGAAAACAAGTACAGAGGATGAAAAGACGATTAAGGTAGGGGTTCTTGCTTCATTAACAGGTCCATTAGAATCATATGGAAAACAAACAGTGAACGGATTTGAATTAGGGTTAGACTATGCAACTGGTGGAACTGGGAAAGTGGAAGGGAAGAAGATTAAGTTTGTTGTAGAAGATACGGAAACGAAAGCTGATGTAGCGGTTAAAAAAGCTACGAAGTTATTAGAAGAAGAGAAAGTCGATTTTTTAGTCGGATCGTCTAGTTCAAGTGATACATTAGCGGTTTTACCACTTGCAGAGGAATATGAAAAAATAATGGTTGTAGAACCAGCAGTAGCTGATAGTATTACCGGGAAGAACTGGAATAAATATATTTTTAGAACAGGTAGAAATTCATCTCAAGATGCAGTCGCTGGTGCTGCGGCAATTGCTAAAAAAGATGTAAAAATAGCAACGTTAGCACAAGATAATGCTTACGGCCGTGAGGGAATTGCGGCATTTAAAGCTGGAGCGAAGAAATTAGGTGCGAATATTGTAAACGAGCAATATGCTGATACAAATTCGACTGACTTCACTGCAAATATTCAAAATATTATTAGCTCAAAACCAGATTATTTATTTATCGTTTGGGCAGGTGCGAATTCACCTTGGAAACAGTTAAAAGATATGAATGTGGAAGCGCAGGGTATTAAAATTTCTACCGGTGCACCAGATATACCGGCATTAAAAACGATGGATGCGTTAGTAGGAATGCAAGGTTTTTCTGTTTATTATCACACACTTCCGAAAAATAAGGTGAATGATTGGTTAGTTGAAGAACATAAAAAACGATTTAATGGTGCGGTGCCAGATTTATTTACAGCAGGAGGAATGTCAGCGGCAATTTCAATTGTAGAAGCTTTAAAGAAAACAAAAGGTGATACAGATGTAGATACATTGATTAAGAAAATGGAAGGAATGGAATTTGATACACCGAAAGGAAAGATGAAATTTAGAGAGAAGGATCATCAAGCGATGCAGACACTTTATTCTATCACATTGAAAAAGCAAGATGGTGTTGATTATCCGGTGCCAGTATTAGAGCGAGAATTAACGATGAAAGAGACAGAACCCCAAGTTCAAAATAAATAGACTGAATTTTCTGTTGTTTTCGTATAAAGAGGGAGTACACCCTCTTTATACGTATTTCTTTCATACTTAAAGCTTTAAAGGGAGGGATTTCGTGACACATTTGCTAGAAACGAAAAATCTTTGCGTATCTTTTGGCGAGCATCATGTTATTAAGGATGTGAATTTAACAGTACAAAAAGGAAAGCTCATTTCAATTATTGGACCAAATGGTGCAGGAAAGACAACGCTATTCAATTTACTAAGTGGACAAATTTCTCCAACAAAGGGTGAAGTATATTTTAAAGGACAAGAGATTACAAATTTATCAATTTCGGATCGTACTCGATTAGGAATTGGTCGTTCTTTTCAACTTACAAATATATTCCCAGAGTTAACGGTACTTGAAAATGTTCGTTTAAGTGTTCAATCATTTGTGCAAGATTACTATAGTTTTTTTCCGAGTTCGGCAAAATTTAAGCAACAAGTTGGAGAGGCGAGACGTTTCTTAAAAACAGTATTACTTCACGAGAAAGAACATGTATTAGCGAAAGATCTAGCGCATGGGGAAAAACGAAAGTTAGAGCTTGCGATGTTATTAGCTTTAAAAACGGATGTGTTACTACTTGATGAGCCGACGGCAGGTATATCAGTTGAGGAGGTACCGGCTATTTTACAAGTGATTGAAAATATTAAGAAACATCCAGAGAGTACAATTGTACTTATTGAACACAAAATGGATATGGTACTAGGTTTGTCAGACCATCTTATCGTTTTATTCCATGGAGAGTTATTGGCTGAAGGTTTGCCCGAAGAAATGATGAAAGATGAGCGTGTACAAAGTGCTTATTTAGGGGGATTATATAGTGGCACTATTACAAGTGAATAATATAGAGACGTATTTAGATCAGTTTCATATTTTACAAGGGGTATCTCTTACTGTTGAGAAAGGAACGATTACTGTACTGTTTGGAAGAAATGGGGCAGGGAAGACTACGACATTACGTTCGGTTATGGGATTTCACCATATCGCACATGGTGAAATTTATTATGATAGTACACAAGTAAATGGATTATCTACACATTTAATTTCAAGGAAAGGAATAGGGTATGTACCAGAAAATCAAGGTATTTTTCACGACCTGACAGTAGAAGAAACATTCGCTCTTGCTAGGGGGAAGGGAGAAGAAGCGGAAGAAAAAATAGACTGGATGCTTGAATTATTTCCAGATTTAAAGCAATTTTGGCACAAAAAAAGCGGACTCTTAAGCGGAGGGCAAAAGCAAATGCTAGCAATTTCAAGAGCATTTATTAATAGTGATGGTTTATTACTTATTGATGAGCCGAGTAAAGGCTTGTCGCCCATTATGATAGAAAAATTAATGATAGCCATTTTGAAAATGAAAGAGAAAACAACAGTTTTACTCGTTGAACAAAACTTTATGATGGCTAGTCAAATTGGTGATTACTTTTATATTATGGATAACGGAAGAATTGTTCATAACGGTTTTATGCATGAATTAAAAGAGGATAAGGAAATGTGTCACAAATATTTAGGAATCTCTTAACATGAATCCGGGGTGAGAAGGATGGATGTGTTAATCAATTTATTTGTAAATGGGATTTCAACAGGGATGCTCATTTTTTTATTAGCGTCAGGTCTTTCACTTATTTTCGGTTTAATGAGCGTTCTAAACTTCGCACATGGTGGGTTATTTGCATGGGGAGCTTTTACAGGTGTATGGATATTTAATACAACTGGAAGCTATTTACTCGCTTTAATTGGAGCAATTGCTATGGGGATGTTTCTTGGATTCATTTTAGAAAGATTCCTTATTAGACCGGTATATGGAAATCATGTTCGCCAACTTCTTGTGACGCTTGGAGGAATGCTTGTACTTAGTGAATGTATTAAAGTATTTTGGGGGCCAAATCCAATTGGTGCTAAATTACCGTTATGGTTACAGGGTAGTTATACATTTGAAGGCGTTATATTAATTAAATATCGTCTATTCGTTATTTTAATTGGGATCATCATTTACATTGCCTTACTATTATTGCTCAAAAAAACAAAGATAGGTCTTATGATTCGCGCAGGTGTAATGGATAAAGAGATGGTTCAAGCGCTCGGTATTAATGTAAAAGCGATATTTTCTTTCGTCTTTTTATTAGGAGCAGGGATGGCGGCTTTGGGAGGCTTCTTATTAGCACCGTATTCAGGTGTTATTTTCGCCGATATGGGTATGCAGTATGCGATTTTAGCTTTTATAGTAGTGATAATTGGAGGATTAGGAAGCGTACAAGGTTCAGCAATCGCTTCTTTAATTGTTGGATTAGCTGGTGCTTTTACAGCATATTTTATACCGGATTTATCACTTGCAATTAATATGTTAATGTTACTATTTTTCTTAATAGTGAAGCCAACGGGACTTGTTGGTGAAAAGGGGTGAAATGGTGAACAGCACATCGAATCGAATTAAAGTATACTTCGGAGTATTTATGCTCATTTGTTTAAGTGTATTTCCATTCGTAAATGATTCACGGAGCTTGTTAATTTTGTTCACTCAAATCTTCATCTTTGCTATTTTCGCTATGAGTTTTGATGTTCTCCTTGGATATACAGGTATTGTTTCATTCGGTCATTGTATGTTCTTTGGTATAGGGGCGTATGGGGTAGCACTTTTATTTGATCGACAAGGGGTGTCTATCACAAACTTTTTTATAGGAATAGCAGCCGCAATTATTGTATCAGCCATCGTTAGTTATATAATCGGTTTGCTTTCTTTACGGCTGAAAAGTCATTTTTATGCAATGTTAACGCTCGCTATTTCCCAGCTGTTTTTTGTACTTGCTGAAAAATGGCGTTCACTGACTCATGGAGGAGATGGATTTACATTTCGTGTACCAGATATATTCCGTGATCGTTTTACATTTTATTATATAACATTTATATGTCTAATCAGTATTTTCATTTTGTTACGTCTTTTCACAAAATCTTCAATTGGGAAAGTGTTAAAGGCGATTTCACAAAATGAACAACGAGTTGAAGCACTTGGCTATAAAGTTCTTCATTATAAAATTATTGCTAGTGTTGTTGCAGGAGTAGTTGCAGCGATTAGCGGTGGTTTATTTGTCATCACATTACGCTTTGTTAATACAACTGTATTTTCAATTGAAATGACGTTAAATGCATTATTGATGACAATGATTGGGGGAGTTGGAACGTTAATCGGAGCTATTGCTGGAGCGGGGATTATTGAATCACTGAAATATTATTTATCAGAACTAGCTACAGAGTATCCGATTTTTGAAAGGTGGACGATTATTCTAGGTTTATTATACATTATCGTGTTATTAGTTTTTCCAAAAGGATTAGTTGGAACGGTTAAGAAGTTGAAGAATTTTAAAAGAAGTAAGAAGGAGAAGAGTACAGGGGTGGAACAGAACGTGTAAAATAAGTCTTCAAGATGAAAAGGGATGTCCTAGTAGTTAAACATATTAACTAGGTAACATCCCTTTTTATTTTATTAGGCCGTACGATAGTATATGAAGTTATATTAGCGATTCGAAAAGGGATATCTATTTGCCCGTAAAATACGATAAGTGTAGCCTCTTTATTAATTAAATAGTTCACCTGGAATCACTTTATCTAAGTCTCGAGTTGTAAAGAAGTTAATAGGTAGTTTTTCAACCGCGACATTTTCAACTGGAACTAATTTATCATTTCTAATCGGTAAAAAAGCTATCCCATTTCCCTCAACAATAAACTCTTCAATAAGCGAATAAGAATCTAACTGTTGAAGTTGATGCTGAGATAGATTGTTTTCTTTTAGAAATTGTATTGTCATATTTCTAAAAGGGCACTTTTTATCGTTACTAACAAAGAAAAGTTCTTTTGAAAAGTCAATGTTACACTGTTCTTTCGCTTTTAATAAGCCTACAGAAATTGAAGTGGTGAATACTTTTTTAAACGCTGCGTCGGGATAATCCTCATAAGTTATGACCATATCAACTTTTTGTTGCTGTAGTAGTTTTTGTAAATGGCTACTACTTTCTATATATATTTGATAATTTCTGAAATTTTCTTTAATACGCATACTTAAATAATTAGTCAAAATAGATTGTGACGTCGCTATTACATAAGAAGAAGCACTTGTTTTAATTTCATCTTTCGCTTCTTCTAAAAGAGCTAATATTTTATTCGTGTAGTCTAATAAAATGTCACCAGAAGGTAACAGGGAGACACCTTTGTTATCTCTATGTAGTAAAGGTGTTTCTAATTCTTGTTCTAATTTTTTGATTCGCTCAGTTACATTTGGTTGTACATAGCCTAGCTCTTTAGCAGCTTTACTAATAGATCCTTCGTTAGCTACAGTTTTAAATATAATAAGATCATTTATTTCCATTCATTTCAGCCCCTTATACGGTATCATTATAAATGATATCAAACATAATTTATACCTATTTTACGTCAGCCGATCATCGGTTTATCATTATGTATATAAGACCGAAAGTGAGTGATAAACATGATTGGTATGCAATATAAGGTCATTTTACCAAAGGATTATGACATGGAGATTATTAAAAAAAGGGTAAAGGATAATGGGTTTAAAACTGATGGTTTTCAAGAACTAAATTTTAAGGCTTATTTAATTACTGAGACAGGTAAGGATGGGAATTTCTATAACTGTTATGCACCTTTATATATGTGGAATGGTCATGAAGGGATGAACAAATTTATATTCGAAGGGTATTACGATAATATTTTGCAATCGTTTGGGTGGCAACAAATAAATATAGGTGTTCCATTAGTTGTTAATTTAAGTAATGATTTTAGAAAAAGTAGATATGCTGTTGAATATGCAGGGAGTATTTCTCAAAGTAAATCGCTGATTGGGACGCAATTAAATAAAGTAAATGAAAATGTGCAAAACATAGAAAAATGTTTAGGGAATGTAATAGTTTATAATCCAGATAAGTGGGGATATAGTCAATTCAGTTTTTATAAGGAAAAGCCTGAAATAGATGTAATGGACGATGTTACTATTTATGAGATTTTACATATTTCATGAGGATATGTTGTTGAATGCTAAATTAAGAAAAAGGAATGAAAATGTATGCCATTTGTGAACGTTTATTATCATGAAGATATATTAAATAAAGAAGAGTTGAAAAAGATAGGTGAATGTATCCATCTTTCATTAATTGAACATTTTAACATCCCTGAAAATGATTATTTTCAAATATTTATACCTTATCAACGAAATCAATTTTTGTATAATCCATATTATTTGTTGGAAAGAGGAGAAATGAGAACTGAGAATATGATTTATGTTTCTATTACATGTGGACCTGGAAGAACAGTGCAACAGAAAAAAGGTTTGTATCAATCTATATCCTTTGAAATTTCAGCATGTTCTAATGTGAAAGTTACTGACATTTTTATTACATTACATGAGATAGCTGCTGAAAACTGGTCATTTGGTCAAGGGATGGCACAATTGGTAAAAATGAAGGGAGCAAAATGATGAATGAACCAATTGAATTCTATATTCCAAAGAAAATGAGAGAAGTAGCACCTGTATTTTCTCATTATAGTGAAGAGATATTATTTGAGGAAGTGTGGCGGGATGCCGCTTTAACATTAAGAGAAAGAAGCTTATGTACATTGTCGGCACTAGTCAGTCTTGGTAATACAGAACAATTACCATTTCATCTGAAGCTAGCTAAACAAAATGGGATAATGGAGAATGAATTAGTTGCATTAATAACACATATGGCTTTTTACGTTGGTTGGCCAAAAGCTGTGGCAGCTTTAAATATAGCAATGAATGAAATGGAAAGTTAAGAATAATGATTTTGGGAGGTATTTTTAACATATTTCTACTTGCATTACTATCACTTGAGTGGTAAAGTGATAGTAAGATCAACGCTAGGAAGTGATGAAACATGCGTGAAAATACGATAGGATCGTTAATATGGCTACGTTTAATACGATTTACGAACCAAAGTAATCAAATGTCAAATGAGTTTTTAAAACGTTTTGATTTAACAACAGCCCAATTTGATGTGCTTTTGCAAATACGGACTTATCAGCCATTAACACAAATGGAGTTAGCAGAAAAGGTTACCGTTACACAAGGCGGTATTTCTCGAATGTTAACACGTCTTGAAAAAGAAGGATATATTATACGAAAACAAGATTGGAAAACGAAAACAATTAGTCTTACAAAGCAAGGGGAAGCGGCTTTAGAAAGAGCATTGCCAGAGCAACTTGCATTTCAATCATCATTTTTTGATGATGTATTAAATGAAGAAGAGCAGAAAATACTATACGAGTTGATGTCAAAAGTTCATAAGCATAGTGAAAAAAAAGAATTACCGAATGAGTAATTTTTTTTACCTAATCAATTGACTAATCAAGTGATAAAGAGGAGGAAGTTTTATGTATACAATTCCAGGACATCACCACATTTCTATGGTGACTAAAAATGCGAAAACGAATAATAATTTTTATCGAGATGTCTTAGGATTACGCCGGGTGAAAAAGACAGTCAATCAAGATAATCCATTTATGTATCATTTGTTTTATGGTGATTTAACAGGGAGTGCCGGAACTGAATTATCATTTTTTGAAATGCCGAATGTAGGTAGAACAATCCGTGGTACAAATGCAATAACACAAATAGGCTTGCTCGTACCTTCAATAGAAAGTCTTACATTTTGGAAGAGACGTTTTGAGTCACTCCAGGTGGCGCATGGGGAAATTACAACTTACGCCGGAAGAGACGCACTGCACTTTGAAGATCCAGATGGTCTACGGTTAGTGCTGTTAAATAATAAAGATGAAGAGGTGCCTGAATATTGGACTGCATGGGATGAATCTTCTGTAGAGCAGAATCATCGTATTTTAGGCATGGGAACAGTTGAAATGACAGTGCGCAGTTTAAATAAATTATCAAAAACATTAACAGGTTTGTTTAGTTATAAAGAAGTATCTCGTTCAGACGATGAGGGGATTTATCAATCTATCGATGGTCAATCTTTTGGAGAAATTTTGGTGAAACAGCAAGATGGAGAGAGTGAAAGACCCGGAAAAGGAAGTATTCATCATTTAGCTATTCGTGTGAAAAATGATGAAGAACTGAGTTATTGGAATGAAGCGGTGAAAGATAAAGGGTTCCAATCAACTGGGATTATCGATCGCTTTTATTTTAAAAGTTTATATTTCCGTGAGTCAAATGGCATTTTATTTGAGATTGCAACGGATGGACCAGGATTTACAGTAGATTCAACAGTTGAAGAATTAGGAAAAGAGCTGGATTTACCACCATTTTTAGAAGAGAGAAGAAAAGAGATTGAAGAGAAATTAATACCGCTTTATTAAAAGGGAGAGAGCAACTATGGAAAAATACCGTATTGATACAAGTAAGGGAATTGAATTTGGATTATATTCAATTGGAGATCATATTTTAAATCCGCATGATGGTTCGAAAATAAGTGCAGAAAAAAGAATTCATGAACTAATTGAAACAGCTAAGTTAGCAGATGAAGTTGGAATTGATGTGTTTGCTGTCGGTGAAAGTCATCAAGCGCATTTTACAACGCAAGCTCATACAGTTATTTTAGGAGCTATTGCACAAGCTACGAAAAACATTAAAATCGCGAGTTCTGCAACAGTATTAAGTACGTCAGATCCGGTTCGTGTATATGAGGATTTTGCCACAATTGATTTAATTTCTAATGGTCGTGCTGAAATCGTTGCTGGTCGCGGCTCTCGTATTGGGGGATATAGTTTACTTGGTTACGATGTAAATTATTATGAAGAACTATTTGAAGAGAAGATGGATCTTTTATTAAAAATAAATAAAGAAGAAAGTGTAACATGGAAAGGGCAGTTTAGAACACCACTTGAACATGCGGCAATTATACCGAGAGCTAAAAATAACAATATGCCAATTTGGCGTGCTGTTGGAGGACCGCCTGCTAGTGCAATTAAGGCAGGACGCGCAGGTGTACCAATGATGCTTACGACACTTGGTGGCCCAGCTGTTAATTTTAAAGTTTCGGTTGATGCATATCGTGAAGCAGCTGAGCAAAGTGGTTTTGATCCAGCAACATTACCAATTGCGACAACAAGTTTATTTTATACAGCAGAAAATTCACAAGATGCACTTAGTGAATATTATCCTCATATTAATGCTGGTATGCTTGCGCTACGCGGTGGTGGGTATCCAAAACAACAATTTACTAATGCAGTAGATCACCGTGATGCGTTAATGATTGGTAGCCCGCAACAAATTATTGAAAAAATGCTTTACCAATATGAATTATTTGGACAGCAACGTTTTATGGCACAGATTGATTTTGGCGGTGTACCATTTGATAAGATTGAGAAAAACATTGAATTAATTGCTACCGAAATTATGCCAGCTGTTAGAAAATATACAACGAAATAATGATAAAAGTACCGGGAATATAATTTATTCTCGGTACTTTTTTATTTAGTCAGTTTGAAAAAATGACAAAAAAACGAATTTTATGTCTAGAGAAAGGGGAGTTTTTTTCTATTTGTGAATAACAATATTGTTGATTTGAATTTTGGAAATACATTTTTCTCTTGACAAAAATCTAACGTGTTTTTAGGTTTGGTTCGAGGACATTTTTCAAAGGGAAAGTCAAGCGTATGAAGAGAAAAACATAATAACAATTGATATAAGAGTGTGTTGTATGTTTGAAAAGTACGTTTTTAAAATGTGAGAAATCTAATTCAAAAAAATTACAAAAGACATATTTCAGACAAAATCCTGTCAATAATACGTCAAAAATCACCTGAATTTATTATGTAAGTATATTATACAATTCGATTAACGAATAAAACACTACTGAAATAGTGAAAAGGTAAATCGTATGAAGAAAGTTCTTTTGTAATTATCTAAAAAACTGACAATCTATATTTTCAGAAAGTACATAAACGAATTTATCTTTTTGTATTTCCAAATGATTGAATTGTTCGTTATGAAGTGAATTCATACAATTCAATCGATATTACGATATAAAAAAATATGAAGGAAGTGACTTTAGCATGGAAACGCTCGAATTGGCACGAATACAATTTGCATCAACAACGATTTTTCATTACTTTTTCGTTCCGCTGTCTATAGGTTTAGCTTTTATCATTGCGTTAATGCAAACGTTGTATGTGGTAAAGGGACAAGAAATTTATAAGAAGATGACAAAGTTTTGGACACAAATATTCCTTGTTAACTTCGCGGTAGGTGTTGTAACAGGTATTTTACAAGAATTTCAGTTTGGTATGAACTGGTCAACGTATTCACGTTTTGTTGGTGATGTTTTCGGACCATCACTTGCAATTGAAGGTTTATTAGCATTTTTCATTGAGTCTACATTCCTAGGTTTATGGGTATTCGGTGAGGATAAACTTCCGAAGCGAGTTCACCTTTTATGTATTTGGCTCCTCTCAATAGGAACAATGTTATCAGCATTTTGGATTTTAACTGCAAGTGCATTTATGCATGCCCCAGTAGGATATGAAATGGCAGCAGATGGACGTGCGCAAATGAATGATTTTTGGGCGATTATTCAAAATCCACAATTATGGGTGCAATTCCCGCATACAATTACAGCGGCAATTGCAACTGGTGCATTCTTTATTGCAGGTGTAAGTGCATGGAAAATATCAAAAGGTCAAGAAACTGCGGTGTTTAAAAAATCGTTCCGAGTTTCTATCGTTGTTGGAACAATTACAACTGCATTGGTATTATTTTTCGGTCATGCACAAGCACAAAATTTAATTAAGACACATCCGATGAAAATGGCAGCAGCTGAAGCATTATGGAATACGAGTGAGGATCCAGCTCCATTTACAGTATTTGCAAAAATTGATACAGAGAAGAAAGAAAATTCGTTTGAAATTCAAATCCCTTATATGCTAAGTCTATTGTCATACGATAAATTTAGCGGTCAAGTTGAAGGGATGAATCAAATTCAAAAACAATATGAAGAAAAATATGGACCTGGAGATTATATTCCGCCAGTACATACTATGTTCTGGAGTTTTAGAGCGATGGTAATGAGTGGAACATTCATGCTTCTTTTAGGAATGTACGGCTGGTTCTTATCAAGAAAAGATCGCTTAACTGAAAACCCTTGGTATTTAAAAATAATGGTATATGCAATTGCACTACCGTTTATCGGTAATACAGTAGGTTGGATTATGACTGAAATGGGACGTCAGCCTTGGGTTGTCTTCGGTGTTATGAAAACAGAAGATGCTGTATCTCCAAACGTTTCATTTGGAGAAGTATTATTCTCTCTTGTTTCATTCACATCACTATATTTAATTGTTGGAGGAATTACTGTTTACTTATTCGTTCGTATTATTAAAGGACATGCGAATAAGAAAACGAAAAAGGATTATCAAAGCCATGATCCATTTGATAAGGAGGAAGAGTATGTTATCTCTTAATGAGTTGTGGTTTCTAATTATCTCAACCTTATTCGTTGGCTTCTTTGTACTTGAAGGTTTCGATTTTGGTGTAGGAATCGTTTCAAGGTTTTTAGGGAAAAACGATTTGGAAAAACGTATATATTTAAATACAATTGGGCCGTTTTGGCACGCAAATGAAGTATGGCTTGTTTGTGCTGGTGGCGCTATGTTTGCGGCATTCCCGCACTGGTATGCAACTTTATTTAGTGGGTTCTATATTCCATTTGTGTTTATGCTTCTAGCATTAATTATAAGAGGTGTTTCCTTTAAATTTCGTGCGAAAATAGAAAATCATAAATGGAAGAGTTTCTGGGATTGGGGCATGTTTATTGGAAGTTTGCTACCTCCCATACTTTGGGGAGTTGCAATCGCAAACTTTATGACAGGTGTACCAATTGATGGAAGTAAAAATATGGTAGGCGGATTTATGAAATTACTTCACCCATTTGCGTTACTTGGGGGAGTTATGTTTCTTCTTCTATGTATTGTTCATGGTTTGCAATTCCTTACTATACGTACAACAGGAAAATTACGAGAACGCGCACGTATTGCCGCGACAAAGATTGCACCTTTTGCATTAATAACACTTCTTGTTTTTGCAGCTGTAGGGTTATGGAAAACAGATATTTTCACCGTACATGGTTCAGAGTGGCTAATGGTTCCAATTGGAGCTTTTGTAGCGCTATTTGTTTCTACTTTATTAAATAAAAGAAGAAGAGATGGTTGGGCTTTCTTTATGACGAGTTTAACAATCATTTTGTTAAGTGCAAGTGTGTTCATCGGTATGTTCCCGCGTGTCATGATTAGCTCATTAGGAGCGGTAAATGATTTGACAATTTATAATGCGGCATCAGGACCTTATGCATTAAAATTGATGAGCTATTTTTCTCTTGCTATTTTACCGTTTGTTATCGGTAGTCAAATATGGAGTTTCTATGTATTTAGACAACCTGTTAAGTCAGACAAAGATTTGGAGTACTAATGAAAAGAAAAAGAGGACTTCCGTCGTATCCTGGTAGCCGAGTTTTATATGTAACTTTAAGTCTTATTAGCATTTTAGAGGCGTGTAGTATCATTGCGCAGACAGTATTTTTAGCACGAGCAATCACATTTTTATTTCATGGAGAAACAGTGCAAGCTGTGCTAAATGAAACTGTTTATTTTGGGATCACGTTTGCAGCACGCCAAATGTTAGTGCGAACATCGCAAATATTGGTTGAGCGTTTCGCTGAAAAAACAGGATTTGCATTACGTAAACAGTTAATAGAAGCATATTTTACGTTAGGGCCGAGATTTGTCCAAACGAATGGGACTGGTCATCTGGTTACTTTATCGATAGAAGGTATTGAGAAATTTAAAACATATATTGAATTAACAATTCCTAAAATGATTAGAAGTAGTATCGTACCGGGGCTAATTGTTCTATATGTTTTAACACTGGACATTGAGTCTGGAATCATTTTAGTTGTAACGATTCCAATTGTGATCATATTTATGATTCTTCTAGGATTAGCAGCGCAGAAAATGGCGGATAGCCAATATGAGACATATCGTGTACTTTCTAATCATTTTGTAGATACGTTAAAAGGATTAGAAACATTAAAGTATTTAGGGAAAAGTAAACAGCACGAAGGAAAGATTGAAAAAGTAAGTAAACGATATAGAAAAGCAACGATGCGTACTTTGCGAGTTGCTTTTCTTTCTTCTTTTGCATTAGATTTCTTTACGAGTTTATCAATTGCATTTGTAGCAGTTGGATTAGGGATACGGTTAATAGATGGGACAATTATACTGTTACCAGCTCTTACGATTTTAATTTTAGCGCCGGAATATTTTCTGCCGATTAAGCAAGTTGGAGCGAATTATCATGCTACATTAGATGGACAACTTGCAATGGAGCAAATAGAAGAAATTTTACAGAAACAAAAAGAAATAGAAAAGAAAGATTCAAATGTAGATATAGTATGGAATTCTTCTAGTAGTTTGAAATTACAAGATGTAAAAGTAAATAATGATGAATCTGAAAAGGCTATATTAGAGGGAATTGATTTTACTTGGCAAGGTAACGGTGCTATAGGCATTATTGGTGAAAGTGGGGCAGGAAAATCAACGCTAATCGATGTGTTAGCAGGATTTCTACCGCCTTCGGGTGGGAAGATGTTAGTAAATGGTGTGGAAATTGGTGAATCTACTCGAGAAGATTGGCAAAAAAATATTGCTTATATTCCGCAGCAACCTTATATTTTTCCGCTTTCATTAAAAGATAATATTTGTTTCTATGAAACGAATACAATTGATGAAGAAGTTGAGAGAGTTATTAATGAAGTTGGTCTTCGTTCGCTCGTTGCATCATTACCACATGGGATGTACGAAAGAATTGGAGAAGGTGGACGTATGCTTAGTGGCGGACAAGAACAACGTGTCGCTATGGCACGTGCACTTTTAAGTAAAAAGCCAATCATTTTATTAGATGAACCTACAGCACATCTTGATATTGAAACTGAATTTGAAATAAAGCAATCGATGTTACGTCTGTTTGAAGGCAAGTTAGTATTTCTTGCAACGCATCGTCTGCATTGGATGAAGCAAATGGATCATATTCTTATTTTAAATAAAGGGGAAATTAAAGAAAGTGGAACATATGAAGAACTTTTAAAGAATGAGACATTACATTTTCATAGGGAAGAGAGGGGAGAGCGATGAGTAATTGGATTAAACCTTATATACAGCAAAATAAAGGTAGAATGACGTTGACTATTTTCCTCGGGCTTCTTGGAGTTAGTTCAGGTGCGATGCTACTTTTCATTTCAGGTTATTTAATTTCTAAATCTGCTCTCAGACCAGAAAATGTAATGGCTGTATATGTTCCTATAGTTGCAACGCGTGCGTTTAGTATAGGGCAAGCTGTCTTTCATTATTTAGAGCGTTTAGTAGGGCATGACGTCGTTCTACGAATTTTAGAAAAAATGAGAACAAAACTATATAGAATTGTAGAACCACAGGCGTTATTTTTACGCTCTCGATTTCAAACTGGTGATGTACTAGGTGTATTGTCTGATGATATAGAACATTTACAGAATCTATATTTACGTACAATATTCCCTAGTATATTAGCGTTAGTTGTATATAGCATTTTCGTAATTGTTATCGGTGCATTTGACTTAGTATTTGCACTTATCGCAGCTTGTATGTTAGCTGTTATTGTTTTTCTTCTCCCATTCGTATCACTACTTTTGATGAAACGACATCATGTTGCTTTGAAGCGAGGAAGAAATCGTTTGTATCAACAATTGACAGATGCTGTATTTGGGTTATCTGATTGGCAGGCGAGTGGTAGAAAAGATGAATTTATTAATGAGTATGTAGCGCAAAATGTCCAGTTGTTAAAGACAGAAAAGAGAGTGAAACGCTGGTACCATATTCGAGACAGTATCATTCATTTAATAGTCGGCATTGTAGTTATTTCAATGATTATGTGGACTGGAAATCAAGCAGCAAGTGAACAGATTGCACCTACAGTTATTGCAGCGTTCGTATTAATGACATTATCTGTGACAAATGCGCTTATCCCTATATCAGATGCTATTGATCGAATTCCATCTTATGTAGAATCTGCTCATAGGCTTAAAAGCGTAGAAAGTGATAGCATTTTGCAAGATGGAAATGAGTTACCTGGAGATAAAGATTACGTTGCACAAAAACATATAGATATTGAACTGAGTAATGTGTCGTATAATTATCCGGATAGTAATCAACCTGTATTAAAAGATGTATCATTGCAAATAAAGGCAGGAAAGAAAATTGCTATTTTAGGTAGAAGTGGAACAGGAAAATCTACTTTACTAAAACTGTTAACTGGGGCGCTACGTCCGGTGAGTGGGCAAGTTATATTGAATGGTGAACAAGCTCGTACGGGTTTTTTGTCAAAATATATTTCTGTATTAAACCAAAAACCACATTTATTCGATACGACAATTGGAAATAATGTGCGGATCGGTAAACCAGAGGCTAATGATGAAGAGATATGGAGAGCTTTAGAGAAAGCACAGCTAGCACCGCACATTGCTTCTCTTCCTGATGGATTACAAACAAAAATGCATGAAATGGGAAAGAGGTTTTCTGGCGGAGAAAGGCAAAGGGTAGCATTTGCAAGAACTCTTATGCAAGAAGCATCGATTATTGTGCTTGATGAACCAACTATCGGTTTAGACCCTAAAACGGAATTAGCCTTAATAGAAACAATGTTTTCTGCAACAGAAGAAAAGACTGTTATTTGGATTACACATCATCTTGTAGGAATTGAACATGTAGATGAAATTATTTTCCTTGATAGTGGCCAAATCGCTATGCAAGGTAGTCACGAACAGCTACTGAAAGAAAATGAGAAATATCGTAGGTTATATGAGCTTGATAAAGGTATATAAGAATGAGATGCAAAAAAACACAAATTCTTGGTAGTTCAAGGTTTGAGTTTTTTTGTATTTGTGGTGAAATCATATAAGCCGTATAAGCTATTTGATCATGAAAGGGTTATATATTGTTAGAAAGGGTGTTTAAAACCTATCCTTTCAAGGCAATACTTGAGCCATAGTGAATGGATTGTTGGAAGGCGTGATTATATGTTTGAAGAGGATGGCATTGTTTTAATACTGGAGCCTGCTGATGAGCGGAATATGAGGAAATTTATTTTTACAGTACCGAAGTCAGTTTATGAAAAAAAAGAAATTTTATTACATTACGGAACACCTTTAGGTCAAGGATATACGGACATTATAGAAGATATTATTAGTGTACATATAGACATAGATATTATAACAGTAATAGGGCATGTGAGAGGATAAAGAGAAACTTTAATTAGTGAGAGTTATAAGTATCTGGAAAACAGACGTACTTAAAATAAGTATGTCTGTTTTTATATTTAAATGAAGATAGTTTCGAGGTACATGTTGAACAGGATAATAATGATTTTTCTAGAATGTATAAGAGGAAGATTAAAAAAATAAGATATGATGTGATAAAGTGTATAAGAAGAAAATAAAGTGTTTATAAATGAATAAAAGTATGGAAATTATTTAGGAGGTAAAAATGAAGTTTACAAAAACAATGTTACTTTCAATTGTAGTTTCAATTGGTTTGATGGGATGTTCGCTAGTAGAGGAAGGGAAGAACTCCATAGATTACGCTCAAAAAGCGACAGACTATGTAAATGAAATAAGTGCATTTGCAAATGAAGCGCCAGCATTAGCAGAAAAGGCCGTTAATGATGGGGAAGCCCGGAAAGAACTAGAAACGAAACTTACTGAAATTAAACAAGATATACCAGCTTTTAATGAATTAACACCACCAGATGTAGCGAAGGATCTTCACCAGCAAATCGTCGGGTATAATGAAAAGTTAAATACATTAATTGATACATCTATGACAAAGATAGAGGAAGGGAAAATGAATGTAGAGCAGTTTAAAAACTCTGAGCTTATGCAGACGATAGAACAAGTTCGTGATTTGAAAGATAAGGTTCAAAATTTAGGGCAATAACAAAAAGATCCGTTTATCATAAACGGATCTTTTTGTTATTGTATACAATAGATGATTACACCAATGACAATAATAATGTTACCAATGATTTTTCGTTTCGTGATTTTCTCCCCTAGGAAGTACCAACTGAAAATTAAAATGATGATATAACTTAATGATTCTAATGCAGATGCTTGCTTTAATGCCAAGCCCTTTAAGGCGATCACATTTAATCCGGCATTAATTACAAATAAAAAGTAGCCGATGATAACATAAGGATTCACATATTCTTTTATTCTAGAATCGTATTGTTGTAAAGTAGCCTTTTTTAATAATATTTGTGAGTAATTGGCTAAAATTATCCCAAAAATAAATAATAACATATAACTATTCATCTTTTGTCACCACCACAATTCCGACGATAATAATAGCTGCGCCAAGTATGTGATTCCACTGTATCGTATCTCCAAATAGGAATACTGACCAAAGCATGGACCATAGTATGATAATCCCACGGTGTGAATATGCTCTAGAAATTTCAAAATTCTTAATGACTTGTTGCCATAGAATTGCATATCCGAATAAAAGTACAACAAGTCCGAAGAAAGCAATAAAAAATGAGATTGATGCAACAGGGAATTGAGCTGCCCATTTCATGTAAACCATAATGATAGAATATATCAAGAAGGCTACATGTAGAAATACATAGTTTTTAATAGTTGGTTTCATATATTCACTCTCTTTTACATATAAATACATACATTTGAAATGAATGTATGTAATCAATAGTTTCTTATTACATAATGTACATTGAAATTGTTTTTTCAGTACATATCATAGATTGTTGCTTATCATTTCACATTCCAAAATATATAGTAACATGTCTTCTATTGTAAAACAACAGAAGACATTAGGCACTATTTGTTATGAGTGATATCCACTTCCTTCTATTAAAAATGTAATTGTATTTTTAAGCATTACAAGATAGTGGAATAAGTGTCGTTAGTCTCTCCATCGCTCTATAATTTGTATCGTTTTATTTGTTGCATCCATCTCTACTTGAATACCTATTGGCAAAGTAATCATTGGATGAGTATGACAACAATCAAAATCGGCTAGAAAAGGAAGTTTTTGATTTTGTAATACTTCTAATAATATTTCGTAAGGTTTTCTATTTGTACCACAATCATCAAATTGCTCATGTTTTCCAAGGATGATACCTGAAACTTTATCAAAAACGCCGTTAATTTTAAGTAATGAAAAACTTCTTTCGATAGTAGCTGCATCTTTTGAGCTATCTTCAATAAAGAGAATGTCACCATCTTGAATAAGTGGCATATAGGGGCTACCCCAAATACCTTGTATAGTATTTAAATTCCCACCAATAATACGTCCAGTAGCTTTCCCACCAATTACTGAAATCCAATTGTTCGGTCGAAGATCTTTTTCTTTCGTTTTTTCTTCCCAATTAATAAATTCATCTGACCAAAATAACGGCTGGTTTATGTTGTAAGGAAGGTGTTGATCAGTTAATAAAGTATCCGCAAAATATTTGTACGTGCAATCTACGAAAGGCTCAAATTCACCAAAAGAAGGAACAAGTGCTGGACCATAAAATGTAGGAATTCCTGTTTTTGCATAAATTCCTAGTAATAATGCTGTTGTGTCTGAATAGCCAATCATTATTTTAGGATTCTTTTGAAAAGTCTTATAATCAATATAAGGTAATAATGAATTTGAATTCAGTCCCCCAATTGTCGACATGATACAAGAGACGTTAGGGTTTCTAATCAAGTCATTTAATTCCTCAGCACGCTCTTTAATGCTCCCGGAACGATAATAATCATATTGACCTGTTAGTGAACCTTCTAATATATGAAATCCTTTCTGTTCTAAGTATAATTTTGCGCGCTCAAATCTCTTTGGAGAAGTATAGGTTACTGGTGAAGAGGGAGAGTAGATGCCAATGGTATCGCCATATTTTAATGCTTTTGGAAGTATCATTTGTATAAATCCTTTCTATTATATAGTGTTTTTGTGTTTAAATGTAATTGAATATTCTTATATTTCGTTGTTTTTAGTGTAACACATATGAAAAAGAGAACGAGGTTGAAATTATAATTGTTATAGATGAATAAATATGCTTTTTACCTTGACGATATAAAGTAATTGTTGTTATGGTTAAACATGAGTGTATAAAAGGTTTGTTAAAGGAGTTTTAGAATGAAGCGGTTAAAATGGGGAAGATTAACAATCCTGTTAGTAGTAATTCTGGGTATATGTTGGTTCTTTTTCCAAGGAGTTCAAAAGAGTGAAACAAATGTAGATACTCAGCCTTTACAAGTGGCAGAGCTACCTAAAACAGGGCTATCTGAAAAAGTAGTTCCACCAAAATATATACCACCAGAAATTGATGCAAAAGCAGCTATTATTATCGATGCGAGTAATGGAGAAGTTATTTATCAAAATAATGAAAATGAAGCTGTTGCCCCTGCTAGTATGTCAAAAATGATGACAGCATATCTCGTTTTAGAGAGTATACATAATGGGAAAGTCCACTGGGAAGATCCAGTGAAAATAAGTGCAAAGTCGGCACAAACAGAGGGTGCAAAAATCCCTATGCAAGCAAATGATACATTAACTGTTAAGGACTTATATCATGCGTTAATGATTGAATCGGCTAATAATTCGGCTGTCGCTTTAGCGGAACATGTAGCTAAGACAGAAAAAAACTTTGTTCAACTTATGAATGAAAAAGCAAAGCAGTTAGAAATGTCAGATAAAGCTAAATTCGCGAATGCTTCCGGATTACAGGAGCCCGACGGAAGTGAAACGAAAATGACAGCAGCTGACGTAGCAAAATTAGCGTATCATCTTATAAAAGACTATCCAGAGATATTAGAAGTGACTCACTTACGTCAAAGTCAGTTAGCATTTAATAATATTAATGTTACAAGCACAAATGAGATGTTAAACAAAAATAATAAAGCTTTATATATAGAAGGAATAGACGGCTTAAAAACAGGATTTACAGATAGCGCAGGGTATTGTTTTACAGGTACTGCAAAACAAGGTGATAATCGCATTATTACAGTTGTTATGGGGACAAAAAGTAAAACAAAACGTTTTACAGAAACAAATAAATTAATGTCCTATGCATTTCAATTGCTTAATTAGGTGAAGAAAGAAGTAATTTAGATTGTTATAAAAATAAGACAGACAGTTTATTGAACCTTGATTTTGGTGACAATAAACTGTTTTTTTATTCTTTGACGTATAGGAAGTGAAAACTCAAGTGATATCATTTGAGTTTGTTTTTGTTTGTTGATATTATTAAGTTAAGAACTTATTAATAATAAGTTCGAGAGGCATTATATGCTTCGTACATATGATACTGCCTCAAATGAAAATTGGAGGGAATTGTAATGGCAAAAGATTTTTACTCAGCAATTGAAGACAGAAGATCTATTTACGCGATTAGTAAAGAGCAAGTAGTTTCTGATGAAAGAATTCAAGAAGTGATTTATCATGCTGTGAAACATACACCTTCGGCTTTTAATTCTCAAAGTGCAAGAGTTGTTGTATTACTAGGTGAACAACACGACAAATTATGGAATGTTACGAAAGAAACGTTACGAAAAATTGTGCCTGAAAATAATTTTGCACCTACTGAAGAGAAAATGAATGCATTTAAAAGTGGCTATGGAACAGTTTTGTATTTCGAAGATAGTAAAGTAGTAGAAAGTTTGCAAGAGAACTTTGCACTATATAAAGATAATTTTCCTACATGGTCTCAGCAATCTTCTGGAATGTTGCAATTTGCCATTTGGACAGCATTAGAGATTGAAGGTTTTGGTGCTACACTACAGCATTATAATCCGTTGATTGATGAGGAAGTAAAAAAAGAATGGGATGTACCTGAAAACTGGAAGTTAACTGCGCAAATGCCATTTGGTAAACCGGTAGTTTCGGCAGGAGATAAAGAATATCAGCCATTAGAAACTCGTGTGAAAATTTACAAATAAAATAAAAAATAAAAGGTGAACAGAGATATAATCTGTTCACCTTTTATAAGTAGTAAGGATTTTTTTTGTAGGAATTTTTCATCTGATTTTTTAATTTGTTTTTACGTGTTTCAATAGTTGATACTTTTTGTAATGTTATAATTGAAACGAATTGAAAAAAAGCATAGTACAGTTCTATATTTTTATTTATAGGATCATCTATTATGTTTTTCATAAATATATCTCCTTTTTTTATCTCACTATTTGCGGGCAGTAAGGCTTCCATATCAAAATTCAATGACCGACCTGTAAAAGTTAGATTGGTTTCAGTGTGGGGTGAATAAAATTTATATGGATTAAAATCCTACTTTATATATGATAATATAAATATCCTGAAAATTCCATGGATAGTGAAAAATAGATAGTGGAATGTGCATTTTCGTCAAATTAGAACAGGATTTTTGGAGTTAAATCTTACAAATCGTCAAACCTTTTAAAAACGATGGATAATATCAAAAAAAGTTTTCTGAAAATATTATACTAGTGATAAAAAAAGCATTTTTTGTCATGATAAGAGTATGCTTCATGAAAGGGACTTTACTAGAAAATACATTCTTTGCATTGTATTAGATTAATAGAGTCTTTTAAAGTGGATAGCAAAAGAAAAATATATATTAAGATAATGAATGGAATGTCGAATTTTCAATGAAATACATAAGAAATTTGAAAAAAGCATTGCAAAAACACACTGTTTAATGATAAAGTTCACATGAAGTTCACACTAAATTCACTTCAATCGTTTAAAATAAACGATGTGTGAAAAATAAAACTCTTGCTAAAAAATGGAACTGGATGAATATTTTACTTTGATAATATTGTAAAGTACTAAGTTTATAGTTTTCTCAAGAGGATAGTAGGGAAAGGAAGTAAAGACAACTTATGAAAAAAGTAATCGCAGGTTTAGCAGCAGCATCTGTAGTAGGTGTAGCAGTTCCTGGAATGGATTCTGCTCATGCACAAGTTTCAAATGATGCGCTAAAAGAAATTAATGGACAAACTCAAACGACTGTAACTGAAACAAAAACGGTAGAAACAACTTCTGAATTAAAATACACAGTAACAGCTGATGTATTAAATGTACGTTCAGGTGCTGGTACAGGACATAACGTTATTTCTAAAGTGAAATCAGGTCAAGTACTTCAAGTAATTGGACAAGAAAACGGTTGGTTCAAAGTTAGTGTAAATGGTCAAACAGGTTATGTAAGTGGGGACTTCGTAACAACTGGTGGCAATAAAGGAACTACTACTACTGTTCAGCAAGGAACAGGTACTTACACAGTAAACGTTTCTTCATTAAACGTACGTACAGGCCCAAGTGCATCTCATACTGTTTTAGGTTCTGTAAATAAAGGAAAAACAGTTCAAGTTGTAGGTGAAGTTCAAGATTGGTTTAAAATTAACTTCAATGGTGGAACTGGATACGTAAGTAAAGACTTCGTAACAAAAGGTGGTTCAGCTGTATCTAACGAAACTCAGCAACCAACTACAAACAACAACAATACTACTACAGTTCAAACTGGTGGATCATATGTTGTTAACACAGGTGCTTTAAAAGTACGTACAGGTCCAGCTACATATAACCCTGTAATTGGTGGGGTAACAAACGGTACAGTATTAAACGTTACTGGCGCTGAAAATGGTTGGTATAAAATTAACCATAATGGCCGCACTGGTTACGTAAGTGCAGACTTTGTTAAGTTTGTAAAAGGCGGAGTGAACAATGTAGTTACTGGTGGTAACCAAGGTACGAACCAAGTACAAAAACCAACAGCACCAACAGGTGGAGATACATCTTCAATCGCTGGATTCGCTAGATCTTTAAATGGTTCACCATACAGAACTGCTGGTACAACACCTGCTGGTTTTGACTGCAGTGGATTCATTCACTACGTATTAAATCAAACTGGTCATAAAGGCGCTCGTCAAACAGTTGCTGGATACTGGAGCTCTAAAACAAAGACTAACAGTCCACAACCAGGTGATTTAGTATACTTCCAAAATACTTATAAATCAGGTCCTTCTCACATGGGCGTTTACTTAGGTAATGGACAGTTCATCAGTGCAGAAACTGACGCAACTGGTGTACGCATTAGCTCTGTAAGCAACTCTTACTGGAGTAAGCACCTATTAGGTTACACAAAAGCATACTAAGAAAAAGTATTTTATATACTTTTCGTATAGAGAAAAGGCTTTCCAGGGAAACTTGGGAAGCCTTTTTCATAGTTGGATAAACTAACAGTATAGTAGTATTTATCCTGCTATTTGCGGGATAATAATCAGCGGGGGATGGACAAATCCCCGCTGATTAAAGTTTCACTTTATGTCAATTTTCCATGCAAAAACTTAGCATATAAATCATGAAAATAGTTTGGACGGAATAAGTTTGCTGCATGACCTGCTAATGGAATTTCTTTATATAAAACGTTCGGAAGAATGGACTTCAAATCAAAGAGACAAGATTTATAGAGATGATCATGTTCTCCCATCACCCATAATATAGGATGGGGAAGTGCTTTTAATTTAGATTTTAAGTCGAATTCTAAGCGGTGTCGTAATGACTCAGCAATAATGGACGAGTGTAATTGTAATCCGAAACGGTAATAAATATTTCGTGAAATAACAGCGAACGGATTTGCCCTTAGTATTCCACTTGGAAAAATAGTACTAGCATACTGAGAAAGCCAAGATGAATATTCATCACCACGTTTTTCCCAAAATTTCTGAAAAACATTATATAAACGGGAAGGGTTATTATAATGTCCACCAATATGACAAATACTCAATACTTTTTCTGGATGCATTTGTGCAAATGTCGTAGAGATATAACAGCCATAGCTTAGAGCACAAATATGAGCCTTTTTAATTCCCTCTTTTTCATACAAGTTCAATAATTGATCTACGAGGCGCTGGATTGAAAAGTCGATAGCTTCTCCTTTATCGTCGCCGTGACCTAATAAATCATAAGTTATAATGTTGTAGGAGGCAGAAAATCGTTTATGCTCTTTTTTGAAGGCGCGGCGATTTCCAACTAATCCATGAATAAAAATGATTGTTTCCTTTTCGGAATGTTTATTTGTTTGCAAAAAGGATACTCCTTTCAATGCTGGAGATTTATATAGTGTTTTAAATTAGCTAATTGATAAAATTAGTTATATATTTTCTATGCGTAGTCTATAATTTACATAGAATAATAATAAGTACCAGGTAATAATATCAGATATTTATACTTGTTGTAAAGATGAGTTTATATGTATATTTTGTAAAATTAGAAAAAAGTGTGTTTACATTCAGTTTACATTTATAGCGTATTCTAGTTTTAGAAAGAATAGTTTTGTTTATAACGAGGAGATGAACGACAATGGAAGTTAGGAATACAGAAAAGAAAAAAGGGAATTGGAGGCAGTTTTTACGTCTCATTCAAGATACAAATCCACCGAAAGGCATTCTTATTTTTGCATTAATAATGAGCTTACTTTCTACTGGAGCGAGTTTGTTTATTCCAATGCTGACAAAAGGTTTAGTTGATAATTTTTCACTTTCTTCAATTAGTACGGGACAAATTGTTGGATTAATTGCATTCTTTATTATTCAAACAATTGCTGCGGGATTGTCTATTTATTTACTGAATTATATTGGACAAAAAATTGTGGCTGGACTTAGGGAACGATTGTGGAAAAAGGTACTTATTTTACCAGTGTCTTATTATGATCAAAACAGAACGGGAGATACAATTAGTCGTATGACAAATGATACAGGTGTTGTTAAAACATTAATTTCTGAGCATTTGTCAAACTTATTAACAGGCGGTATCTCAATTATTGGGTCATTAATTGTATTATTTGTTTTAGACTGGAAAATGACAATTTTACTTTTAACGGTTATTCCATTATCGGTACTAATTTTAGTTCCACTTGGACGGAAAATGTATAAGATTTCAAAAGCACTTCAAGATGAAACGGCTTCTTTTACTAGTGTATTAACACAAGTACTATCAGAAATTCGTTTAGTAAAATCTTCAAATACGGAAAAAAAAGAATATGAAACAGGTAATACAGGTATCCAAAAATTATTGCAATTTGGTTTGAAAGAAGGAAAAGTGCAAGCATTAATTTCACCTGTTATGTCGTTTGTTTTAATGGCATTGCTTGTTATTATCGTAGGGTATGGTGGAATGCGAGTTTCTAGTGGTGCATTAACAACAGGTGAACTTGTAGCATTTATTTTGTATTTGGTTCAAATTATTATGCCAATGAGTCAGTTATCAATGTTCTTTACTCAGTTCCAAAAAGCAATTGGTGCAACCGAAAGAATTAATACGATTTTAGAATATGAAGTAGAAGATCATGAGACAGGTATGAATGTTACAAATGCGAAGCAGTCGATCGTTATTGAAAATGTACATTTTGAGTATAACGAAGAAGAGAAAGTGTTGAAAAATATCGACTTTACGATTGAATCTGGAAAAGTAACAGCGATTGTAGGACCAAGTGGTAGTGGAAAAACAACTTTATTCTCGCTGTTAGAACGTTTTTATGAGCCAACTAGTGGTTTCATAAAATTAGGGAAAGAACCAATTACAGCATATTCATTACAATCATGGCGACGTCAAATTGGTTACGTTTCACAAGATAGTCCGTTAATTGATGGAACGATTCGTGATAATATTTGCTACGGTGTTGAGGGTGAAGTGACGGATGAAGAAATTGAAAAAGTAGCAGCGATGGCGTATGTTGATGCGTTTATTCATGATTTACCAAGTGGATACGCAACAGAAGTTGGAGAGCGTGGTGTGAAGCTTTCTGGAGGGCAAAGACAACGAATTGCGATTGCTCGAGCGTTACTACGAAACCCGCAAATCCTTATGTTAGATGAAGCGACGTCAAGTCTTGATAGTAAATCGGAATCGGTTGTTCAGAAGGCGTTAAATAACTTAATGAAAGGTAGAACAACTTTAGTTATTGCGCATAGACTTTCTACTGTTGTAGATGCAGATAAAATTATCTTTATTGAAAAAGGGAATCTTACAGGAAGTGGCTCACATGATGAGTTATTACGGACACATGACATGTACCGTGAATTTGCAATGCAACAATTGAAAATTAAAGAAGGAGCATTATAG
Source organism: Bacillus sp. SRB_331 (assembly GCF_003264175.1). NCBI lineage: Bacteria > Bacillati > Bacillota > Bacilli > Caryophanales > Bacillaceae > Bacillus > Bacillus sp. SRB_331. Next base: position 415,089 of record NZ_NADV01000021.1, on the reverse strand, counting down.
AATGAAAACAATCAGTGAAGGGGCACTTCACTGATTGTTGATTTTAGAGTGCTAAAAAGTATGTTAAGCAGAAAGGATATGATTCCTTGATACCCAAAATTTTAATTGTAGATGATGATCCGCACATTAGAGAACTTGTTTCTGTATTTTTGGAACGAGAAGGTTTTCAAACATATGAGGCCGTTGATGGATTAGATGCTCTTCGAAAAATAGAAGAAGTGAAAGTCGAAATGGCGATTATTGATATTATGATGCCAAATATGGATGGGTTTGATTTATGTTATGAATTAAGAAAATACTATGATATCCCAATTCTTATGCTGACTGCTAAAGGTGAAACATCTCAAAAAGTAAAAGGATTTCACCTCGGAACAGATGATTATCTTGTAAAACCATTTGATCCTTTAGAATTAGTTGTGAGAGTGAAGGCATTATTGAAACGTTACCAAATTACAGTATCGCAATCTATTCAAGTTGGGAATGTACTGTTAAATCGTAAAACATTTGAAGTTAACGTTGGAGAACAAACGGTGACGCTGCCGCTAAAAGAATTTGAGTTGCTCTTTACATTAGGATCTAAAGCGGGGAGAACTTGTTCAAGAGAGCAATTAATAGAAGACGTATGGGGATATGATTTTGAAGGGAATGAACGCACGCTAGACGTTCATATTAATCGGTTGCGTGAAAAGTTTCAAGAAGAGTTATCGAAGTTTAGCATAAGGACGATAAGGGGCTTAGGGTATCGCTTAGAGGTAAGTAAATGAGAAAAAGAGAAAGAATGAGTAAGATGAAGATGTTAAAAGTAATGGGGGCGATAGTAGCGCTCTTTACTTTTCTTACTATAATTTGGTCAATAGCCTTTTTTGTATCGTCTAGTGTAATGAAAGCTTTTGAAATAAACGTATCGCCTTTTATTACTTTTCTAATTAGTGATATGGTCGGCTTTGTTTTTATCGTTCTTATTTGGATATTAATCGGAATTTTAATGAGACCGAAGCGAGAGGCGATGATTTGGACGATCATTGAACCGATACAAAAAATTGCAAAAGGGGACTTCTCTGTAAAAATACGGAATGAAGAAAAGTATGATGGCGAAATTGGTGTGCTTGTAAAAAGTATTAACGATATGACGGATGAACTTAATGCAATGGAGAAAATGAGACAAGAATTTGTATCGAATGTTTCTCATGAAATACAGTCGCCATTAACATCTATTAAGGGATTTGCTCGAGCGCTACAAGATGATAATCTACCAGTTGAAAAAAGAAAACATTATCTTACTATTATTGAAACTGAAACAACGCGATTATCTAAATTGAGTCAAAATTTATTGAAGCTAACACTTTTAGAGTCAGAGGAGTATTCACCAGAAAGAGCTACTTATCGATTAGATCAACAGTTGAAACAAATTGTGTTAAATAGTGAGCCTCTTTGGGATGAAAAAGGACTTGAGCTAGATCTTGATATGGATAAAGTGTGTGTTACTGCAGACAAAGAAAGTATGAGCCAAGTATGGATTAATTTAATTCATAACAGTATTAAATTCACACCAAATGGTGGCACGATTACAATTCATTTAAAAGAACATAAGGAATTCCTGGAAGTAAGTATTCATGATACGGGAATTGGTATATCCGAAGAACAGAAACAACATATTTTTGAACGTTTTTATAAAGCGGATTCTTCACGAAACCGTGCTTATGGAGGAAGTGGATTAGGTCTAGCAATTGTAAAAAAAGTACTCGACCTTCATCAAGGAAAAATAAAAGTTGAGAGTGTAGAAGGAAATGGTACAGAATTTATTGTGTGTATTCCAAATCATGAAGAAAAATAGTGTTAGAAGGAGGCCTTCTAACACTATTTTTCTTTAAAAATGCATTTACCATTACTATAGTTACCTATAAGTAACCTACGCACATAAAAGTGCATCATTGCCTTTTTACATAAACATAGATACACTTTTAATATAATAAACAACTGAGAAGATTAAGGAGTGTTACACTTGGCAGAATTATTACAAGGAAAAAATGCTTTAATTACAGGAGCAGGTAGAGGGATTGGTCGCGCTGTAGCGATCGCATTAGCGAAAGAAGGCGTAAATGTTGGTCTTTTAGCTCGTTCAGAAGAAAACTTAAAAGCAGTTGCGAAAGAAGTAGAAGCAGAAGGCGTAAAAGCTGTTATTGCGACTGCTGACGTATCTTCATATGAAGAGGTAACTACTGCAATTGAAACATTAAAAAACGGTTTAGGATCTATCGATATTTTAATTAATAACGCTGGTATTTCTAAATTCGGTAAGTTTTTAGAATTAGACGTTGCTGATTGGGAAAAAATCATTCAAGTAAACTTAATGGGTGTATACTATGCAACTCGTGCAGCTTTACCAAGTATGATTGAACAACAATCTGGTGATATTATTAATATTTCATCTACAGCAGGACAAAAAGGTGCACCTGTAACAAGTGCATATAGTGCTTCTAAATTTGGTGTTCTTGGTTTAACAGAATCGTTAGCGATGGAAGTTCGTAAACATAATATCCGTGTAACAGCTTTAACACCAAGTACAGTAGCAACTGACATGGCTGTAGACTTAGGATTAACTGATGGAAATCCTGATAAAGTAATGCAAGCGGAAGATATTGCAGAGTTTATCGTAGCGCAGCTGAAATTAAATAAACGTACATTTATTAAATCAGCAGGACTTTGGTCTACTAATCCGTAAGGGGTAAATTTATAAACAAAGAAGGGACATCTATTCTGTAATGGAATGGGTGTCCCTTTTTTATTTTTTTGTATGTAAAGCAGAATTGTCGGTATAATGGGAAGTGAATGGTAGAAAAGCATGAAAAACTTGAAGGGGATGGTATTTCCATGAGTACGATTGAGAAATGGACGGCTGTTGATCAATATATGAGTGATGTATTAATACCGAAAGACTCTACATTAGAAGAAGTTCTTCAAGCAAATGCTTCAGCTAATTTGCCGGCACATGATGTATCGCCAACTCAAGGGAAGTTTTTACAACTATTAGTACAAATTCAAGGAGCGCGTAACATTTTAGAGATTGGCACTCTAGGCGGATATAGCACTATATGGCTTGCAAGAGCATTGCCATCGGGAGGCCGAGTTGTTACATTAGAAGCAAGTGAAAAGCATGCTGAAATTGCACGTAGCAATATTGAGCGTGCCAATTTGAATGATAAAATTGAAATACGATTAGGATTAGCGTTAGATTCTTTAAGACAAATAGAAAATGAGAAGTATGAACCATTTGATTTTATTTTCATAGATGCTGATAAACAAAATAACCCTGCTTATTTTGAATGGGCACTGAAACTATCACGACCGGGTACTGTAATTATTGGGGATAATGTAGTACGTGAAGGAGAAGTTATTGACAATACTAGCAGCGACCCTCGTGTGCAAGGGATACGCCGATTCTATGAATTAATAGCTACTGAGCCACGTGTAAGTGCTACTGCGCTTCAAACTGTAGGAAGTAAAGGGTACGATGGGTTTGTAATGGCAGTCGTAACAGAGTAATGTAAGGAGGAAAAAGGGATGAAAAAGAAGTTTCAAAAATTATAACGTGTATCTTGTACAACGAATTTAGCTCGTGGACCTCCAATTTACATAGCTTTATATTATATATTAAAAAATTGGAGGCTATAAGAAGATGAGAACTGAAAAAGAAATGTTAGACTTAATTATAAATACAGCAAAAGAGGATGAAAGAATTCGAGCTGTCATCATGAATGGGTCACGTGTGAATCCAAATGTGAAAAAAGATTGTTTTCAAGACTATGATATTATTTATGTTGTAAAAGATATACAATCTTTTACGTGTAATCATAGTTGGATTAATAGATTTGGAGAAATAATGATTGTGCAAATGCCGGAAGAAATGTCGTTACTTCCAGCTGATAAAGACGGGAAATTTCCGTATTTAATGCAGTTCATGGATGGGAATCGAATTGATTTAATGCTAGTTCCAGTTGATTTAATAAATAAATTTATTGGACAGGATAGTTTAAGTAAATTACTACTGGATAAAGACAAATGTATTGGAGAATTTCCGCCAGCAAGTGATAAAGATTACGTTATAAAAAATCCTACAGAAAAAGAGTTTTTGGATTGCTGTAATGAATTTTGGTGGTGCAGTACAAATGCAGGAAAAGGATTGTGGCGCGAGGAACTTTCTTATGCGAAAGGAATGCTTGAAGGCCCAATGCGTGATATGTTAATCGTAATGCTAGAATGGCATATTGGTATGAAAACAAATTTTACAGTGAATACCGGAAAGTTTGGTAAGCATTTCGAGCAATATGTTGAAAAAGATACGTGGGAGCAATTTAGAAAGACATTTTCAAATGCAGAATATGAAAATATATGGGAGTCATTCTTTGTAATGGGTGATTTATTTAGGGAAGTTGCGAACGAAATTGCTAACACATATGGATATCAATACCCGCAAGATGATGATGACAAAGTGACAAGCTATTTAAAACATGTGAAAGTTTTGCCGAAAGATAGTACATCGATTTATCCCGCATAAACGGGCAGTAAAAACCCCACTGATTAAAGTTTCACTTTATTAATTGTATAAAGCAGTAAGACTGTCCTAATTACGGACAGTCTTATTTTTGTTCATGAATAAGAATTTCTCTAACAAAGTACAGATGAATCACATATGAAATTTTAGGGAGGTTTTTATCATGTATTATTTTTACGCACCAGAAATGTTCGTTCCATTTCATTGGGGACTAGAACGAAATGTTTCGTATGCTTATATGCCATATCATTCATTTTATTATGGAAACTATATAGACGCAGTGCCGTATGTATTAAATGTTCCGCAAAATGATCAAGTCAAAGTGAAGGAAGAGAATCGGGGGTCATGGACACCTTTTTCATGGGTTGAAAAATATGCGTATGCATTTTCAGGACCATACAATAAAGCGGAAGTAGCTCTTACATTTGATGATGGACCAGATTTAGTATTTACGCCAAAAATTTTAGATAAGTTAAAACAATATAATGTAAAAGCTACTTTTTTCTTACTTGGTGAAAATGCAGAAAAGTTTCCGAATGTAGTAAAGCGTATCGCGAATGAAGGGCATGTAATTGGTAACCATACGTATAATCATCCGAATTTAGCGAAAGTAAATGAGGCTGAATACCGTAATCAAATTATAAAAACGGAAGAAATATTAAATCATTTAGCTGGTTATGCACCGAAGTTTATACGTCCACCATACGGTGAAATACTTGAAAATCAATTGAAGTGGGCGACAGAGCAAAATTTTATGATTGTACAGTGGAGTGTTGATACAGTTGATTGGAAAGGGGTAAGTGCTGATACGATTACAAATAATGTGCTAGGGAATTCATTTCCAGGAAGTGTCATACTTCAACATTCGACTCCAGGTGGACATTTGCAAGGATCTGTCGATGCACTAGACAAAATCATTCCGCAGTTAAAAACGAAAGGGGCACGTTTTGTAACACTTCCAAGTATGTTCCAGACATCTAAAGAGAGAAAATGAAAATGTTAATAATTGGGGTTTTAAGAGTTGTATAGTATAATGAAGGTGTAAGTTAGGGGGGATATAATTGATGGATGCACTAGTAAACATAGGAATGAGCATATTGATTGGTATTATATTTATACTTGCGGCACTTATTCTTCAAAAAAATCCACCGACGGATATTAACGCAGCATATGGTTACCGTACGAAACGGTCTATGAAAAATAAGGAATTATGGGATGCAGGTAACAAGTATAGTGCAGAAGTGATGAAACAAAATGGATTCATTATGATGTTAATTGGAAGTGTTATTAGTATACTGTTTAGATATCCACATACAATGATAGCGATTATGATTGTTATGCTGTTGTTAATTATACGATTATTTATACGAGTAGAGAAAAAATTAAAGATACTTGAGCAATAAAAAATAAGACTCCCGAATAAAGTAAGCTGGGAGTCCTATTTTTTTATAAACTATTTTTGTTTAGCGATTCTTGTCCTTGCACTATAACAAATTCATAGTATTCAAGATCATAAGGATAAATATCTTCAAATGTTATCGTTATCGGATTATTGTTTAAAACAGAATTAGTCGTTAAAGATAAAATCTCTCTTCTTAATAGTTGTAGAAAAGAAGTCGCATGTACTTTCATCGCATCGTCTACTTCTTCACCTGGTGCAAATGGAAGTGGTTTTATTACATTGTGGAAATACATATGACAAAACTCACGATCAGTAAGGCTTGAAATTTCATAATCTATTTTATAGATTCCTTTGTATGTTAAATCATTCGTTTGGAAGGAAAGACCCAGTTCTTCCTCAATTTCACGTAGACCGCCAATTAGTACATCTTCATCATGCATAATATGTCCGGCGGATGTAATATCCCATATACCCGGAGCTTCTTTTTTATTATTAGAGCGTAATTGGAAATATAAGAACATATCCTCAGCATCTTTTTCTATAAACCAGCAATGAAATGTTTCGTGCCAATCACCGTCACGATGCACGTCATCACGTAATTTCTTTCCAAGTGTATTTCCTTCAGGATCAAATATTGTTAACCACTCTGTCATTTTAATTCCCCTTTCTGCAAATTTTATTATACAATATTTGTATTGAATTTTGGGAAAATAAAGAAAAAGGAGTGATTATTAGTGAAGATAGAGAATAAGGAAATAAAATCAATAATTTCAACTGAGGAAGAATTACGACAAATATTGGGGCAACCAAGTGAACGGGCTTTGAAAAAAGTTATTTCATCACTTGATCACCATTGTGTAGATTTCCTGTCTAAATCGCCTTTTCTAGTATTATCTACTGCAAATAAATTCGGAGAGTGTGATGCTTCGCCGAGGGGAGACGCACCTGGATTTGTATATGTATTAAATGAAAATAAAATTATCATCCCAGAAAGACCGGGTAATCGTCGTATAGACTCTATTTTAAATATAATTTCAAATTCGCACGTAGGGTTAATCTTTTTTATTCCGGGTCTTGGGGAAACACTCCGAATAAACGGTAAAGCATATATTACGAACGATGAAGAAATTTTGAAAGAAATGCAGGCGAATGGACGCAATCCGTTACTTGGAATTGTTGTTGAAATAGAAGAATGCTATATTCATTGTGCAAAAGCTTTTATTCGTTCAAAAATGTGGGATCCAGAGTCATGGTTAAATAAAACAGAGCTACCTTCAGCACCGAAAATGTTAATGGAGCATGCGAAAGTGAATGCTTCAGAAGAGGAAGTTGCACGTTCTTTAGAAGAAAGTTATAGGGAAAGATTGTATTAAAAATTATTTTTTAAATATAGTGTTGAAGTATGAAACTCTAAACGTTTTAGAGTGAGACTTTAACTATGAATATTGTTAATTTGTATGTGATGAATATATGTGCAAGAGAATAAATCTGTATTAGATGATTTGTTATTTTAAAATATAATTATTCATATTCTTAAAAATTGTGAAGAAAAATAGGCTTGCTTTTTAAAAAGTTGATAACTATAATAAGTTAACAAATAGACATGAACGAAAAAGTAACGATAAGGACATGAGATGATTTTTACGGTTTACAGAGAGGGAAGACAAGGCTGTGAGCTTCCTAACACGAAAAATGATCTTACCACCTTTGAACTTCAATAGTGAACGAGTAATCTAGTAATTATTGACGGTATCAGCCGTTATCTGAACTTGAGCAATCTAGAAGAAAGTAAGTCTAGGTTGGAACAAGGGTGGAACCACGAAAACACATTCGTCCCTTTCCTAGGGATGAGTGTGTTTTTTTTATAGTTTTTAAGATTGAAAATTTAAAATAATTAAAAAATAGTATTGATTTTGTTTTTTATGCGAGTATAATGAGTTAACAAATAAACATGAGCGAAAAAGTAACGATAAGGACATGAGAACATTTTTACGGTTTACAGAGAGGGAGGCCAAGGCTGTGAGCTTCCTAACACGAGAAATGATCTTACCACCTTTGAACTTCAATAGTGAACGAGCAATCTAGTAATTATTGACGGTATCAGCCGTTATCTGAACTTGAGCAATCTAGAAGAAAGTAAGTCTAGGTTGGAACAAGGGTGGAACCACGAAAACACATTCGTCCCTTTCCTAGGGATGAGTGTGTTTTTTTATTACTTTGAAAGGAGGTGCGGTAACATGAAACGATTAGTACGTACGGAAATAACTACCACCTGCATGATTAAAAAGCAGAGTAAGGTGATTCACAGGTGTAACAATTAAACTATTTAGGAGGAGATTAGAAAATGAATAATGTTATTAATGTTGGGGTATTAGGGTTAGGTACTGTCGGAAGTGGTGTTGTCCATATTTTGAAAGAACATTATAAAAAAATCACTCTTGATACAGGATATGAAGTAAAGGTAAAGACAGTCGTTGTACGTGATTTGGAAAAGGAACGTGATGTTTGCATTGATGGAATCGTAGTAACAAGTAATGTCGATGAAGTTCTAAATGATTCAAATATTGATATTGTAGTAGAGGTAATGGGCGGAATTGAAGAAGCGAAAGAGCATATTGTGAAGGCTTTGCAAAGTAAGAAACATGTCGTAACAGCAAATAAAGATTTAATGGCTGTATATGGTGCGGAGCTTCTGCAACTGGCAAATAAAAATGAATGTGACCTATGTTACGAAGCGAGTGTAGCCGGTGGGATTCCAATATTAAGAGGATTATCAGACGGGCTAGCTTCAGATCAAATTGAAAAAATAATGGGAATCGTAAATGGAACAACAAATTATATGTTAACAAAGATGAGTCAAAATGGATGGTCGTATGAAGAGGCTTTACAGGAAGCGCAAAAATTAGGGTTTGCAGAATCAGATCCGACAGCGGATGTAGATGGACTAGACGCTGCGAGAAAGGTAGCAATTCTTGCAAACTTAGGTTTTTCGATGAATGTTTCTTTAAATGATGTTCAAGTTAGAGGTATTCGAAAGGTTGAAAAAGAAGATTTAGAGATGGCCGAAAAATTGGGATTTACAATGAAATTAATTGGTAAAGCTGAAAAACAAGGATCATCCATTCACTTAAGTGTAGAACCGACTTTATTACCACGTCATCATCCGCTATCGAATGTGAATAATGAATTTAATGCGGTGTATGTTCACGGTCAAGCAGTAGGGGAAGTGATGTTTTACGGACCTGGAGCTGGGAAGTTACCAACTGGTTCTGCTGTAGTAAGTGATATTATTTCAATCGTTAAAAATATGAATCAAGTTCCGAAAAATAAAAGTGCGTTAAAAGAACCAGAGCCTTACGAATTACAAGGAGATGAAGAAGTAGTTTCGAAATATTTCTTACGTATTTCATTACGAGATGAGCCAGGGATGTTACGAAAAGTGACAGAATGTTTCGTTAATTATTCTGTAAGTTTAAAAGAAGTTATTCAATTACCTTTAAATCGCGAACTTGCAGAAGTCGTTGTTGTGACGCATCGAACTTCAAAATATCAATTCGAACAAGTTTTAGGGGCGATAGAAGATGTCGCAAGTGAAATAAACAGTTACTACATTATTGAGGAGGAAAAACAATATGTATAAAGGACTATTAAAACAGTATGCTTCTTATTTACCAGTGAATGAAAACACACCTGATGTCAGCTTAATGGAAGGGAATACACCTCTGATTCCATTATTAAATATATCAAAGCAATTAGGAATTCAGTTATACGGGAAATATGAAGGAGCGAATCCAACAGGTTCTTTTAAAGACCGTGGCATGGTAATGGCAGTTGCAAAGGCGAAAGAAGAAGGGGCAGAGGCAATTATTTGTGCATCTACAGGTAATACATCGGCATCAGCTGCCGCATATGCGGCACGCCTCGGAATGAAATGTATTATCGTAATACCAGAAGGAAAGATTGCGCATGGGAAATTAGCGCAAGCAGTTGCTTATGGAGCGGAGATCATTTCAATAGAAGGGAATTTCGATGATGCACTTAAGGCTGTAAGAAATATTGCTGCAGAAGAGCCGATTACATTAGTAAACTCAGTAAATCCTTACCGAATTGAAGGGCAAAAAACAGCGGCATTTGAAATTTGTGACCAGTTGCAAAACGCACCAGATGTTCTAGCTATCCCTGTTGGAAATGCTGGGAATATTACAGCATATTGGAAAGGGTTCTGTGAATACGAGAAAGAAAAAGGCTATAAGAAGCCCAGAATTCACGGCTTTGAAGCGGAAGGAGCGGCGGCAATTGTAAAAGGACATGTCATTGAGGCACCTGAAACGATTGCAACAGCGATTCGTATTGGTAACCCAGCGAGTTGGTCGTATGCAGTAGAGGCTGCCGAACAGTCTAATGGTGAAATAGATATGGTGTCAGATGAGGAGATTTTACATGCGTATAGATTGTTAGCAAAAACTGAAGGAGTTTTCGCAGAGCCAGGATCAAATGCTTCATTAGCGGGCGTCATTAAACATGTGCAATCTGGAAAAATCAAAAAGGGAGAAACGGTTGTTGCAGTTTTAACTGGAAACGGTTTGAAAGATCCTGATATCGCAATTTCTTCTAATAAATTTGATATTGCAAGTGTGTCAAATGATATAGAACAAATTAAAGATCATATTAAAGGGGTGATTATGTCGTGATACCATTAAGAGTTCGTGTTCCTGCTAGTACAGCGAATGTTGGACCAGGATTTGATTCTGTTGGAATAGCTTTGTCATTATATTTAGAAGTAAGTGTAAAGGAAGAAGCTGATAAGTGGCAAGTGATACATTCTTTTGACGATTCAATTCCAAAAGACGATAAAAATTTAATTGTTAGCACGGCATGTAAAGTATGTCCTTCTTTATCACCCCATATAATAGAAGTTACTAGTAATATTCCGCTGACAAGAGGGCTAGGAAGTAGCGCATCAGCGATTGTAGCAGGAATAGAGCTTGCGAATCAACTTGGAAATTTATATTTAACAACTGATCAAAAGGTTCAAATTGCTACAAACTTTGAAGGACATCCAGATAATGTCGCTGCTTCTATTTTAGGTGGAACTGTAATCGGAGCACTTGATGGAAAAAATGTTTCGGTTGTAAGGATTGAAAGTAAGGAATTAGGCGTAATTTCTCTTATTCCGAATGAAGAGCTAAATACGGATGAAAGTCGATCTGTATTACCAGAGATGTTTCCGTTTCATGAAGCGGTTAAGGCTAGTGCGATAAGTAACGTATTAGTAGCTGCGTTATGTCAAAAGAAGTGGGAAGTTGTAGGTGAAATGATGGAAAGAGATCATTTCCACGAGCCATATCGTTTAGAACTTGTACCGTTATTACCATCAATTCGTAAATGTGCAAAAGAATTCGGAGCATATGGAACAGCGCTTAGTGGTGCGGGACCATCCATTTTTATTTTAACTCCGTACGAGAAGCGTAAAGAAATAGCTGACCAATTAGCGAGAGTATTTGCAGCTATGAAAGTATGTGAGCTTGAAATTGATCATAAAGGGATTACTGTAAATAAGGAAGAACATATTGGATTATAAAGAAAGCTAGCATCGCTAGCTTTCTTTAAGTTATGGAGAATCTATTTTAAAGGGGATTTTTCGGAATGAACATTAATTTTAGAGGTGATTATATGAGTTCAAAAGAGTCACCAGAAGAAAAAAGAGAACGCATGAGACAAAGTGAATTGAAAAATAATCCTACCGGTTCTTTGAATGATGGACTCAACAGGGCGGAATCAGGTAGCCCCGCTGATATGACAGGTGGTATGAATTGGAAAGGTACAGGGATATTAATTTTAGTGCTAGTTTTAGGATATATTATATATAGTTACTTTTTCAGTTAAGGAAAGCTTGATGGAATTTAGATTTGCTTGATCTAATTATTAGTGAGAATAAAAAAAAAGGATTAAAGTCCCCCTGTATTACATATTTTCTTTAAACAGATTATAGTAATACGTAAATTTTTTTGCTCATAATAGAGCTAGCATAATGCTAGCTCTATTATTTTTTTGCCATATTCCTGTAACAAACCTCCTGTATATTCATTGGTGGAGGTGCAGAAGATGAAAAAAATGATAGCGATATGTCTTCTTACAACATTGTCACTTTCGACTTTAGTCGGGTGTGATGTAAAAGGTAATGATGCTTTACAAGAGTCTAAAATAAAGAAAGCGACGTATAAAGATTTTACTTACGATGTAAATCCTGAGACTTTTACGTTAACTGTAGAACATGATGGTGTAAAAGAACAGGCATCACAACCGTTACCAAAAATGAAGGTATCGAATTTGAAAAAAGACAAGGATCATACATCATGGGAATATCCGGATCAAAAAGTAAAAGTAAATTTAGAAAAGAAAAAAGACCACTTAAATATTGAAGTGGAATCGACTGGTGCAGAAAGTTTTACATGGCCAAAAGTGCAAGCTGAAAATTATACACTTCCGTTATGGGAAGGTAAGCAAATTCCGAGTAATGATGAGAATTGGAAGAAGTTTTTAAAGGATGATGCATATTCATTTGCTGAATCATTTTCTATGAAGTTTTTTGCATTAAATGGTTCTAAATATTCGATCGTATATATTGCGAACAATATGTTTAATAATGAATTGAAATTTCATTCAGATCCGAAAATAGGGTTTGATTTTACACATGAATTCCCGAGTATAAATAAAAATAAAACATATGGGTTTCAATTATATGTGACAAATAATGATGCAGTAAGTATCGCTAAACTGTATAAGGATAATATTGCTCGAAAAGGTGAATTTAAAACATTACAAGAAAAGGCAAGAAAAAATAAAGAAATCGAAAAACTTTACGGGGCAGCTCATTTTTACTTTTGGAATCAAAATGGTTTATCAGAAAGTAACGTGAATTGGCCGAAGCTAAGAGAGCAAATAAATAGCCCGGTGTTTAGCCATATAAAAGACCTTATTCAAAAGAATAGTTCAGAGCCTGGGGAATTGAATGTATTTGAGCAGGTGAGTAAACAAGACTTTATCGATAAGTACCAAAAAAATGTTGTTTTACGCTATACAAACGAAGTATTATCTATGAAGGAATTGTATAAAGAGGATATTTTCCCGAAAGTTAATCAGGAAGCTAGTGTGTTATTAAAGAAAGGTGTAGATCACTTATCGAAGACAGAGCTGTATAGCTTAAATAAACATTTATTAAAGTCAGTACTCGGTGATGCAGTTGAAGAAGTAAGTAAATGGGGTAAAGCAGATGGAGCGGATATAATAAAGGAAATGAAAAAAGTAGGGATAGACAAAGCGTGGATTGGTCTACCGAACTGGGAACAAGGATTTATGCAGCCTAATTTCGTTACAGAAGCTAAGGAAATGGGATATTTAGTTGGTCCGTATGATTCTTACCATTCTATTCACGAAAAAGGTGATAAAAATTGGAACACAGCTTCTTTTAATGACCCATCGTTATATGAAGAAGCCACTGTAACGAAGAAAAATGGTGAGAAAGTGCAAGGGTTTTTAGGGAGAGGCCGAAAATTAAATCCGACATTATCACTTCCTAGTGTAAAAGAACGAATGAACGATATATTACAAAATGGCCCTAAATATAATTCATGGTTTATTGATTGTGACGCGACGGGCGAAATTTATGATGATTATTCAACAAAACATTTAACGACACAAGAACAAGATTTACAAGCAAGATTAAAACGAATGGATTATATTGCACAAGAAAAAGGTATGGTAGTTGGCTCTGAGGGCGGAAATGATTTTGCAAGTAGTACGATTGCATTTGCTCATGGAATTGAAACACCAGTTATTAAGTGGGACGATGAAGATATGAGAAAAAATAAAACAAGCCCGTATTATGTCGGTGGATATTGGTCACCAAATCAAAATGTTCCAGAAAAATATGCAAAACAAGTACCGTTAAAAGAAGAATATAAGCAAGTATATTTAAATCCAGTATATTCGGTGCCATTATATAAACTAGTATACAATGATTCGGTTATTACAACGCACCACTGGGAATGGGGAAGTTTGAAAGTAAAAGATGAGGTAGGAAACCGAATGTTATATGAGTTATTGTATAATGTGCCTCCGTTGTACCATTTAGATGAAGTAGAGTGGAATAAGCATAAACAGGAAATTACGCAGCATCTGAAAGTTTGGAATGAAGTTCATGAAAAGGCAGTAAAAGAAGAAATGACGAACTTTGCATATCTGTCAGAAGATAAGCTAGTACAATCTACTTCATATGGAAAAGATATTAAAATCATTGTGAATTTCTCAAATAAAGATGTAGAAATAGAAAAAACGAAAATAAAAGCAAAGTCAGCTTTAATTAATAATAATGGGAAGCAAATGATATACACACCAAATGAGAAATAATAAAGTGAAACTTTAATCAGTGGGGGATTTATCCCTCACTGATTATTAGTCATCACCAATCAAGATGGTACGGCACAAACTTGACTCTTTATTCTTGCTAAATTGTGAGGTGAAAATCTTACTACCTGCAAATAACAGAATAATAAATATGTAAATTCGAATATTCCGAAGTGTTGGATTTTTTAAGTTGATAAATAGTGACTTGCCAAAAATAAGCACAAGAGTATAATGTGAAATGGAATACATGTTGGATTCATGAAGTAACCTTACAAAAATGTAAGGTAATTGAAAGGAAATTCAATATGAAGATTAATAGACTTACATTATACTAGGGAAAGAGAAAGAGAGGCGAATGGGTATGAGCTCTGAATTAGAACAAAATACGAGAAGCAATAAAAAACGTTCTAAACGAAAGTCAATAAAATGGTTCATTTTAATTCCATTTTTCCTACTTATTTTTGGAGGAGTAGGATATGGATCGTTTATATATAACAAAGCAAAAGCGGTTGTAAGTGATGCATATGCAAAAATTGATAAGTCATCAAAAAGGGACAAAGAAGTGGAACCTTTAAAGGATAATATTTCGATTTTAATCATGGGTGTAGACGGAAGTGAAATGAGAAAAAGCCAATACGGCGAAGCAGTTCGGACAGATGCACTTTTATTAGCGACAATTAATAAAGATGATAAATCCGTTAAATTAGTAAGTATTCCGCGTGATTCACGCGTTTATATTCCATCTAGAAAGAAATTAGATAAAATTACACACGCACACGTATTTGGCGGTGTTGAAAGTACAAGAGATACAGTGGAAAGATTTTTAAATGTTCCAGTTGATTATTATGTGAAGTTTAACTTTGAGTCATTTGTACAAATTGTAGATTCAATTGGTGGTATTGATATTGATGTACCGGTTACTTTCACAGAACAAGATAGTAAAGACCAAGCAGGTATGATCCATTTAGAAAAAGGTTACCAACATTTAAATGGTGAACAAGCCCTTGCACTTGCTAGAACGCGTAAAATTGACAGTGACGCAATGCGTGGTCAAAGGCAACAACTTGTAATTGAAGCAATTGCGAAAAAAGCAATGTCTGTTCAATCAATTAGTAAAATGGGCTCTTTACTTGATGCAGTGGATAACAACATGAAAACAAACTTAACGTTTGATGATATGCTTGCTATTACGAAAAATATGGCAGGATCAGATTTGCAAATGGAAAAGATGCAAATAGAAGGAACGGATAAACGTATTGGTGGTATTTATTATTACATTCCAAACGAAAAAAATGTGAAAGATATTTCGACTAAGTTAAATGAGCATTTAGGTGTTACACCAAAACCAACTCGAAATGAATAGTAAAAAAGATTGGCCTTTGCCAATCTTTTTTTATGGAAATATAGTTGTAACTTTTCTGTAACGATTTTTTATATTAGAAAAACTATACTCATATGTATGAGAATATTGGAGAGGCACATAGTATAAAAAATACTTAAAATTTGTAGTAAGGAAAGATATCATATGCAGAAATGGATAAGCATTTTGGGAATCATTTTTATATTGACTGGATGTAAAATGTCTGAAGCTCCAACAAGTTTAATGGGAGCTCCTGCAAATGAAAAGTGGATTAATGAATTAAAAGAGCAAATAGATAAAGATTTGCCACTTAATTATCGGTTGCTTACTCCAATGTCTAATAAAGATAAACAGATGATTTGGTCAATGGATTTTAAACAAGATAATAAGAAAGAAGCGATCGTATTTTATAAAGTACCGAATGAAGATCGGAGTATATATTTAGCGATTTATGCGGAAAGCAGCAATGGCTGGAAATTAAAGTCCACTCATACATTTGATGGTGAGAATATAGATATCGTTAAAGTCGGTGATTTTACAGGGAACGGAAAGCGAGAGTTATTAATTGGAATCTCTGTAAGTCGTGAATCTTTAGAACATGTAATGTATGTCTTTTCGGAAGAAAATGATGATATGAAGGAGATTTATAATCGGCAATATACGAAGTTATTTATAGAGGATTTAAATAAAAATGGCCTTAATGATATAAGCCTTGTTACTTATAAAAAAGATGAGCAATTAAAAGTTGAGTTCATTGAACAGTTTAACACTATGTCTGAAGTTACATTTGATCCATATATAAATAGTATTCAACGAATACAAATGGGACGTATTTCTAACAAGTCAAAGGCAGTTGTAATTGATGCAGGAGTTGGGGCTCATTCAGGTATAACATATGTAGCAAAATTTGATAAGGATCATTATGAGGGGCTACCTATAGACGGGAAAGAAGATTTATTCAATGATTATGTTGTGGAAAGTAAAGACGTTAATGAAGACGGCATTATTGAATTTGTTCGTACTGTGCGTCCAAAAGGTTGGGAGGAGGTATCGTACGGAGAGAGCACGATGTTTGAGCGTTATATACAGTGGAGTGAAGAGGGAATTAAACTGATAGAAGAAAGATATGTCAATATAGAGAAAGGTTATTTTGTCAAAATCCCTCAAGCGCTAATTGGAAAAATAACTGTCCCAGTTCAGCAAGAAGCACCGGATGTTCAAAAATTTATAGATGCAACTACAAATGAAACATGGCTTGAAGTCCATATTTTTAAGCGGAAAGAATGGTTCAAAATAAAAGGATACGAGGCAGCAGTTAAAACGGCTTCTCATGTATATGCAGTACCGAAGCAATCAAAATTTGAAAAGGTAAAAGCATATATAAAACCGCTAGCGGATTATCAACAAGAGTAGGGAGGTGGGAATTATGTCAACAATTTTAGTTTTAGAAGATGAAATACCAATCCGTAGCTTTATTGTCTTAAATTTGAAACGTGCTGGATTTTATGTATTAGAAGCTAGTAATGGAGAAGAAGCGTTACAGATTTTAAGTGAACATATTGTTGATGTAGCGTTACTTGATGTTATGTTACCAGGGATTGATGGTTTTCAAGTTTGTAAAGCTATCCGAGAAGAAAATAAAAAAATGGGTATTATTATGTTAACCGCACGTGTACAAGATGAAGATAAAGTACAAGGGTTAGGAATTGGTGCAGATGATTATATCGCAAAGCCGTTTAGTCCAGTAGAGTTAACTGCACGTATACAATCTTTATTAAGAAGAATAGAAGTACATGAAGAAAAAACGAATACAATCACGTCTGGTCCGTTTTCGTTAAATATTATAGAAGAAAGATTATATAAAGGTGGACAATTAGTTGATTTAACCCCTACAGAGTACATGATATTACAGTATTTAATGAATCAGGCTTCAAAGCCGGTCTCGCGTGATGAAATTCTAAATATGATTTGGGGAACCAATTACGTAGGCGAGACGAAAGTAGTCGATGTAAATATGAGACGATTACGTCAAAAGATAGAATGTAATCCGTCAGAACCAGAGTTTATCCATACTGTGTGGGGAAAAGGATATGTGTGGAAGGAAACTATAAGATGAGACGGAAAGTGACTTTATATTTTATGACGGTCATTACACTAATGCTTGTATTATTTGAAGTAGCATTTTCAGTTTCTATTTATCGATATTATTATAACGGCATTGTGCAATATGTTGAATCTCATGCAAAGACCAGTACACGTTTTTTCTCGGAATACAATTCACTATATTTTATTCGTTTGCAAGAATATAGCGGAGAAATAATTGAGAGTTTCCAATTAGAAGGAACGGAATTACAATTGATTGATCGTCACGGTACAATTATACAATCGTCAAGTGGGCAAAAGGTTGAAGGTAAAGTGAGTATTCCTTATTCTTTACTAGAGGGGGAAATGTATCACCAAGTTATTACTACGAAAGATAACGTGAAACAATTAGAAGTATTTAGTCCACTTATTCATCAAGGGCAAACTATCGGTGTTTTAAAATATACGACTGTTTTAACACATGTAAATGCAAAGATTATTGAAATTATTTTGTTTACTATTTCAGTTGGAATTGTCATTTCAGGTATCGTATTCTTAATCAGTAGACGATTGGCGAATTCGTTTGTGAAACCTATCGAATCTATTATTCATGCTTCTTCGCAAATTGCGGAAGGTACATTAAAGGAGCAAATTAAAGAGGATTATCCTGGTGAATTAGGTGAGTTAGCGCATAGTTTAAATTATATGGCCGATAAAATAGAAAAGGCTGAGCAAATGAAAAATGAATTTATTGCCTCTATTTCTCATGAAATACGAACACCTTTAACAGGAATTAAAGGGTGGAGTGAGACGTTAAAAACAGTAGATCATTTAACAGATGAAGAAGTAAAGGTAGGTATGGGAATTATTTCAGGTGAAACAGACCGATTGATTCATTTAGTAGAAGAGTTACTAGATTTTTCAAGATTGCAGTCAAATCATTTTAATTTATATAAACAAAAAGTGCAATTGTACGATATACTAGAAGAGACGATTTGGCAATTGACTCCTAAATCAGAAGAGAAACAGATTCATCTAGTTGCTAATTTAGAACGAGTAGAACTAGTAGGAGATCGAAATAGACTAAAACAAGTTTTTCTAAATATTATTCATAATGCTATTAAATATTCAAATGAAAAAAGTACAGTTTACATTGAAGCGACCAAAAGTGAAGGACAAGCCGTGATTAAGGTGACAGATCAAGGTATTGGAATTGCTAAAGAGCATCTACCATTTATAGAGCAGTCATTTTATCAGATTAATAACCATATTGAAGGCGCAGGCATTGGATTAGCTATTGTAAAAAAAATGGTGGAGCTTCATGGTGGTACGCTTAGTATTACAAGTAGAGAAAGTGTAGGAACAACAATTTTGATAAAACTCCCACTATAATTTATATAAAGTTTATATAGTGTAATAAAAATAAATAGATGTATAATTATATTGGGTGATTTATATATGAGATTAATAGGGAGAGGAATTCGATAGAATGGAAAAGGCTTTTAAAATTAAACGAGTTGCAGTTGTTTTAATAGCGATTGCAATAGTAGCTATTGGGTATTTCATGTTTCAATCTATTACTTCACCAGCAAAAGCTGTTGCGAAGCAAGAAAATATAGTGCAGCTTGCAAGTGAACAATCGAAAGTTGAAATGAATAAAACGGCGCCAAGTCGTTTTAACGGAATGGAAAGAAAAGTTGCTTATCTTACATTTGATGATGGGCCAGGGAAATATACGGCTGAATTATTAAATATGTTAAAACAGCATGATGCGAAGGCGACATTCTTTTTAATAGGAGCGAATGTAAAAGCGTTTCCTGATTTAGTAAAACGTGAAAATGCAGAGGGTCATTATGTTGGAATGCATAGTATGACACACAATTTTGCGAAGTTATATAAAAATGGCGAATATGTTAATGAAATGAAAGAAGATCAAGGCTTAATCGCAAACATTATTGGGAAAGCCCCTAAATTAACACGTCCTCCATACGGATCGATGCCTGGTTTAAATGAAGGTCTCCGAAATAAAGTAGTTGAGGATGGTTTAAAAGTGTGGGACTGGACAATTGATTCTTTAGACTGGAAATATAATAAAGTACCAGTTGATGCAGCAGCAGCGCAAATCGCTCAAAATGTATTAGCTGGTGCAACAAAACCGCAAGAAGTCATTTTAATGCATGACATTCACCCGCAATCAGTTGCTGCTGTGCCAGCAATTTTAAAGGGTCTAAAAGAAAAAGGTTATGAATTTGAAGCATATCATGAAGAGAGTCACTTCCCAGTGAACTTCTGGCATGATAACCGTATGTAATTGGAGGAATTGAAGTTGAAGTATGGAAAAGTAGCAGTTGTTGGAGCATTATCAGTAGGATTATTATCAGGTTGTTTCGGTGAAAAGCCAGAAGAAAATTTACATACGGCTTTTGAAGCAGCAGCGACACAAGAAAAATCTTTAGTTGAGGATACGAAAAAATTAGAGCAATTAGAAAAGCAAGGGCAAGAACTATATTCTCAAATTTTACAAGAAGGTAAAGAACATAATGAAGCAGTTACGAAGAAGATTGAGCAAGCTACTACAAATGTAGATGAGCGTGAAAAAGTATTGAAAAACGAGAGAGAACTGTTAGAAAAAGCTCAGAAGGAAACGAAATCGGTTCAAAGCAATATAGAGAAGCTTGAAGATAAGAAATTGCAAAAACAAGCAAAAGCAGTAGAAGAATCGTATAAAAATCGTTATGATGCCTTCCAAAAGATGAATGAGAATTACACGAAGGCGTTAGCGACTGAAAAAGAACTGTATGAAAAATTAAAAGTAAAAGAAACGAAGTTAAAAGAAATTGGTGAAAACGTTAAAACTGTTAATGAGTTAAATGTGGAAGCGCAAAAGGCGAAAGAACAATTTAATAAACATACAAAAGAGTATAATGATAATAAATTAGCATTTTATAAAGATGCACAAATTAAAATTAAAGAACAAAAATAAAGAAAGATCTTAATTATAATAAAAAGCCGGGGAAACATTGTCAAAAATGTTTTTTCGGTTTTTTACTTTAAATGAATAGAAAAGACTGGAATTGATATCATAAAAGAGTTATAGTGAAATATTCGAAGGGAAACATTGTAAAGTAAGGAGAAGGAATTATGTCATATGAATTTTTATTCAAATTAGGTTTAGCACTCTTTTTAGGATTATTCATCGGAATAGATAGGCAGCTAAAGAATAAACCGCTTGGTGTGAAAACAAGTATGGTTATTTCCGTAGCGAGTTGTTTAATTACAATGGTTTCAATTGAATCAGTGAATGTTTATTCTGTACCGGGTCATACAAACATGGATCCAATGCGTCTCGCCGCTCAAATTGTTAGTGGGATTGGTTTTCTTGGAGCAGGGGTAATTTTACGAAGAAATAATGACGTTATTTCAGGATTAACGACAGCCTCTATGGTATGGGCCGCTTCAGCACTAGGTATTGCGATTGGTGCAGGTTTTTATATACAAGCGACGGTTGCTATGATTTTAATTATATTAGCGATTAACGTACTTCCGCAAATTGTGAAAATTGCAGGCCCTTATTCATTAAGACAAAAGGACTTATCTATAAAAATTACCGTAAACAAACATCGAGAGTTAGACGGGATTTTTAAGCAAATTAAAAATTTAAATATGCAAGTGAAACGAGTGAAAATTAAAGATATTGATAATGGGGCATCTCAGCAATTGGAAATGGTCATTTTAGCTCCAGAAGATTTATATACAACTGAATTATATAGTTCTTTAAAAGAAATCGATCATGTTGTTTCAGTAGAAGTTGAAAGTAGATAAAAAGAGTGATGAAAATTCACTCTTTTTTTAATGCATACAAAACATTTTGCTATAATTATTTTCTAAGGGGGATGAGTATGGTGGAGATACATATTAGAAGGGCAATAAAAGATGATATTTCGGCAATTGCAAAAGTGCATGTGGATAGTTGGAAAACAACGTATAAGGGGATATTCTCTAATGGAATTTTAGACAATATAACGTATGACCAACGAGAAAAGCTATGGGAAAGTATATTTCAAAAAGAAGACGGGCATCAATTTAGGTTTGTAGCAGAAACGTTAAATGGTAAAATAATTGGATTTATCGATGGGGGAGTTGAAAGAACAGGTACATATAATTGTGATGGGGAATTATATGCAATATACATTTTACAAAAATATCAAGGAATGAAGATAGGACAAAGATTATTTCAAGCATTGCTATCGGAATGTAAAAAAGATAATATGCAATCTCTTTTAGTTTGGGTTGTTGCTAATAACCCTTCTAAAAAGTTTTATGAAAAATATAATCCGGAAAAAATTGACACGAAACTTTTAGAAAGACTAAATGTAGAAGAAATAGCATATGCTTGGCGAGATATGGATTGTTTATACAAATCACTATCAATCTAGAAAACGATAATGTTATTATGTAAACTTAATTTACGAGAATGAAAAAATACATCAATTATTATATTGGTGTATTTTTTTGTTGACGGATTGAATGTTTTGAAAAGGTGAAAAGTTTAGCTAGATAAAAAAATTCTGAAATATACCTTGAAATGATTATCATTATCAATTAAAATCATAGTTGATAATAAAATTCAACTGTCAGAAGTTTCACAAAAAAATGATAGTGTTCGTCTAAAAGAGGAGGAGCAGTATGCAGCATGCGAAACAAATCGCGGAACATGCAACAATACAAAGCTTTTTAAATTGTTATTTAAGAGAAACAGGAAGTGGAGAATGGATTACGGAGGATAAAAGGATAGAAAATATTTTCTGCCATTCATTTCAAAGAGACGCTACCCCCACTTATTTATGCTGTCGGTTATCGGCACAAAACGTTACTTTGTATGGGGAAGTTATATATAAATCGTCAACGGACCGTCATCTATTTGGAGAACAATTTTATTACCAAATTGGCGAAAATAAAAATGTTATTAAAGCAGATTATATTACGGTTATTATGTTTTTAATAAAGGAAATGTCTATTAACTATGGAGAAGGTACGAATCCTGATGAACTTATGCTTCGAGTTATCTGTAGTTGTCAAAATATTGAGAAGTTTATACAAGGAAGGGAGCAGGATGCAGCTGAATTATATGGTTTTCATACGACTTTTATAGAGGCGGAGCAATCTTTATTATTTGGACATTTAACTCATCCTACACCAAAGAGTAGACAAGGTATATTGGATTGGAAAAGTTCAATGTATTCTCCTGAATTAAAAGGGGAGTGCCAACTTCACTATTTTCGGGCACATAAAAGTATAGTAAGTGAAAAGTCATTGTTACAAGATTCTACAACGGCGATGATAAAAAAGGAATTAAAGAACGATGAAAAGGTAGGTCAAGAATTTATTGAAGAGTACTGTCAAGAAGATGAATATTCATTAATTCCAATCCATCCGCTACAAGCAGAATGGCTATTACATCAATCTTATGTGCAAAATTGGATGAATCAAGGTGTACTTGAATATATCGGTCCAGTAGGTAAGTGTTATATGGCGACATCATCACTTAGAACGCTATATCATCCTCATTCGAAGTATATGTTCAAGTTTTCATTCCCTGTAAAGGTCACGAATTCAATGCGTATTAATAAATTGAAGGAACTTGAGAGTGGACTTGAAGGTAAGGAAATATTGAATACTAAAATTGGAGAGGTGCTAGAAAAGTTTCCAGGATTTGATTTTATATGCGATCCGGCCTTTATTACTTTAAAATACGGGGCACAAGAGTCTGGATTTGAAGTGATTATTCGAGAAAACACATTTTATAGTGAAAATGAAAATGATGCAACGCTTATCGCTGGATTAGTACAAGATGCAATTCCGGGTGAAAGAACTCGTTTAGCAAATATTATCCACCGCTTAGCGGATTTAGAAGGTAGAAGCTGTGAAGAAGTAAGTTTAGAGTGGTTTAGACGATATATGAATATCTCTTTAAAGCCGATGGTATGGATGTATTTACGTTATGGCGTTGCATTAGAAGCGCATCAACAAAATAGTGTTGTTCAATTGAAAGATGGTTATCCAGTTAAGTTTTACTTCCGTGATAATCAAGGTTTTTATTTCTGCAATTCAATGAAGTCAGTGCTAGATAATGAACTAGCGGGTATTGGCGAACGTACTGGGAATTTATATGACGATTACATTGTAGATGAAAGATTTCGTTACTATTTAATTTTTAATCATATGTTTGGACTAATTAACGGTTTTGGTACAGCAGGATTAATAAAGGAGGAAATTCTTCTTTCGGAATTAAGGTCTGTACTTGAAGCGTTCCTTCCATATAACCGCGAACCTTCTACATTTTTAAGTGAATTGTTGGAAGAAAATAAATTGGCATGTAAAGCAAATTTGCTAACGAGATTTTTCGATGTTGATGAACTGACAAATCCTTTAGAGCAAGCAATTTATGTACAAGTAGATAATCCACTCGTTAGAGAAGTGGCTGTTCGTTCATAAGTAGTGCTAAAATTTCACGTAATACAAATAATGGAATTTGATATTCCGTATTATAGCGGAGGGATTTATGAAAGAAGAAGTTTATCACATAAAAATATTGAAGGCACTCCAATCAAAAGAGTACATTTCAGTAAGAAGAAGAGTATTCCGGCAATTAGTAGAATCGTTAATTTATGAAGAGATCATTACACCGATTCGTATACAAAAGGGAGAGCAAATACTTTTTATTATACAAGGTCTTGATGAAAAGGATCAAAATGTAATGTACCAATGCTATGGGCAAGAACGTATGACATTTGGGCGTATTTGTTTACATGACTCATTAATAATGAGAGTTCAAGATGAGGAAGAAGAAATACAATCAGTTTCACAATTTTTACAGGAGATTTTTCGGATTGTTCAAGTGGATCGAACGAAATTGGATTCTTTTATTCAAGAATTAGAACAAACAATCTTCAAAGATACGATTGCACAATATGAGAGAAGTTGTGAAGAAGACTATCTTGCGAAATCTTATGATGAGCTTGAAAGTCATTTAATAGATGGACACCCGTATCATCCTAGTTATAAAGCACGCATCGGGTTTCAATATCGTGATAATTTTCAATATGGATTTGAATTTATGCAATCAATGAAAATTATATGGATTGCAGTTCATGAGAAATATACGACTGTAGGATATGAAAGTGAAGAGAGTTATAACTGTACCTTTAAAGAAGAAATTGGTGAAAAGAAAATCGAAGAGTATATGGATCGTATTCGAACAATGGACTGTGATTCGAAGAAGTACATGTTTATACCTGTTCATCCTTGGCAGTGGGAGAACTTTATTATTCCGAATTATACTGACCATATACAGGATAAATATATTATTTATTTAGGGAAATCAGAAGATGATTATTGCGCGCAGCAGTCGATGCGGACATTAAGAAATGTTACGAATCGAGAGAAACCATATGTAAAGTTATCAATGAATTTACTCAATACTTCAACTATCCGTACATTAAAACCACATTCGGTTGTGAGTGCACCTGCTATATCGAATTGGTTAAAAGATATAGTAAATCATGACCCTTATTTAAGGGATGAATCGCGTTTAATTTTGTTAAATGAATTTTCGAGTGTTACGTACGATGCGAATAAAAAAGCTACGTATGGCTCATTAGGATGTATTTGGCGCGAAAGCGTTCACAAATATTTAGATAAGAAAGAAGAGGCAATCCCATTTAACGGTTTATATGCCAAGGGAAAAAATGGGACACCAACTATTGATTTGTGGTTAAAGAGATATGGAGTAGAAAGCTGGTTACAATTGCTTATTCAAAAAGCAATTATCCCAGTTGTACACCTCGTTGTAGAGCATGGAGTCGCATTAGAATCACATGGACAAAACATGATTTTAGTTCATGAAGAGGGAATACCAGTCCGTATTGCACTAAAAGATTTTCATGAAGGACTGGAGTTTTATCGTCCATTTTTGAAAGAACTCGAAAAATGTCCTGACTTTACTAAAATGCATAAAACATATGCGAATGGTCAAATGAATGATTTCTTTGAAATGGACCGTATTGAATGTTTACAAGAAATGGTTTTAGATGCGCTTTTCCTATTCAATCTAGGTGAACTGGCTTTCGTGCTGGCAGATGAGTATCAGTTGAAAGAGGAACAATTTTGGATCATTCTTGTTGAAGAAATAGAAGATCATTTTGAAAGATTTTCGCATTTGAAAGAACGTTTTGAAGCATTACAATTATATGCACCTACATTTCATGCAGAGCAATTAACGAAGCGTCGTTTATATATGGATGTGGAATCGCTTGTTCATGAAGTTCCAAATCCATTGTATAGAGCAAAGCAACTTACAATACAAAAATCAGTTGTTACAGGGGGAAATCATGCTAATCGTTAATAAACAAGAATTTAGCAAATATGATTTTGAATTGAGATTACAAGGTTACGAGGGAGTGGAACAATTTCAAGAAGCAGAAGGAAATAGATTTGCACTTTGTCTGAAAGATCCATTCGATATTATTACGCTTGTGTTTTTCCTAAAAGAAAAAAGAGCATCTGTACTACTTATTCATGAAGATACGCCAAAGGATACAGCTATTGAAATGGCAAAGCGCGCAAAGTGTACTGCACTTTTATACGGAGAAAGTAACGACTTTACAAAATTAGAAGTTCCAAATCTATTACAAGAAGAACCGTCTTTATTGCAGTATAGTTCAGGTACAACAGGAGAGCCAAAACTGATTCGTAGAGCATGGACGGAAATTGAAACAGAAATTGCTGCTTACAATGAAGCTTTAAAATGTGAAGAAGACGAAGTGCCAATTGTAATGGCTCCAGTTTCACATTCATACGGATTAATTTGTGGCACGTTATCAGCAATTACGAGAGGTAGTAAGCCTATAATCATTACAAATAAAAACCCTAAATTCGCATTAAATATAGTTCGTAATACCGAAAAACATATCATATACGCAGTACCACTTATGTTACATATTATGGGGAGTTTTCCACAAGGGACTTTTCAGTTTCATAAAATTATGACATCAGGATCACCTTTGCCAGAAACGCTATTTTATAAGTTAAAAGGCATGACGAAATACATGATGCAGCAGTACGGCTGTTCTGAAGCTGGTTGCATTAGTATATGTCATGCTATGGAAACACATTTGGATTTAGGAAAACCACTTCCTCATGTAAGTATTAACATAGGGTCAAATGAAGATGAACCTGAAGAAATCGTAGTGAAAATTGCTGAAAAGGAGATTTATACAAAAGATTTAGGTTATAGATCTGAGCAAGGCATTCATTTCATGGGGCGAATAGATGATGTTATTAATGTGTCCGGTCTAAAGGTATTTCCTATAGAAGTGGAAGAAACGATACTTCGATTAGAAGGTATTCAGGAGGCGATTGTATACCGGGGCAAGCATCCTGCGATGGGAGAAATAGTAAAAGCGAAAGTAGTCTCTCGTATTGAACCAGTACAAATACGAGAATGGTGCATACAGCATTTACCGTCTTATAAAGTGCCACATGAAATTGAAAATGTAGCAGAGATTCCGAAAAATAAAACAGGGAAAGTAAGTCGGAAGTTATTAGAGATGGGAGAGATAACAACATGAGTCGTGAAATGTTAAAAGAAGCAGTTTTAAGTATTATGAGAGAAAAAATGGAACTGAAAAATGTAACGCATTTAGAAGAAACGATGCGTTTAAATCAAGATTTATATATAGATTCGGTAATGATGTTACAGCTTATAGTATACATAGAAATGGATTTAAAGCTATGCGTTCCAGAGGATGAGATAGACCCAAAGGCTTTTCTTACTGTAGGATCTTTGCTTGACTTTATGGAAGAGTTACAGCCGTTACACGAAATAAATGTGAATAACTAACCTTTTAGGAAAGTGGATGAGAGTATGACTTCAATTAAAGTTCACTGTTTAGTGAGTTGTTTTTGTGAAATTATAAAAAGGCGTAGCGATATAGATTTCCGTCCATTTTATTTCGGATTATGGGATGGAGATTTTGATATAACAGAAGACGGGATTATTTCTTATCATTCCGAAAACATTAATCATGATAACTACTTACTTTGGTATGAAAAATTGTATGGCATTAAAGTGAACGAATGGTACGATCATTCAAAAGATAAAAGTAGCAATGTAGAAACATTTTTAGAATTAGTAGAAAATAAGCCGGAAAATCGTTACGTAATTGTAATGGTTGATATGTCTTTATTGCCTGAGAGAGAAAATAAGTTTCATCAAAAACCGTTTCCGCATTACTTAATGATATCGAAGACAGAGAAAGAAGATGAATGGTTCATGCTTGATCCTGATTTTCGCTGGGAAGGGAATATGGAAAGAGAAAAAGTGCTCCATTCTGTTAAAGACAACCCATTTGGTGGAGGCTATTTCATTGATATAGAAGGAATTCAGGAGCCAACACAAGAGATGGTAGAAAGTTATTTCATGGAAACATTCAAAAAAGATGATAATGAACTAACAATGGAATTAAAAAAATTAATAATAAAAATGGTAAATGAAGAGGGTGGGTATTCACTTTCCGGGCTCGTAACGGCAGTAAAGCAAATACCCGTATTGGCAATACGTAAATATAGCTATGAACATGCCTTTGCATACTTCCGTGAAACTTTACAATATTCGGAGCAAGAATTTGATTATTGGTGTGATCGGGTGGAAGACATTGTACAAGGATTTACAAATGTACAGTACCGTGCTATTAAAATGGCAATGACAAATAATAAAGATATGTTATTACCAATTGTTGAGAAACTTGATGAAATGAATACAATTGAACTGCAAATTAAGGATGAACTAGAGAAACAGTTTCTGTTATGGAAAGAAATGATAACAAATCAGTCTTTCTTAACTAATACAAGTTCATTGAATTTAAGATAAGGGAGTTCAAACCAATGAAATATTCGCTATGTACAATTTCATTTCGCCATCAACTAATTTCATTTACTGATATTGTTCAATTTGCATACGAAAACGGTTTTGAAGGAATTGAGTTGTGGGGGACCCATGCACAAAATTTATATATGCAAGAGCGTGAAACGACAGAACGAGAAATAGATTATTTAAAGGATAAAAATTTAGAAGTTACGATGATAAGTGATTACTTGGACATATCATTATTAGCGGATTTTCAAAAAACGATGGAAAAATGTGAACAGCTGGTAACACTAGCTAATTGGTTTAATACAAATAAAATTCGTACGTTTGCCGGGCAAAAAGGTAGTGAGGATTTCTCGGAACAAGAGAGGAAAGAGTATGTGGAGCGAATTCGCATGATTTGTGATCTATTTGCTCAGCATAATATGTATATACTATTAGAAACACATCCAAATACGTTAACGGATACTTTGCCGTCTACTTTGAAATTGTTAGAAGAAGTAAATCATCCATATTTAAAAATAAACCTTGATTTTCTTCATATATGGGAGTCTGGTGCAGACCCTGTAGATAGTTTTCATCGATTAAAGCCGTGGATACAACATTACCATTTTAAGAATATATCATCAGCGGAGTATTTACACGTGTTTGAACCAAATAATGTATATGCCGCTGCTGGAAGTCGTATAGGAATGGTTCCATTATTTGAAGGTATTGTAAACTATGATGAAATCATCCGGGAAGTGAGAGATACTGATCATTTTGCTTCGCTTGAATGGTTTGGGCATAATGCGAAAGATATATTGAAAGAAGAAATGAAAGCATTAACGAATAGAAAATTAGAAGTAGTAAGTTCATAAGGTGAAATGATGAAAGAGTCTCGTTTAGGAGACTCTTTTTTCATTTTATCAATAACCAAAAATTACCATGTATTTAATTTCGGATTTGATACAGTTTAATATATATAAGGAGGTGATCGGTAATGGCTAGAAATCGTAACGCTAATCAATTAGCATCAAATGGAGCACAAGCAGCTCTAGATCAAATGAAATATGAAATTGCACAAGAGTTTGGTGTACAGCTTGGAGCTGATACTTCTTCACGTGCAAACGGTTCTGTAGGCGGTGAAATTACAAAACGCCTTGTAGCGATGGCAGAACAACAGCTTGGTGGCGGATATACTCGCTAAATGTAGAAGGTTATAGGAGAAAGGAAGGATTCTTCCTTTCTTTTTTATTTTCAATTAATTGGTATGGATATATTGTGAACAGGATTCAAAGAATAGGAGTAATGCTATATTTTACCCAATTTCTTTTGTTGTAAATGGAAAGTAGTAAAGATGAAATAGCCCTGGTGGAATGTAAACATAATTTCCAGCAGGGCTATTATATGGTAAGAAATATATGATGAAAGGTTCCGAAATCAACATGTTAAAAAAAGAAAACTGTTGTTTAATTGCACTTGCATCAGTTCCACTTGTTATGACGCTAGGTAATTCAATGCTTATTCCAATCCTGCCAACCATTGAAAAGAAATTACATATTTCATCTTTCCAAGTATCCATGATAATTACAATTTATTCTATCATTGCAATTATACTTATACCGATTGCTGGTTATTTATCAGATAGATGGGGACGAAAGATGGTAATGGTTCCAAGTTTATTAATTGCAGCTATTGGAGGAGCGATAACGGGATGGGTATCATGGAAAGTTGATAACCCTTATGTTTGGATTCTTATCGGAAGAGCAATTCAAGGGATAGGTGCTGCTGGTGCTATGCCAGTTGTCATACCATGTGTCGGTGATTTATACAAAGATGAAAAACAGGTTAGTGCAGGTTTAGGAATCATTGAGACGTCAAATACATTTGGAAAAGTATTGAGTCCCATATTAGGATCAGCTCTTGCAGCTATTGTATGGTTCTTACCATTTTGGGCGATTCCAGTTTTATGTGTAATATCGATTGTTTTACTACTGGTACTAGTAAAGGCGAAGAAACAAGAAGAAGAAGCCCCACCACTTAAGGAATTTATTCAATCTATTATCTCTACGTTTCGAGAAAAGGGAAGATGGTTAATTGCCATTTTTATACTAGGTGCAATTATTATGCTTATTTTATTCGGAATACTTTTTTATCTGTCAACTATACTGGAGTCGAAGTACGATATTCATGGTATATGGAAAGGGTGTGTAATCGCTATTCCTTTACTTGTACTATCACTTAGCTCATATATGGCTGGTAAAAAAATTGGAGATAAACAAGATATTATGAAAAAGTGTATCTATATTGGATTTTTACTGGCTGCTGCATCTGTCTTCTTACCTTTATTTCTAAAAGGAATCTATTTGCTACTTCTTTGTCTCGTTATTATGGGGGGAGGAATTGGTATGGCGTTACCATGTCTAGATGCTCTTATTACACAAGGGATTGAAAAAGAGCAGAGGGGGACAGTTACGTCATTTTATAGTTCAATGCGATTTATCGGTGTAGCAGCTGGACCACCCCTGTATTCTTTTTTTATGAAAGGGGCAGACCATGAAGTGTTTTATTTAACAAGCATCTTCGCTGCTATTGGTGCTGTCATAGCAATTATTTGGATTAAACCAGCAAAAGATGAAATGATGTTAAAACAGAAACCGGAACCAACTTCATAATGCGAAAGAGAATTGCATGCCAATTACATAACATGCAATTCTCTTTAATTAGTTAGGAAAAACAACTTGTTTTAACATATAAAGTGCGACTCCCCATATGAGTAGCCCTGAAATTTTATTTAATACTATAATCGTTTTTCCTGTTGAGTCAAATCCTTTTAGAAATTTTCCAGCAAAAGCTAAACTAATAAACCAGATCCAAGAAACTATAATTGTTGCAAAAGTGAAAGCCCATTTCTCATTTCCTATGTACTGTATAGAGTTTGTTCCGATTACACCAATTGTGTCTAAAATTGCGTGTGGATTTAGTAATGAAACTGATGCGGCGAAAATAATTTGATTTTTTAAAGGCATGCTTTTTTCTTGTTTTACATCATTTGAAGAATCGCTTCTCCAAATAACCCAGCCCATATACATAAGAAAGAAAAATCCAATCATATACAAGGTGGTTGTTAACCAAGAGAAAGTTAAGAGGACAAGGGAGACACCTTGTACAGCAATTAATATTAATAATGTATCACATATAGATGCAGTCAAGACTACAGGAGCAGCTCGCCAAATATTTGGTTGACTAGCGCCTTGGTTAAAGACGAAAACATTTTGGACACCTAATGGAATGATAAGACCAAATGCAAGGATGATCCCGTGAATAATTGCTTCACTCATCAGATTACCTCCTACTTAATTTGATTAATTATGATAGTCTATATTGTATAGAAGAAATGAAAATTTGTATCCATCCATATGGTTGGATAGGTTACCAACCATAAAATATGTGAGGTGATATAATGGAAAGGCTCGTTTGGAAACCTAATATGTCTTCATCTATTCCTTTGTATAAACAAATAGAATCTTATATAAAAGAGAGAATTGTTAATGGGGAATGGACAATTGGAACTAAATTACCTTCACAAAGAGCTTTGGCGCATGCGTTTGAAGTGAACCGAAGTACAATTGTAATGGCTTTCGATGAGTTAATAGCAAAAGGGTATATTGAGGGGAATGGACGGAAGGGAACAATTGTTATAAAAAATAGTGAGAATACTTCAACATATGCCCCGCCTCCAAACTGGCAGTCTTACGTAGAAACAGGACTTCATTATCCGAATCTTCCTGCTGTACAAGAGATTAATCAAGCTGAATTTACTCCCAATGTAATTCGATTAGGAACAGGTGAACTTTCACCGAGTCTCTTACCTGAGAAAAAGATGAAGGGTATTATTAATAAAATTTTACAATCAAATGTTCCACTTGGGTATGAGGAACCGAAAGGGAATCTCCATTTAAGAGAAAAAATTGCGGAATATTTAAAAGGGCATGGGGTATATGTATCTCCTGACTCTATTTTAATTGTTTCAGGGGCAATTCAAGCATTGCAGCTTATTTCTATGGGGCTTCTTCCGAAAGGAGCGTCAATTTTATTAGAAAAACCATCATATTTATATTCGCTTAATGTATTTCAATCAGCAGGAATGCGCTTGATTGGAATACCAATGAATGAGAATGGTATAAATACTTCATACATTACAAAATATAAGAAACAATTTAACGCATCTATTTTATATACAATCCCATCTTTTCATAATCCGACCAATTTTAGTATGAACGCTAAGAAGAGGGAAGAAGTGATGGATATATGTAATGAAATTGGATTACCTATTATTGAGGACGCGGTATATCAAGATTTATGGTTCGATGCACCAGTTTCAAAACCTTTAAAGGCATATGATAAAAATGGGATCGTGCTACATATTGGAAGTATGTCCAAAGTCATTAGTCCTGGTTTAAGAATTGGGTGGGTTGTTGGATCAGAATCCGTTATTCAAAGATTAGCAGATATAAAAATGCAAACTGATTATGGTTCAAGTTCTATATCCCAGCAGATTGCAGCGGAGTGGTTTGAAAATGGATTGTATGATAAACATTTACAGTTTGTAAGAAGTGAATTGAAAAAACGTAGAGATTTTATGATAAGTATGTTAGAAAAGTATTGTAGTGGCATTGCAACTTGGCATGAGCCAGCAGGAAGCTTTTACATTTGGCTACATATAAATCTACCAATTTCGAATCGTAGTTTATTTGAAAAAGCTTTACAAGAAAAGGTGTTGTTAAACCCAGGCACTTTGTATGATAGAAGTGCTAACCAATTTTTACGTCTTTCTTATTCCTATGCAACTGTAGAAGAAATTGAAGTTGGAATAAAAAAGATCGCGCAATTAATTAAAATGTAAAAGGAGAAAACCATGAAACAATATGTGATTTGCCAAATGATTGATGGAGATAAATATTTAGCTGCTTATGCGGAGACAAAACAGGATGCAATTGAAAAAGCAGAATTGCTAGGTTTAAGAACTGGAAATCGTTACATAGTAATTACCGCAAAAGAAGCAGAAGGGTTAACTTATCCTTAAATAATGGGAGAGTACATAAGAAGTAAATAAGCCTAATAATGTACTATATTATTAGGCTTATTTACTATTAAAGTGTGACAGGGAAAATAATATAATTATGAGTCAAGTTGACGGAAATACCGATTTGTTTTTCGATCCTGATTTCCGTCTCTATATTCATCAACATATTGTCTGAAGTTCCAGGATTGTAAAAACTTATTAGCTGCATTATAACCAGAGTTATAGAGCCATTCTTTCTCTTCTTTAGTTAGTTGAAAATTAGTACTGGTAATGCTTCCTGTCGGAATTGTAATAGTTCTAGCCTTTGATTCTTTATCTAAATGACGTAAATCATGAGCTTGCATCATCGTTTTAAATAATCCTTTGAACATGGAAATAGGTTCGTCATAGTGGGCGGGATCAGCTTGAATCTCATCTTTTACAAAATGAAATCCAAAGGTAGGCCAGCGAGGAGAAGTCGGTGAATCGAAAATCCAAATTGGGTAATTACTTAAAATACCGCCGTCAACCATATAACAAGGCTGCTTCCATTTTGGTGTTCTCCATTTCACTGGTTCGAAGAAGAAAGGAATGGTTCCACTCATTCTTACTGCTCTAGCGATAGAGAAGCGGTAATTTAAAAATCCGTAGTTTGGTAAGTCATCGGGAAAAATAACCATTTTACCATTGCTTATATCTGAAGCAATAATTTTGAGTTTATTCAAATCGGATAAGTCTGTAAACAAATGAATTCCTTTTTTTCTAAGCAGGTCTTCTAGCCATTCTTCGAGAAATACATTTGAATAAATACCTAGAGTAGACCAAGCGCTTAATCCTTTACCAATAAAGGGGATTTTATCAAGAAAAGTTTTTTTAGTGAATTTTTCATAATCAATGTCTGTTACAATCGTCTTTAATTCGGAACAAGAATATCCTGCTGCTAGAAGAGCTGCAATAATAGCGCCGGCTGATGTTCCAGCTAAACGTTCCCATTCATATCCTTTTTCGGCTAACGCGCAAATTGCCCCTACATGAGCAATTCCGCGTACACCGCCTCCTTCAAAAACACCATCAATTTTCATTGAACATACTTCCTTTCTAAAAAATGAAAATGGAAAAAAAGCACGTATTGTACGTGCTTTTTACAATAGTTTTTAAGTTTACTAGCAGCCTACAAAGCCGCCCCAACAGCTAGCTCCGATGATGATTAGAAGGATAAATAAAACGATTAATAAAGCGAAACCTCCATAACCACAACCGCCACCACAACTACCGCCGTAACCGTAACCACCGCCGTAACCGCCGCAACTATATCCGTAACCCATGTGGAATTCCTCCTTAAATTAAAAATAAAAATGAACGAGGGGAAAATGTACTGGAAGAAATAAAGAACTATCGTGTTTGTAGGAACAATGTATACTATGCTTTTTTAAACTTGTTCGCGTACGAGGGATAAGCCCGTTTTTTGGAGGGCTTGTTGAATTTACAATGAATGAAGTATAATCTTTGTGCTATGATACAAATAAGTATGTAAATGTAAGGAGAATTTATGGAACAGAAAATTGAAATATTAATTGATAAATATGAACTAACACATTTGAAACAGGAACTTATTAATACTGTATTTCCTTGTATAAAAGTTGTGCCAAAACAACAGGAAATAATTGCGATAGGCAGTTCGAAAATGGGCGGAGTTCCTGATTTGCCAAATACATTTGAATATCCAACATACAAAGAGAATCCGTTACGTTTTATCGCACAATTTAATTTAAGTGATTTACAAAACGTTGGTATGGATCATAATCTTCCTAAGACAGGGATGTTATATTTCTTTAGTATTGAAAATTACTTTGAAGAAGATGTGGATCCAACCGAAGCTGGACGTGTACTTTATTATGATATCCCTGTAGAGCAATTACGTAGAGCAGATGAAATACAATCGAAATATAACCAGTGTGCAATTACTTTTGAACTGACGTATAAATTACCGGAGCTTTTCATTGAAGATGAGGCGGATTCAGATCGTTTCTTGCAATTACTTGAAGAGCTAATCCCAGACAACTATGATAATCATCAAATGTTTGGAGAACCATTCTCTGTACAAGATGAGGTATTGTACGAGACTGGACAATATATGGGGATAGATCCACAGCATATGACGCTCTTATTCCAAATTGATTCAGATACTAAAAATTGTAATATGATGTGGGGAGATTTAGGGATGCTTTATTTCTGTATTGGAAATGAAGACTTGAAAAATCGCCATTTTGAAAATACATGCTGTGTGTTGCAAACTTGCTAAAAAAAGGGTTGTTCTTTTTCTAAAAGAACCACCCTTTTAAAAATGTTAAATATGCATAATCTCATATGACCTATTTTGAAAAGTATTGTATACTCTGAAACTATACGATACTTTTTGTATAGTTATAGAATGTAAGGAGTGACAAGATGGGAAAGACAAGTAAGTATGTGACAGCTGCCGCACTTTGTTCAACTATAGTAATGGGAGGCTTACAGGCGTCAGCTGTATCTTATGCGGCTACGAATCCGACTACAGTGACAACACAATCAGATGCAAAGTTGTTAAATGATTTCAGAAAAGAATTAAAAAAACAGATTGATAATAGAGAAGAAAATATTACAATCACATATAAAACAAAAGATAGAAATGCTAGAAATATTATGGACCAATTGTATGGCGAGTTTAATAAAATTGTAGATGCTGATGAGTATGTAAAATATAATGTAGCGTCTACTAAATATTCTATAAAAGGGATGCCTGGGAATTATACATTTACATTACAAGTGAAGTATCGTGAATCAAAAGAGCAAACACAGTATGTAAAGTCTCAGGCGAAAGCAATTGTAAATTCTATCATTAAACAAGGCATGGATGAACATGAAAAAGTGAAAGCTATTCATGATTATGTTGTGAAACAAGTATCATATGATACGTCTTATCAAGCATATACAGCGTATGAAGCGTTAGCGAATCGTTCTGCCGTTTGCCAAGGATATACATTGTTAACATATCAATTACTAAAAGAAGCAGGTATTCAAAATCATATTGTAACAGGTACAGGGAATGGACAAGCTCACGCATGGAATTTAGTGAACATTGATAACAAGTGGTACCACCTTGATACTACATTCGATGATCCAGTTCCTGATAAAGCTGGGCGCGTAACATATTCATATTTTAATATGTCTGATGAACAATTAAGCAAAGACCATGAATGGGATCGTAGTGAATATCCAGCGGCAACTACAAGTTACTTCAACGAATTAACAAGCAAAATAAAAGCCGGTAGTTCAAAAACTGCTGTATATGAACAAATGTTAAAAGAAACAAATTTAAAGTATTTATCTGCACAATACGGAGCGGAAAATTACAATGAGTTTAAGAAAAAATTACAGCAACAATTTGCTTCCAAGCCAGAAAAAGTAGAAGTACGATATAAGCAGTCAATGGATGGAACGATGCAAGATATAAAGAAAGTATTAAATGAAATAACTTGGCCAAAAGGTGCAAAGCGTGTATCTTATCAAGTTGCGCCATATAGTGCAATGACAGGTTATTCATTAGCGACAATTACATTTACGTATTAATGAAAAAGAGCATCTTTAAAAGGTGCTCTTTTTGCGTTTGATTATAATTCTAGTGACTATTTAGAATTATGTGATAAAATAATTCTAAATAGAGGATGTGATAGCTGAATGAATTTGTTCGAAAATAATATATTTGCATTGATATATTTTTGTCTAGTAATCGGACTTATCGTTTTGTTTTTTGTATCATTTACTCTGTTCATTAAAAGATTATTGCAAAACAACACTATGAAAAAACAACATGTGATTAATATGGATCAGAAGTTAGATCGGATTATTGAATTGCTTGAAAAAGATAAAAAAGAATAATGGAAGATGGATAAAAAGGAGAAGCAGATGGCGAATTATATAAAGGAATTACGTGAAAAAATAGGGCATGATTATGTTATTTTGAATTTTGCAGGAGGTTGTGTATTTAATGAATTTGGTGAAGTGCTTCTGCAAAAAAGAGGAGACTTTAATGCTTGGGGATTTCCAGGCGGTGCAATGGAAATCGGGGAATCTGCGGCAGAAACTGCGATTCGAGAAATAAAAGAAGAAACAGGATATGATGTGGAAATTGATGAGCTCATTGGTGTGTATACGAAATATTTTCAAGCATATCCGAATGGAGATCAGGCACAGGCAATTGTAATATTTTTTAAGTTTTCAATCGTTGGAGGGAATACAAAAATAGACGGTGATGAAACGTTAGATTTGCAGTTTTTCCCTTTAGACAAAATGCCGCCATTGTTTAATAAACAACATGAAGATTGCTTACAGGATTTATTAGAGAAAAGAGTA
The DNA here is from genome assembly GCF_003264175.1 of Bacillus sp. SRB_331. NCBI lineage: Bacteria > Bacillati > Bacillota > Bacilli > Caryophanales > Bacillaceae > Bacillus > Bacillus sp. SRB_331. Next base: position 376,921 of record NZ_NADV01000021.1, on the reverse strand, counting down.
GGGGTATATCGTTAACGTATAAAAAAGAAGCTAAATGAGATTAGCTTCTTTTTTATGTTCTATTTCCACCAATCATCAAACATTGACGCTGGTACTTGTCTTTTATGTTCACTCACTTTATAACGCTTCTCGATCTTTTCAGCAACGTCAGCTGGAACGGATTTACCTTCTAAATAGTCATCTAATTGATCGTAAGTAATGCCTAGCTCTGTTTCATCAGCTTGACCTGGTTTTTCATCTAATAAATCAGCTGTTGGCATTTTTAAGTAAAGTCGCTCGTCTGCACCTAATTCTTGTAATAAATCACGTCCTTGGCGTTTCGTTAATCCCGTTAATGGTAATAAATCTGCACCGCCATCTCCGAATTTTGTGAAGAAACCTGTTACAGCTTCAGCAGCATGATCAGTTCCGATAACGAGTAGCCCTTGTTGTCCGCCGATTGCGTATTGTGTAACCATGCGAATGCGTGCTTTTACGTTTCCTTTATTGAAATCTGTTAATGATTCACCTAATAAGTTTTCGTATTGATTTGAGAAGGCATCAACTGTTGAAGCGATATCAAAAGCAACAGACTGATCAGCTTGAATAAATTGTAATGCTAATTGTGCATCATCTTCATCTTTTTGTACTTTGTATGGAAGACGTACGGAGATAAACGTTGCGTTACCACCTTCATTACGAACTTCTTCGACTGCAAGCTGTGCTAAACGTCCTGCCAGTGTAGAGTCTTGTCCGCCACTAATTCCAAGTACAAATCCTTTTGCACCTGTAGTTTTTAAATAAGCTTTTAAGAAATCAATTCGTTTACGAATTTCTACTTTCGGATCAATTACAGGCTGAACATGTAATGCTTTCATAATTTGTTCTTGTAATGTCATTATGTTTTCCTCCTATTCATATTAAAGCGGTAAATAAGTTTATATGTATATTGGTACATACTTCTATCCTTTATTATTTCGCAAAACTAACGAATATACAATAGGATGCGTGTATGAATATGAATGTAGTCATTATAATGAAACTGTTTTATATAAGCAATTGTTTAAAACCTTTCAATAATGTAAGGTTTTTGTCATTTGAATCGATGGAAGGTATTTCCGAACTTTACTAATATAAAAGTATAGTTAGTAGAAGGGCGGAGAAGTAGTATGAACATTAGAGAACTCGCATTTCGAAATGTAACGCGAAATAGACGAACATACTCAGCTTATTTTTTGAGTAGTGCATTTGCAATTATGGCCTTTTTTGTGTATTCATTTTTTGCGTTTCATCCGGCATTAAGTGCTGGAGAATTAGGACAGTACGTATTCGTAAGTATGTCTTTTGCGCAGTCTATTATTTACTTATTTACATTCTTTTTTATTTTATATTCAATGGGAATGTTTTTAAAAACGAGAAAGCGTGAACTAGGAATTTTAATGATGTTAGGTATGACGAAATATCAATTAAAGCGTCTTATCTTCTTTGAAAATATAATGATTGGAATAGGGGCAATAATTTTTGGGATTCTTTCAGGTATGTTGTTTTCAGGAATATTAATATTTGTAGCTCCGATGATATTAAAACTAGATATCTCTTTATCCTATTACATACCGATGAAAGCGATTGTTGTAACGAGTATTATGTTTTTCGTATTATTTATGATCATTTCATTGTTTAGTGCAGGAATGGTTCGTAAAAATAAAATTATGAAATTGTTTAGAGGATCAGCAGAGGCGAAGCCAGAACCGAAGGCATCTATAATTTCTTCTATATTAGCAGTAGTATTGCTTAGTGCTGGTTATGCAGGAGCTCTTATGTCACATGGTGCAATGGTATTTATAATGATGATTCCTGTTACAACGGTAGTCATTATTGGTACGTATTTGCTGTACAAGCAGTTGAGCGTCTTTATTATTAGACTATGTAAAAAAAGTAAACGTTTCTATTGGACACAGACAAATATTATTACTTTGTCAGATTTAGCATACCGTATGAGAGATAACGCAAGAATGTTCTTTATTGTAACGATTATTTCAACAGTAGCATTTTCAGCAATAGGTACATTGGTTGGGTTTGCTTCGATGACGAAAGAAATTATGGACAGACCAATTGCGTTTCACTATCAGTCTAAGCAAGGTAATAGCAATGAGCCACAGCATCTGAAAATCATTGACGAAGGATTAAAGAAACATAATATAGCAGCTTCAAAAATAAATATTTCATCGAAGAAAACGGAGGAGCAGTCGTTAAGAAGCGTCATTTTTATAAAAGAATCAGATTATAAAGAATATGCAAAGTTAACAGGAGAACCATTTAATACTGTATCAAATAAAGAGGCTTTATTTTTGTCAGTCGAAATACCCGGACCACCGATGAAAGAAAGAAAAGAAATTACTTTACCAAATATGAATGACCCTTTAAATGTGAAAAAAGTTAATACTTCTTCATTAAGTAAAATACTAAGAGGTAATGTGTATGTAATCTCTAAAAAACAATATGATTCATTACAAGATGGATTTAAAGAAGAAAAAGATTATATGTATAAAACACAATCCGCAAAAGATGAAATTGAGGTTGGTAAAGAGCTTACGAATCAGATTAAGCCTTATCAAGAACATGCAACGTTTAGTGCAGAAGAGTACGATCAAAATCAAAGTCTACAAATCGCAGGACCCATTTTATTTGTAGGTTTCTTTATTGGTATTGTATTTTTCGTTTGTGCAGGAAGCTTCCTTTACTTCCGTTTATTTTCAGATTTGGAGGACGATACTCGTTTATTTGAAATGATTCGAAAAGTTGGATTGACGAGAGGGGAATTATCGAAAGTAGTCACAATCCGCTTAGCGCTTTTATTCTTCGTTCCAGTTGGAGTTGCAACATTACACGGGGCAGTAGCATTAACTGCGTTAGGACAAATGTTTGAGTACTCACTGTTTAAAGAAAATACAATTGTATTAAGTATTTTCGTAGGTATTCAAGTTGTATACTTCTTAATTATACGATCGCGTTATTTAAAACAATTGAAAGAAAGATTGAATATTCGTTAAATGTGTTTTTTTAACTTTTGTACTATATTTTCTAAAAAGAGTAAGGCATTACCAAATATATAGTGATAAAATGAAAATAGCGAGGTGAAAAAAATAATAGAGAGTAAGGGGGGAGTAACATGAAAGCAACAGGAATTATTCGAAAAGTAGATGAATTGGGACGGATAGTTATTCCTAAAGAATTACGGGATGTATTAGGAATACAAATCAAATCACCACTTGAAATTTTTGTAGAAGAAGACAAAGTCATTTTACAAAAATATCAACCATACAATGCTTGTCAAATAACAGGTGATGTTTCAGATCAAAATATTTCATTAGCAAATGGAAACATTACTGTTAGTATAGAAGGCGCAAAACATGTAATAAAAGAAATTGAGCAGTTTTTGAACAAGAGTAAGATTTAGTCTTAATTTATCCCGCTATTTGTGGGCAGTAAAACTCCCACCTCAAAACTCGGCTGAAGCAAAGAAGTTAGGTGGGAGATCAACTGCCCGTAAAAGCCCGATTGGTGAGGGCTAATAATCAGTGGGGGATGAACACCACCCACTGATTATAGTTTCACTTTATATTATTCTATTGAAAAACTGAAAAAGAAAAGGACCATTAATGGTCCTTTTCTTTTGTTTATTGAGAAACATTTGAGAGGAAGGGAAATGGAACGAATAAAACGAATGTTAAATCTAAACGCATTCAATAGTGGTCTGAAATGAAAATAATATATTTTCAGGAGGGATTACGATGAATAGTAGTACAGCGAATAAACAAAAAGGCATTAAATTAATTCCGTTTACTGTAAATAAAGTGGTTGAACAAGTAAATGAAATTCCACCAGGTGTACAATTGATTCATGCTCCGCAAGTATGGGAAAAGAGCGCGAAAGGAAAAGACATTGTCGTTGCTGTTTTAGATACAGGTTGTGATGTAAATCATGTAGATTTAAAAGATCGTATTATTGGTGGGAGAAATTTCACAAAAGATTATGAAGGAAATCCCAATATTTATCTTGATAATAATGGGCATGGTACTCATGTAGCGGGGACAATTGCAGCGACTGAAAATGGAGTGGGTGTACTAGGAGTCGCACCACTTTCTAAAATGTTAGTTTTAAAAGTATTAGCTGGAGATGGTTCTGGAAGTTATGAGCAAATTATTGAGGCCATTCATTATGCTGTAAATTGGAGAGGACCGAATAAAGAGAAAGTGAGAATTATTTCAATGTCACTTGGTGGTCCGCAAGATGTACCAGAGTTACATGAAGCTATTCAAAATGCGGTAAAACAAGACGTACTTGTCGTGTGCGCTGCAGGAAATGATGGAGATTGTAACGATGATACTGAAGAATTAGATTTTCCAGGTGCTTATTCTGAAGTAATTGAAGTAGGTGCTGTTAATTTAGAGCGGAAAATTTCATGCTTTAGTAATTCAAATCAAGAAATTGATTTAGTAGCGCCGGGTGATGAAATACTGTCTACGTATCCAGAGGGGAAATATGCGGTATTAAGTGGTACTTCAATGGCGACGCCGCATGTCGCTGGGGCGCTAGCACTTCTCATAAAGCAGTGTGAGAGAGAGTATGGTAGAAAATTATCAGAGCCGGAAATATATGCGCAACTTATAAAAAGGACTGTACCTTTAGGGTATGAACGTACATCTGAAGGGAATGGATTAATAGATTTATTAAAAGAATAGTAATTACTAAAAAACATCTCATATTCATATGAGATGTTTTTTAGTATGGTTCTGTTGCATGTATTACGACGTCTAATAAACCGGGGAATCTAGCATTTAAGTCATCTTCACGAATTGAAATGAAACGTTGTGTGCCTTCAAGGCGTGTATACATAACACCAGATTCACGTAAAACTTTGAAATGATGAGATAAAGTTGATTTCGCAATTGGAATGTTTAACGCACCACAAGATTGTTCATTTTTCTCTAGTAATATAGTTACAATTTGTAAACGAATTTGATCGCTAAGTGCATATAAGACAGAAGAGAATTGAATTTCTTCTCGATTTGGATGATAGAGAGTACGCATTTTTTCACCTGCTTGTATAAGTTAATATATTTGCACTATAACATAGAAATATAGGGGGATAAAAAATGAAGTATACAAAATTGCAAAAGGTAGGACTAAATATTTCGAAGTTGGGGTTAGGAACAAACGCTGTTGGGGGACATAATTTATATGCTGATGTGAATGAGGAAGAAGGAAAAAGATTAATAGAAGAAGCAATTCAGCAAGGGATTACATTTTTTGATACAGCAGATTCATACGGTTTCGGTAGATCAGAGGAATTGGTAGGAGAAGTATTAAAAGGAAAACGCCACGAGTTTGTACTTGCTACAAAAGGTGGAATTCAGCCGTTATTAAATGGAGAGGTTCATATTAATAATGAACGAAGCTATTTAAGAAATGCTGTGGAAAATAGCTTAAGAAGATTACAAACTGATTATATTGATTTATATTATTTACATTTTACAAATCCTGAAACAAGTTACATAGATTCAATTGGAGAGCTTACTCGTCTAAAAGAAGAAGGGAAAGTTCGTTCAATTGGAATATCTAACGTAAATGTAGAGCAACTAAAAGAAGCGAATCAGCACGGACATATAGATGTTGTACAATCACCGTATAATATGTTGGATCGTGCTGCTGGGGAAGAACTTTTGCCATATTGTATAGAATCAGGTATTTCATTTATTCCGTACGGGCCTCTTGCCTTTGGGATACTAGGCGGGAAATATACAGAAGATTTTAAATTGGATGAAGGGGATTGGCGTCAAAGTGTAAATCTATTTGAAGAAAATACATATAAGAGTAACTTTAAGAAAGTTGAGAAGTTAAAAGGCTTATCTAAAGAAAAGAATCTCGAAGTATCGCATTTAGCTTTAGCGTGGTTATTAAACAAAAAAGGAATTGATACTGTTATTCCTGGCGGGAAGCGGGCAGAGCAAATAAGAGAAAGTGTAAGAGCAGTGGATGTTTCATTGAATGAAAAAGTTATGAAAGAGATTGAATCTATTTTAGAAGATTAGTTGAAAAGAGGGATAGTTCCCTCTTTTTATATAAAAGGAAAAGAAATACATGAAGGAGCTTTTGAGTGCAGGGGGTAAAAAAAGTAGACAAATAATAGAAATGTATTGTAGTAAAATTATGGGGAATCCAAAAATAAAAATCCCTAAAGAGATAGGGATTTATATATCGGCATATAGTTCCTTGGAAAAGGATATACTTAGTTTAACATATAGGATTACTTATAATTGTGAAATAGATGTGAAAGTAATGTGAAAAATGCTTATGGTGAAAATCTTTGCAAAGAGAAAAGCACTGTNNTAAAACAGTGCTTTTCTCTTTGATTGAACAGTTGCTGCATTTTCATCATGTATGCCTGCATCTTTAATAATTCGTTGTTTTGCTTTATTTAGTAGATGGTTTACTTCTTCGCCAAAATAGTTAGCTTCGCTTTTTGTACGGGCTTCTCGTAAACATTTATAGTTTTCTAGCAGTTCCTCTTTTTCGGTGTTTGTTAAGAAATCTTCTATTTTCTTTTTTGTCATACGAAACACCCTTTCTTCTGACAAACGACGCAATAGAAAATATTTATTTTTTATTATAACAATAATTTTTAGAGAAAGTATAGACTAACGTCGTAATAGTTTGTCAATTTCTTGGATTTTCTCATCAGCTTTCCCAATTTGCGTATTTTTAGCCTGTTCACCACCAAGAGCTTGGTGAAGTAAAAACGTTTGACCGGAAATAGCGGTCACAATGGAGACTTTTATAATTTCTTTTATTAAGGTGACATCGAATAAAACGAGTCCAAGAAGTGCGGCGAGGCTACCTGTAAAAATATCAGTTAAAAATCCAAAATGAAAAAAAGTTTTTAAACGGCGTGGAAGCAATAACTTGCCTTGGTTATTGATCAGATGGGAAACGAAGCCAGTAATGCCACCAACGAGAACAGCGGTTAGCCATTGATACATTTCCATCGAATCCACTCCTTTTAGTGAATAAGATTCGATAATTTGATATTGATTCCTTTTAATATTTCATATAAGCATATTGAGAAAGTTTGTTTAGGTTTATTCCGTATTCAATTTAATTATAACAGAAAAATCTGATATATTTCAGTCTATTGTATGAAGCGGTTATTCGTTAATATGAATGTAGAAAGGGGTGCGTGATATGAATATAGATTATCGAATAAGAAGTGTAGATGGTTATACAAAAAATATCGGGGAATTAGTAAGCATGCTGGAACATACGAGGGCTGTAACATTACAGGAAATAAACGATCTATCAGTTGAGCAATTAGATTTAATTATGCGGAGTGGAGGGAATTCCATCGGAGCGTTACTAAAGCATATAGCGGCTATAGAAAAAGCCCATCAGCTTATTTCATTTCAAAATCGTGACTTTACAAAAGAAGAATTAGAAATATGGGAAGATGCACTGTATTTAGGGGAAGTTGGGAGAACGATTCATGGTCATGAAATACAGTATTATGTACAACTTTTGCAAAGTGTTCGAGAAGAGTCGCTAAAGTATTTGAGTGAAGTAGATGATACATGGCTAATGTCAGAAAGAAAGTGACCTAACGGTGTAGCGTATAACCAGCACTATCTTTGGTTTCATGTGATAGAAGATGAAATTAGTCATCGTGGACAAATTAGAATGTTAAAAAGAAAGTTATTTGAAAATTACGTCAAATGAGGTAGCTTTTTAAATCAATATTCCATATAATGAGAGTAATTAAAATAAGATCGGAGTGATGTATTATGGCGAATATGACTGTAATGAATAATAAATTAAATACAAAGGTGGACGGAAAGGGCGATACTCTATAAGTGAGCGCACAATCCTTCCACTAAGTTCAAACTAGGGAGGATATCAATTTGGATCAAAATATTTTAGAATCTTTCGGATGGGATTCTTTTTTTGAAGAACAAGCTGTAGAGAACTATGAAGTAGGGCGTATTTTACTTGAGCATAAGCATATATATCGGATTATTTGTAATGATGGTGAATATGTAGCGGAACTGTCTGGGAAGTTTCGTCATGAAGCGTTAACGAAGGGAGATTATCCGGCAGTTGGGGATTGGGTGTATATAAAGAAAATAGAAAATGAGAAAAAGGCAATTATTCACCGTATTTTTCCGAGAAGAAGTTCTTTTTCAAGACAAGAAGCTGGTAACAGAACTGAAGAACAAATTATCGCAACAAATGTAGATTATCTATTTTTAGTGAATGCACTTAACCATGATTTCAACGTAAGAAGGATGGAACGTTATTTGCTGGTGGCTTATGAGAGCGGTGCAATGCCTGTTATTGTTTTAACGAAGAGTAGTTTATGTGAAGATGTGGAACAGAAAATTGCAGAAACTGAAGCGGTAGCAATCGGTGTTCCTATATTTGTTGTTGATAGCTTAGTGTACGTCGGAATAGAATCATTGCAACAATTTGTCTCACCAGGAAAAACAGTTGCTTTAGTTGGATCTTCAGGTGCAGGAAAATCTACTTTGTTAAATGCATTAATAGGAACAGATGTAGCAAAAACCGGAGATATACGTGAAGAAGATAGTAAAGGAAGACATACGACAACTCACCGTGAATTGTTCCAATTACCGAGTGGCGGTTTAGTAATTGATACTCCTGGTATGAGGGAACTTCAGCTTTGGGAAGGAAGCGCGGCAATTCAAACTACATTTTCTGATATTGAAGATCTTGCAAATACTTGCCGCTTTCGAGATTGTAAACATGAGAATGAACCAGGATGCGCAGTGCATAAAGCAATTGATAACGGGCTAATGACGATAAATCGTTTGCAAAGCTATAAAAAGTTGCAAAGAGAATTGGCGTATTTTATGAGAAAACAAGATGCTATTCTCGCAAGAGCTGAGCGTGATAAGTGGAAGAAGATTTCTAAACAACATAAAAAAATGTAAAAAACCAAAGGACTATTCCTTTGGTTTTTTGTATTTGTAAATTTTATAATAATATTATTCATATATATAGACAAAGGGGGAATATTTGTTTAAACTTTACAAGGTGTTTATCAAAAACGAATTGTAAAAATAGAGGATAGGGAATGGGATATATTCATAATTGGTTATTTATCTTTAAAACTTAATGTTTAAATGCAGGAGGTTTATAATGAGTAAACTGTTAAGGTGGTTTCGAGATATAAAAGTAGCAAAAAAGCTATTAATTTCATTTTTGATAATTTTAATTGCAGCTGTCTCTATTATTGGAGGAATGTCTTATCAAACGGCTAAAAAGAATTTTGAATCACAAATTACGAGTAGTGCTCACGATAATATAAAAATATTAGATAATTTAATCAATCAAATGATTGAGGCGAAATTTAACGAAGTAAATAACTTTGCACGAGTGATTCATAGTGATATGTATCAAGGAGATAATCAAGATGAATTAAGAAAGGTATTATCTCAATATATTAATTTGAATAAAGATATTGAACAAGTATATGTTGCCGGCAATGATAAGAAGTTTGTGCAAGAACCAAATATACAAATGGCAGCAGATTATGATCCAACAACTCGTTCTTGGTATAAAGATGCAGTGAGTAAACAAGGTGGAATCGTGGTCACTGAACCGTATAAGGCGAAAGGAAATGGACATATTGTCGTAACGATTGCGAAACAAACAGAAGATAAAAATGGTGTTGTTGCGGTAGATTTAAGTTTAGAGAATTTATTGAAAACAACAAAGTTAATCAATATTGGTAAAAAAGGATATACTTTCATTTTAGATGGAAAACAAAAAATAATTGCGCATCCTCAAGAAAAACCAGGGGATAAAGCAGCTGATTCTTGGGCGAAGAGAATTTACGAAGATAATCAAGGCACTTTTTCATACACGTATGATGGTAGTGAAAAGAAAATGGTATTTGCTACAAACTTAAAAACAGGTTGGAAAATCGGTGGAACGATGTACTCAAATGAAGTAATTGAAGCTGCTCAGCCTGTATTTTATAATATGTTAATTGTTATGCTTATTTCATTAGTTGTAGGAGGGGCACTTATTTATTTCGTAACTCTTTCTATTACAAAACCTTTAAAGAGATTAGTTGCCACTTCTAAAGAAATAAGTGAAGGAGATTTAACGCAAACAATTGAAATTCATTCAAACGATGAAATCGGTCAACTTGCAAAAGGTTTTAATGAAATGACAGATTCACTAAGAACGTTAATTGGAAGAATTAATGATTCGGCCGGGCATGTAGCAGCGGCATCAGAAGAGCTAACTGCGAGTGTAAGACAAGCGAGTGAAGCAACGGAACAAATTACAATGGCAATGGATGAAATATCAAGTGGGGCAACGACGCAAACAGCAAGCGTAGAAAATGGTGCTATGTTACTGTTTGATGTAACAGAAGGGATTCAGCATGTAGCAAATAGCTCATCATCTATTAATACTGCTTCTGCTCACACTCGCGAAAAAGCAGAAGATGGTGGAAAGCTAGTTGGAAAAACAGTAAATCAAATGCAATCTATTGCGGAATCTGTTTCACAGTCAGATGCTGTTATTCAGTTGTTGAATAACAAATCAAAGCAAATTGGTGATATTTTAGAAGTTATTCAAAATATTGCAGATCAGACAAATCTTCTAGCTTTAAATGCAGCAATTGAGGCTGCAAGAGCTGGTGAGCATGGAAGAGGCTTTGCAATTGTTGCTGATGAAGTACGAAAATTAGCAGAACAATCTAGTGTATCATCAAGTGAAATTAGTAAATTAATTTGTGAAATACAAGATGATATGAGTAAGACAGTAAAATCTATGAATAATGTAAATGAAGAAGTGCAATCTGGACTTGTAATTGCAAATGAAACAAAACAAAATTTCACTGAAATTTTACAATCTACAAATGAAATTGCTAACCAAATTAAAACGATGGTTGAAACAGCTAATGGGATGTCAAAAGGTGCAAATGAAGTATCTATTTCGGTTGGTCAAATTGCTATGACGGCACAAAATAATGCGACGAGTACACAAAGTGTTGCAGCGTCAGCTGAGGAGCAGTTAGCTTCTATGGAAGAAATTGGTTCTGCAGCTGGTACACTATCTCAAATGGCTGAAGAGTTACAAGTATTAATTGAAAGATTTAAAGTATAAAAAGGGGAGGCTGTCTCAAAATAGCATTAGTGCTATTAGAGACAGTCTTTTAGCTGATAAACGGATTAGAGGTTTAATGTATTTAATGTTTGTCGAAAAATAGAGGGATTTGTTAAGCGGGTGTATAATTAATATAATACAGACTACGTTTAAAGGAGATCAGTATGGGAGTGTATTGGGGAACGAAAAGACATTCTTGGCTTAGCTATGTCTCGTTTTGGTTAAGCATTTTATTCTTTGTTGCTTTTTTAATTGAAGTGTTTGTATTTAAAACACTTTCAAATAGCTCATTACAAATCGTTAAATACTTTTATTTTATATTTGTTCCATTAAATATCATTCTTAGTTTAAGGTTATTATTTAAGAAGAATGAAAAGAAAATATTACCGATTTTTAGTTTAATTGTATCACTATTATTTGCAAGTTTAATTATAGTGTTAGCATTAGCAGCTACAGGAAAAATCTTATGAGGAGAGTGATATAAATTACTCTTCTTTTTTGTGGTTTTTTAAGAGTTATAAGTAGTGTGTAGGAAATAAGGAAAGTGATAAGTTATCAGTAAGGGAACATACTAGTGAATAGAGAGTGAACTGAAAATACTATATGTTTTGTATGTGTTTATAAAGCAAATGAATGCGGTAAGATTTGTGATATATGGTACAATAAACATGGATAGTGATAGAGATAAAGGGTATATAAAATACTCATCGTTTTTTAGTAAGAGAGGGGTTATCTTATGCTATACGAGGATTTGATGACATTATTCCAAGCTGCTCCGATAGAATTAGATAGAGGCGGATGGAAATATATAATCCAGGAACAAAATGATAATTATGAAATTGTTGATGAAATGTTAAAAAAGCAAATGAATGTTGAATTGTATTTTAATGAGTATGATGAGGTGAAAATCACTTTATATAAAGATGGAAGCCCTATTACTACTATGCAAAGAATTGCTATTTCAAAAGTTGAGTTGGATGAAGAGGAAGACGGCATTCAATTCGTATTGGAACGCATGCCAAGTCGAATGATTCGTTTGCAATTAAAGCCATATCTTGCAGTAGAAATGGGGCCGTACTGGGAAGTATGTGAAGACTGTGAATGAAGATGAAAAACATCCGTATACACGGATGTTTTTTTATGTTTTTTGAAGTTGTTTAAAGGCAATAATCGGTAGTAAAATGATGCTCACCCAACCGATAATAGGGTATAGAATATGAAGTAATTCACTATATCCAATGAAACTAAAGCAATAACTAATTAGTAATATGAAGTAAATAATGTTATTACTTTTCCATCCGGTAATGGATTGCATTTGTTTTGTCATTCCGAATATATTCCCAACTAATGTTGTGAATATTTCACCAAAAATGATAAGAACAAAGAAAAAATGGAAAGTTGCATTAAACCTTCTTACAACTTCAGCCATTGGGATGTTATATTGATAAAATTGTTCAACTGATAATATTGCTAAATGGCTACATAATAAAATAAAGCAAAGCCCTGCGCCGCCTAAAATACCACCCCATAAAATAGCTTTTCGATCTTTTACTTCACTGGCCAATGGGACGAGAACACTTTGGGCGAGAGAAAGATTTAATGCAACATATGTAATAGGGCTAGTAATCCATTTCATATTCCAACTTTCTGTAGGAACGGTGTCAATAATAGGAGTTGTACCATGAATAAAGGTTGTAATAGCAAGTCCGATAATGAAAATCATCATAATAGGTACGACAAGTGTATTCACTTCAAAAACACCTTGTAATCCCCGGCTCCCAATAATGAGGCAGGCGATGACTGTGATGAAAATACCAAGTTGTCTCGGGAGACGAAGTTGTTCTTCAAATACTGCCCCGGCTCCTGATAACATAACGCTAGTTACGCCAAATAATACGAGTAATAATAAAGTATTTACGACATTTCCAAATACATCCCCAAATAAATATTTATTAAATTCTTGCGCTGAAAATGCCCCGATTTGTGATGAAAGTAACATCATTTTTGTACCGAGCCAAATAAAAAAAAATCCACTTATACATATGCCAATGGTTCCGTACAATCCGTTAACTGTAAAAAATTCGACAATTTCTCGCCCAGTAGCAAATCCAGCTCCAACGACCGTTCCGATATAAGTAGCAGCGACTTTCTTTGCTACTTGCCATTGTTGATTGTCCATGTTATCCCTCTTTCTTCTATGATGAGCTTGACTTACTATTATGCATATGTGTGAGCTTGGACAATTAGACATATGAAGTAGTTGAAAGGATACATGAATTATATGATATTAGGGAAATATTAAGGTTGTTAAAACTTTGTTACATATAAGCTGTTCATTCAAAAGAATAGGGAATGTATGGTAAAATGAAGTTAGGTCATTAAAAGATAGTAACATGATAAGAGGAGTGGATTGTATGAGTATGAGTACGAAAACGAATGTTGTTGAAGTATTAAACAAGCAGGTAGCAAACTGGAATGTATTATATGTCAAACTGCATAATTATCATTGGTATGTGACAGGACCGCACTTCTTTACATTACATGAGAAATTTGAAGAGTTTTATAATGAAGCAGGAACATACATTGATGAGTTAGCAGAGCGTATTTTAGCGTTAGAAGGAAAACCGTTAGCGACAATGAAAGAGTATTTAGCAACTTCAACTGTAATCGAAGGGACAAGCAAAGAGTCTGCAGAAGAAATGGTGCAAATTTTAGTAAACGATTTTTCTGCACTTATTCAAGAATTAAAAGAAGGTATGGAAGTAGCTGATGAAGCTGATGATGAAACATCGGCTGATATGCTATTAGCAATTCATACGACATTAGAACAACATGTATGGATGTTAAGTGCATTCTTAAAATAAACATAAATGGATTAAAGAAAAACTCTATTGAAAAATTCTTTCAATAGAGTTTTTTATAATTTTTCAGTTTTCTTTTATGCTATAATATAGTAAAAAGGAGGCGATACAATGTTTCGCTTTTTCAGAACTGGAAAAGAAGATAGGGAAATTACGAAAGATGAATTAGAACAAGCGATGGCGAAGTTTCTAGAAACGAATGCTAATATCGTTTATACAGTTTTAGTAAATGATGATTACACAGTAAATTATGATTTGTTAAAGCCCTATTTACCTGCATTTCCAACAAATTTTTTTCTGATAACGAAGGAAACGCTTGAAGTATTTGAACATACAGAAGAAAATTTAAACCTAGTTAAAGAAATTGATATCGTACAAAAGGCTGTAGATCAATATGTAACAGAAAAAGAAATGTTCCCAATTGTTGAAGATAGCGAAGATCGCCTCATATGCGGAGTGAAGCTAGGACCATATTTAAATCGTATATTAAAAAGAAACTTATATATTTCAGAAAAGCATTATTTAGTTTCAAGTAAACCAGATAAGAAAAAAAAGAATAGTGGGCAGATGTTATGAGAACAACAATAATATTATTGTTGTCTTTTTTTTATTAAAATATTGATTTTTCAGTTTATTTAACTTTATACTACAACTAGTGGATAGGAAGGAGTGGTGTATTATGCGTATACATACATTAACTATTAAATATCATTCTGAGAATCAGGTATTGTTAAGTTGAATTGTAGAATTTAACTACTTATACCGTGACCCTAGAATGATAGGAAGATTGGAGAAGCAATTATTATAAAAGGTTACGGGGGAATTCCTATATGGAAAATAATATGACTTATATTAAGTTATTAAATGAAACGTTACATTGTTATGCAAATAAAGGAAGTTTTGAAGCGTATTCTTATATAATGAATAATGCTAAAGATGTAATGGGTAATGAAGCACAAATATATAATTTTAAATATGCATTAGCAAGTGCAGCAGGACTTGAAGAAGAAGCGTTGCATTTAATGAAGAAAGCAATTATAGAAAATGGATTTTGGTACGGAAGTGAGTATTTAATTTCCGATGATGATTTAAAACCACTACATAAATTTGAAGAGTTTCATAGAATGGTTCAATTATGTAAAGAAAGAGAAGAATTAGCAAAGAAATCGGAACAAGCAGACGTGAAATATAAATACAGCAAACAAAATGAAAATCTACTAATAACACTGCATGGGGATCAAGAAAATATACAAATAATAGAACCATATTGGAACTCTGTAATGGAACAAGGTTTTATGCTAGCATTGCCTCAATCTTCCCAAATTCAATTTTCAGATGGATATGTGTGGGATAATATCGAAAGAGGCAGAGAAGAGTTAAAAGGACATTACAATAAGATTAAAGTGAATAAAACATTTGGGAATATTATTATTGGTGGCTTTTCTGCTGGGGCAAGAGTAGCGTTACATTCCATGTTACAAGGTGAAATAGAAGTGAACGGTTTTATTTTTGTGGCACCGTGGCTTCCGGAAATGGAAGAATGGGAAGAGATGATTGGAATATTGCATGATAAAAGCATAAAAGGATATATAATATGTGGGGATCAAGATGAAGATTGTTTTGAAGGTACACAGCAATTTGTAACGTTATTAAAGGATAAAAATATAGAACATAAGTATAAAGTTGTGCCTAACTTAAATCATGATTATCCTCATAATTTTGATGAGTTATTAAAAGAAGCTATTGAATATATAGGAAGCAAAAACAATTGATTGGTAGTAAGAAAAGGAGATGCATCATATGTGATGCATCTCCTTTTCGTTATTATAAATTAAAAGCATCTGCCAATAGGCGATAAGAGTTTAATTTATGTTCAAATTGATGAGTAATCGTGACAATCATAAATTCGTCAGTATTATACGCTTTGCTTAAGTTTAATATTTTTTCTTTCACAGAAGACGGATCACCGACAATCATACGTTGACGATTTTCTTTTATGCGGAATAGATCATAAGCACTATACGAATAATTTTGAGCAGTTTCAATAGAAGGAGTACCAGTAGTCCGTTTTCCTTGTTCTAATAGTAAAATCGATAAATCAAGGCTTGATGCAATCTTCTCCGCTTCTTCATTTGTTTCTCCGCAAATAACAAAAATAGATACGATTGATTTTGGTTTATCACCTAAATAGGAAGGTTGGAATTGTTCTTGGTAAGCCTTCATTACTTCAGGGCCACCGTATCCGTTAATGAACTGTGCAAATGCAAAAGAAGCGCCTTGCTTTGCGGCAATCATTGCACTTTCTCCGCTAGAACCGAGCATCCACATTTCAGGAGATGTTGGGATAACTGGAGTAGCCTTTAAGTTTGCATAATGATGGTTTTCTGGTACTTGATCATGTAAGTACATAGCAACATCTGCAATTTGTTCTGGATATTGATCAAGTGAGACCATTTTACCTTCTTGAAGTGCGCGAGTTGCTATCGGCATACCACCAGGCGCTCTCCCGACACCAAGGTCGATGCGGCCCCTATAAAGTGCTTCTAAAACGCGGAAATTCTCGGCAACTTTATATGGACTATAATGTGGTAGCATAACACCACCAGAACCAACTCTAATACGGTCAGTTTTCGCGGCAATATGTGAAATGAGTATTTCTGGACTTGAACCAGCTAAGCTAACTGAATTATGGTGCTCGGATACCCAAAAACGTGTGAATCCGAGTTTCTCAACTTCTTGTGCAAGCGTAACTGTATGTGAAATAGCTTGGGCTGCTGTGCTACCATCTGAAATAGGTGATTGGTCTAATACACTTAATTTGATCATAGAATATACCTCTCAATCTTAATGTACATCCTATTATATATTTACTTACGAAAAATGCGTAGTGAAATGCTCAAAAGGAAAAGTGAATAATTTTTTATCCGCTTTTAATGAGAAAACCCTCGTTCATAATGATTCATTTCGACTAAGTTTAATATATATTCGTAGTTATCAATTTCTAAATGTATTTGCTTGCGTTCTTCTTCAGTTAGTTTAACGCTAGTGAGTTTTTTACATAACTGCTGTTTCTTTAATTCTAAATGTTTTTTTGTAGCCTGATAATCGTAAGTACGTTTCATGTGTATCCACCCTTTCCATACAGTTACTATCTGTATGTTTATCATATGAAGCATGTGGAAGGGGGAGAGCTGCACCTTATGTATTTTTAGTGAATTTTCAAATTGTGGTGGTGTTATGTTTAAGTGAATTTATGAATAAAATGCACTAAACCACTAATTTGTATTTCATGAAGTAAGGGGTGGGATTGTGCAGAAAGATATAATGTTTAACAATGAGATGGATGAAACGTTAAAAGTTATAAATAAGGGATTGAAGAAGACGACACGTCCGAAACAAATCATTGTAGTAGGGG
Organism: Bacillus sp. SRB_331; assembly: GCF_003264175.1. Taxonomy (NCBI): domain Bacteria; kingdom Bacillati; phylum Bacillota; class Bacilli; order Caryophanales; family Bacillaceae; genus Bacillus; species Bacillus sp. SRB_331. The sequence continues at coordinate 359,473 of NZ_NADV01000021.1, read as the reverse complement.
CTGGTATGGCTGGATTAGTTTCGGCATCTTTATTAAAAGCAGCAGGGCATGAAGTGAAGGTTTTTGAAGCGAACAACCGTGTAGGTGGCCGCATAGAGACAGTTAGGATGGAAGATACCGGATTATATTTAGATGTTGGAGCGATGAGAATTCCGTATTCGCATACATTAACGATGGCATATATAAGAAAGTTTGGGCTACAGGTGAGCCCTTTTATTAATAGGAATGAGACAGATATTATCTACGTAAATGGTCGGAAAACGACATTAAAACAATACGAAAAAGATCCAAGTATTTTAAGATATCCTGTGGAAATGAATGAAGTTGGGAAAACGTCTGAGGAACTATTAATGTTAGCGGTACAGCCCATTATAAATTTTATAAAAAAGAACCCAGAGAAAAATTGGGATATTGTAGTAAAGGATTTTGGGAGATATTCTACAGGTCAATTTTTAAAATATCATCCTTATCAATATAATACGTATTTTTCGCCAGTAACGATTGAGATGATAGGTGTTCTATTAGATTTAGAAGGTTTTTTAGAAAGGTCATTCGTTGAGACGTTACGTTTTTTATATATTATGCAAGAGGAGAGCGGATTTTGCGAAATAACAGGTGGGAATGATAGATTACCAAAGTCTTTTTTACCACAATTAGAAGAAAATATTATATATAATCAAAAATTAATGAAGCTTCATCAACAAGCCAATAGTGTAACAGCCTATTACCGGAACGAGGAAACTTTTGAATATAGTAGTATTACAGGGGATTTAGTTATTGTTACAATTCCTTTTTCAACAATGCGATTTGTAGAAGTAGATCCATTTGATTCGATATCTCATGCGAAGTGGAAAACAATTCGCGAATTGCATTATATGCCAGCTACAAAAATAGGAATTCAATTTAAAAGTCGTTTTTGGGAGGAACAAGGGCAATTAGGTGGGAGAATTATAACAGATCTTCCTATACGTTATGCGTATTATCCAAGCCATGGAATCGGAGAGAAAGGGCCTGCTATGATGTTAGGAAGCTATACATGGTCTTATGATGCGTTGTTATGGGATGGGGTATCAAAGGGGGATCGTATCTATTACACACTACAAAATTTAGCAACAATATTAGGTGGTCAAGTATATGATGAGTTCATGTCTGGAATATCAAAGAGTTGGACATTAGATCCATATGCGCTTGGAGGGTTTGCACTATTTCAAGCTGGCCAAGAATCAGAATTACAGCCAGTCATTGTAAAACCTGAGGGGAGAATATATTTTGCTGGTGATCATACAACGTTGTATCACGGATGGATTCAAGGTGCGATTGAATCTGGAGTGCGTGTGGCGATGGAAGTGAATGATCAAAAAGTTTAAAATTCAGAAATTTCTTTACTGTATAACTTGAGATGGATATTATTATATATAAAAGAATTATAGGGAGTGTTTACAGTGAATCCGTTATTATTCGATTTTCCTTCTGAATTTTATACTGACAGGCTTTTTATTCGAATGCCAAAACCAGGTGATGGTAAAGTTGTATATGACGCAATTCAAGCTTCAATACAAGAATTAAAACCTTGGATGGTCTTTGCACAAAAAGAGCAAACAGAGGAAGAAATAGAAGAGAGTATTAGAAAATCGCATATTCAATTTTTGCAGCGTGAAGATTTGAGACTACTAGTTTTTTCGAACGAAACAGGTGAATTTATTGCATCTGCCGGATTACATCGTATTAATTGGGATATACCTCAATTTGAAATCGGGTATTGGATTGATTCAAGGTTTAGTGGAAAGGGCTATATGGTAGAGGCTGCAAAAGGTATAACAGATTATGCTTTCACTGAATTGAAAGCAAACCGCGTAGAAATTCGTTGTGATTCTCTAAATAAGAAGAGTAGAGCGATACCTGAGAAATTAGGATTTAAATTAGAGGGTACTTTAGAAAGCGCGAGTGTTGCGGTGGATGGAGATGGATTAAGGGATATGTGTGTATTTGCAATGACGAGAAATATATATGAAAAAGAAGAGCTGTAAAGAAACAGCTCTTCTTTTTGTTTATTATGGTACAGGATGTCCATTAGAGCTTTCGAAAATTGTAAACCATTGTTGGCGGTCTAAATTAACTTTTGTTGCCATTGCAGCCGTTTTTACTCGATCTAATTTACCAGAGCCAACGATTGGCATCATGTTAGCTGGATGAGCGAGTAACCATGCATACATAACAGTATCGATGCTAGTAACACCTAGTTCAGTAGCAACTTTTTGTAAAGTTTCACGTACACGTACGGCGCGTTCTGATTGGCCAGTAAAGATTTCTCCACCAGCAAGAGGTGACCAAATCATTGGATTGATTCGTTTTTCTTGGCATAAATCAATCGTACCTTTTTCAAAATGCTCGATTTGCATCGCAGATACTTCAATTTGATTTGTAATGAGTGGGAAATCTAAATACGAACTTAACATATTAAATTGTGAAGGTAAAAAGTTAGATACACCGAAGTGGCGAACTTTGCCTTCTTGCTTTAAGCGTGAGAACGCTTCTGCCACTTCAGTTGGATCCATAAATGGATCTGGACGATGGATGAGCAATACATCAATATAATCTGTATGTAAGTTTTGTAATGAATCTTCCGCGCTTTTTATTATATGTTCAGCACTCGTATTGTAGTGAGCAACATATCGCTCTGGAAATTTAGGTGATGAGGGAGCGATTCCACATTTAGTGATGATTTGCATATTTTCGCGTAAGGAAGGCTTTAATTGTAACGCTTCTCCAAACAATCCTTCACACGTATACCCACCATAAATATCAGCGTGATCGAAAGTAGTAATCCCCAAATCCATACAGTCTTCAATAAAAGAAAGTAACTCTTGCTTTGGCATATTCCATTCTGCTAAACGCCAAAAACCTTGAATAATACGAGAAAATTCTAGCGCTTCGGCCATTTGAACTCGTTCCACTATAAGTACCCCCTATATGAATGAATAATATTTTTGAAAAGGCTTTCTTACTACGTATTATTATATAGTTACAGGGTCGTACATACAATAAATATGTTTTGCTACAAAAACGATTTTTTCTATATGCTATAATGTAGAAACATAGAGCTATAAGGAGATGTAAGGGATGATTCCAGTAACAATATTAACTGGTTTTCTTGGATCAGGGAAAACGACATTATTAAATCGAATTTTATCAGAGGATCACGGCAAGAAATTAGCAGTGATTGTAAATGAAATAGGGCAAATTGGTATTGATAATCAATTGATTATGAATGTTGAAGAAGAAATTATGGAAATGACAAACGGTTGTTTATGCTGTACTGTGCGTGAAGATTTACTTGTTGCTTTAAAACAATTACTGGATGTGAAAGCAGAAGGGAAAATGGACTTTGATGGATTAGTAATTGAAACAACAGGTCTTGCAAATCCAGGTCCGATTATTCAAACTTTCTTTTTAGATCCAGTTATTCAATCTGCATATCAAATTAACGGTGTTGTAACAGTTGTAGATAGCTATCATATACATAAACATTTTGAAAAGGGACTAGAAGCAAAAGAACAAATTGCCTTTGCTGATGTTGTGTTAGTTAATAAATTAGATTTAATTGAAGAAAATGAGAAAGAAAATCTCTTGCATGAACTTCAAGGAATTAACCCGACTGCAAAGTTAATCGAGGCGACTAACTGTGAGGTAGATATTCCATCGTTATTACAAATTCAAACGTTTAAAACGAAAGATACGCTGCAAATTTACCCTCATACAGAACATAACCATCTAGAAGGTGTAAAATCGTTTGTACTACGTGAAGAACGTCCGTTAGATTTACAAAAATTGAATGAGTGGATGTCAGCTGTCGTTCAAGAACTAGGGGAGCATTTATATCGCTACAAAGGAATTTTATCTATTGATGGAGTAGATAAACGTATTGTTTTCCAAGGTGTGCATACGTTATTTGCTGCTTTGTACGATAGAGAGTGGCAAGAGGGCGAAGAGCGGGTAAGCGAAGTAGTTTTCATCGGAAGAGATATTAATAAAGAATGGTTCCAAGAACATTTTGAAGAATGTGTGAAATAAGTCTGCGTAAATCGCAGGCTTATTTTTTATGAGCATTTTAATGAGATAATACTAGATTACAAAAATGAAGTATATAAGGGAAAGAAACTAAAAATAGAAAACATAACATTGATAAATGCATAATAAAAAGCCTGTTTTCACAGGCTTGTATTTTCATCTATAAGTAATTCCATTACAACACCTACAACTGGACCTTCGTCATCAATATCCCCATTTAAACGGAAGCCAAATGACTCATATAGTCCCATTGCGTGTTTGTTGTCAGGATGTAAACTTAAATAAATTATTTTACATTCAAATTTTTCTTGCAAGAATTGAATTAGTAAGCGAAGGAAACGTTTTGCGTATCCTTTTCCTTGAAATTGTTGGTCAATCATAAAACGATCTAACCATACGCTTTCATGTTTTTGGGAATACCAACCGTACATTGCGTATCCAACGAGTGTTTCTTTGTCATATAAGGCTACTGACGTTCCGTTTTCTTCATATAATGATTCCGCTAAAGAAAACGCATTGCTTTCAATAAACTGCTGCTGGTCTTTTGCTACGTCTAAAGCAGCAACTGAACGCCAATTATTTGCTGTTACTTCACAAATGTGAAGATTCATAGTTCCAACTCACCTTCTAAATTAGTATAGCTTACAAGCTAATATGGATAATTCTACTTGTTATTTCGATCAAGTCAAGGATAAATACATAAAAAGGCAGCTGAATGACATATTCAGCTGCCTAGAAAATATAGTTGATTAGTTTGTTGCTTCTTTTAAAGTATTTACGTTTTCTTCCATTAATGTGAAGTAATCTTTATTGTTCTTTGCATCATCCTCAGAAATAGTAGCAAGGTGATTTAAGCGTAAAATTTTTGTACCTGTTTCTTTTTGAATAACTGATGCTACTTTTGGAGTAGAGAATGTTTCAAATAAAATATATTGTAGACCGTGCTCTTTTACTGTTTTTGTAATGTCAGCAAGCTGTTTTTGAGATGGTTCATCAGATGCTGAAATTCCAGCGATTGGAATTTGTTTCAAACCGTATCGTTGTTCCCAGTAGCCGTAAGCTGCGTGTGAAACTAATATTTCTTTCGTTTTTGCATTTGCAACAACTGCTTTAAATTGATCATCTAAATCAGTGAATTTTGTTTGTAGTGCTGCAAAGTTTTTTTCGAACTCTTTTTTATGTTCAGGCTGTAATTCTACAAGTGCATTTTTAATTTTTTCTGCTTGTTTCATCGCAAGAGTAGGATCTATCCAAACGTGTGGGTCTTTATCGTGATGATGTTCATCTTCTTTATGACCGTCTCCATGATCGTGCTGCTCTTCTTCAGATGAAGCACGAAGTTCGATATCTTTAGATGCATTTACAATTTTCACGTTTTCTTTTTTTAATGATTTTTCCATTTTTTCGGCAAATGGTTCTAATTCTGCGCCGTTATAAACAAATAAATCGGCTTTTGCCACTTGTACAGTCTGCTTTTGACTTGGTTCAAATGTATGAGAATCCGCACCAGGTGGGTAAATTGTTTCTACATTTACATAATCACCACCGATTTTTTTTGCAAAGTCAGCGAGTGGGAAAATGGTTGTATAAACAGAAAGTTTCCCATCTTTTTTCGCTGCACTATCTTTGTTGTTAGAACATCCAGCAAAGATGAGTGTGAAAATAAGTATAAATGAAAATAGAGCTAATTTTTTAGGCATATAATTCTCCTCTTTTCTTTTTTACAATTATATTTTCTCCAAATATAAGAAGAAAATATCGTTTTAATACAAAACGGAATAATTACGTTTTAGTTTGCGAACCTAGTATAATACATCTTTATGAAAGTTGCAATAAATAATAATCATTACGATTTGATTTTGTAATAAATCTGTCAAAAAGAAAGGTATTAATTTTTATGATTGGTGCATATGTGACAATGTTACTTTCATATATTGGGAGGGAGCAGAAAAAAGGGGATGAGCGCTTGGGTTACTTCATGGAAGCTATCTTATTAATACTTGCGGTTGTTTTGCCATTATCTTTTGTTTTAATTTTTTTAAGAAGACTAATAAGTAATTTAGGGGATGCTATAACAATTACAAAATTGCCAGCGGAAGAAAAAGAAGAGAAAAAAGAGTAAGTAAAGCACTATGCATACGCATAGTGCTTTACTTATGGTAAAATGGGAGAACGGAAACTCCTGTTAGCGACGATTAGCTATAGGAGAGAATAGTAAATAAAGAGGTATACACATATATGAATAAGCGAACAGCGTTAGTACTTGGCGCAAGTGGGTTAGTTGGACAAGAAATAACGCGACTATTACTTGACTCAGATTACTACGATTCGGTTACTATTTTTGTAAGGGAACCATTACAATTACAGCATGAGAAATTGCAACAGAAACAGGTGGATTTTTCAGTATTAGAGGAATACAAAGAATTTTTTGCAGTAGATGATGTTTTTAGTTGCTTAGGAACAACGATAAAAAAAGCGAAGTCGAAGTCGAATTTTAAAAAAGTAGATTATGAATATACATTACGAGCTGCCTGCTTAGCTGAAAAACAAGGCGTGCAAAATTTTCTTGTTATTTCATCAATGGGAGCAAAACCTAAATCATTTTTCTTTTACTCGCAAGTGAAGGGGAAAATGGAAGAGGAGCTGAAAAAGCTAGTTATTGGTGGCATACATATTTTCAGGCCGTCATTATTAGTTGGAAATCGACAAGAATATCGTTTTGGGGAAAGAATGGCTGAGAAATTATCTCGTATTCTTCCGTTTATATTTAAAGGGGCTTTTAAAAAGTATAAACCAATTTCAGCTAAAGATGTGGCGAAAGGAATGTATATAACAGCGCTACGTGAAGAAGCTGGTATTCATATTTATAGTTCAAACGATATTATAGAAATAAAATAAGTAAAACCGAGAAGAATAATTTCTCGGTTTTATTTATTAGTTTTAATTTTCCCGGGTGCTCGTCGGTACTGATATGGTTCTTTTAATTCAAAGCCAAGTTCATTGGCAGCTATTCTTGGGAAGTATGGATTACGAAGTAACTCGCGTCCGATAAAAATTAAATCTGCTTCGTTATTATTTAAAATTTGCTCTGCTTGTGATCCGGTTGTAATTAATCCTACCGCACCAGTCGCGATGTTAACATGCTCCTTAATATGTTTAGCATATTGTACTTGGTAACCAGGATACACATCAATATGTGCGGGTACAACAGCACCAGAACTACAATCGATTAAATCTACCCCTTGTTCTTTCATCCATCCTGTATACTGCACATAATCTTGAACCGTTAACCCGTCAGGATGATAATCATTTGCTGAAATACGAACAAATAACGGTCCGTTCCAAACTTCATTTACAGCATCGATGATTTCGCGTAAGAAACGATAGCGATTTTCAGGTGAGCCCCCGTATTCATCAGTCCGCTTATTGGAAAGCGGAGAAAGAAATTCATTAATAAGATAACCGTGAGCACCATGTAATTCAATAACGTCAACCCCCGCTCGTTTAGAGCGTAAAGCTGCTTTTTGAAAAGCAGAAACAGTTTCTTTAATTTGCTTTTTATTCATTTCTACTGGTATTTTCATTCTATCGTTAAACGGAATTGCTGAGGGAGCGAAAGCATCTGTTTCTAATTCAGCCTTTCTTCCGGCGTGAGCGAGTTGAATGGCTGCTTTTGCACCGTTATTATGTATAAATGTTGTCGTTTTATGTAAGCCTTCAATTAGAGTATCATCCCAAATGCCTAAGTCTTTGTTAGAAATTCGTCCTTCAGGTAACACAGCTGTTGCTTCAATCATAACTAAACCTACTTGGCCAGCAGCCCTGGTTCCATAATGGACGAGATGAAAATTAGTTACTTGGCCATCCTCATTTTCTGATGAATACATGCACATAGGTGACATAATGATACGGTTTTTTAGCGTAACGTCCTTAATTGTATAAGGTGAAAAGAGTTGAAACTCCATCAAATATCCCCCTTAATTGAATTTTCTTACATTGTATCATCCTCTTTTTTGTTTCCCTAATAAAACGCTTATACGAAAAATTTCGTCTATTCGTGTTACAATAAATAATATGTAATGAATTGGAGGATGACATATGTACCAGGCTTATTATGATAGTGAATTAGGTTTGTTAGAAATTACAGCGAACGAAGAAGGAATTACGTCTGTTATATTTGTTGAAGAAAGAAAAGAAGAACATAAAAATGAACTTGTTGAACAATGTATAAATGAATTAGATGAATACTTTGAAGGAAAAAGAAAAGAGTTTACAGTTCCATTGTCTGCTGAAGGAACACCATTCCAAAAGAATGTATGGGATGCACTTTACACTGTTCCGTATGGCGTAAGTGCTTCATATTTAGATATTGCGGAGAAGGTTGGGAATACGAAAGCTGTACGAGCGATAGGAGGGGCAAATAGCCGGAATCCAATTTCAATTATCGTTCCATGCCATCGTGTAATAGGAAAGAGTGGAAAACTTGTTGGGTATGCGGGTGGTTTATGGAGGAAAGAGTGGTTATTGAAACATGAAGGTATTTTAAATAAATCGTAAGAAACAACCTTTGGAACGAGGGAGTTAGCTCGGCTGTCCTAAGACAAATTCGTTAGCTATCAAAAGTAACGATGAACCGAGAAGCCCCCACTTCGGGGTAAGCTCGTAAGAGATACTAAGTGGTGGGTAGTTCACAATGAAGTATGGATGGAAAGAGGGATTGTTTTGAAATGTATAAATTGTGGGCGACCTTGTATTAATGATCAGCTGAATTGTGCAAATTGTCAACGAAACTTGCATAATGAACAAGGTGAAGAAAGCTCGCTAATAGACAAAGAATTAGGAGTATATGTAGGGAGACAATATCCATATTACAAAAGAAAATGGGAGCTTGAGAATAAGCGAATTGCTAGGTGGAGCTGGAATGGTCTGGCTGCTATTTTTAATGTAGGTTGGCTTGGATATCGTAAGTATTACGTACCTGCTGCTTTATTTATACTGTTATTAGTAGCATGTGATGCATTTTCTTATTATATGGGGTTCAACGTAGCATTGCCAATCATTAATATGGTGCCTCTCACGTTTTTATTACTCGTTTTCATTCTATTTGGGATGGGGATTTTTGCAAATGGATTATTTTATCAATTTGCAGAAAGGCGTATATATCGAATAAAAGCACGGGGAATTAAAGATGAATCGGTTGAAAATTATCTCATCCGTGATAGTGGTGGAACGAGTAAAATGGGAGCAACAATCGTTACTATTTTAGCAGTTGCTAGTATTTTGTTTAGTCATTTCTTTTTCCCAACTGATCGGGATATTATTCAAAAAGTTCGTACAAGCTCGCTTTATGAATATCCAGTCTTTTCAATTGGTGAATCGTTCGAAAATTATTTTCAAAATTCAGGATGGATATACTATCGGGGAACGGAAGGATTAGAATTAGTAGAATTTCAGGGGGAGAGTCCTGAGATGCCAAGGGAAAATGTGAAAATTCAATTTATTGTTGATTATAAATTGGGAGAAGTGGAACCATATTCACTTACGATTAACGGTGAATCTAAAAATGAAGAAGAGTTTTTGAAGATAATGGAGGAAATATTTAAAGTTCAAAATCCATTTGATATAGAGGATGGCTTACAAGTAAATGCTATTCAACAAAGCGGAGGGAAAGCAATTTCTGACCGCTTTTTTTCTTTTTATGAAAATAAATATTTAAAATAATCAGAATTTTTTGTATAATAAAATATATTATACAAGTTTTAACTTATACATATAGATTGGGGGAAGGAAGAATGAAGAGAAAGACAATAACAATTGCTGCACTTGCGTTATCGACTAGTGTACTGGTTGCGGGATGTGGGAATGGGGAGAAGGCTTCGACAACGAAGAAAGAATCAAGTAAGGGAATGGCAGATAAACAAGTTTTAAATTTGCTAGAAACAGCTGAAATTCCTTCAATGGATACATCTAAATCAACAGATTCTGTATCTTTCCGTGTATTTGTAAATGCAATGGAAGGATTATATCGTCTAGATAAAGATAATAAACCAACTCCAGGTATGGCCAAAGACGTGAAGATTAGTGAAGATAAAAAGACATATACATTTGAATTACGTGATGCAAAATGGTCAAATGGTGATCCAGTTCGAGCACAAGATTTTGTATATGCATGGCAACGTACATTAGATAAAGCAATAGCAGCAGAATATGCATTTATTTTATTTGATGTGAAAAATGCACAGAAAGTAAATAAAGGAGAAGTACCGTCGGATCAATTAGGTGTTAAAGCGAAGGATGATAAAACGTTGGTAGTAGAATTAGAGCAACCAGCACCTTATTTCCTTGAGCTTACTTCGTTCCCTACATTCTTCCCATTAAATGAAAAGTATGTAAAAGGACAAGGGGATAAATACGGATTAGAAGCAGATAAATTATTGTACAATGGACCATTTACAATGAGTGAATGGAAACATGAACAAAGTTACCAGTTAAAGAAAAACCCAAATTATTGGGATAAAGATGCTGTAAAATTACAAGAAATTAATGTGGGTATAGTAAAAGAGACAAGTACTGGGGTAAATTTATATGATAGTGATCAAGCAGACCGTGTCATTTTAAGTTCTGAGTTTGTAGACAAATATAAAAAGAATAAACCAGATGAATTTAAAACGAAGCTAGACCCACGTATGTATTTCCTACGTTTTAATCAAAAAAATGCAACGTTTAAAAATCAAAAGGTTCGTGAGGCGATTGATTTAGCGTACGATAAAAAAGGAATTGCGGATGTAATTTTGAATGATGGATCATTGCCAGCGTATTTCTTAGTACCTGAAAAGTTTACGACAGGACCAGATGGAAAAGACTTCCGTACTGTAAATAAAAATTTCCGTGACAGTAAAGATAATGCTGCGAAAGCAAAAAAACTGTGGGAAGAAGCGAAGAAAGAACTTGGTCAAGATACAATTACAGTAGAATTACTAAATGATGATAACGGTAGTCGTAAAAAAGTGGGCGACTTTATTAAAGAAGAATTAGAGAAAAACTTACCTGGTATTAAAGTGAATTTGAAGCAACAACCATATAAGCAGAAGTTAGATTTAGAAAAGAAATTTGAATATGAATTCTCATTATCTGCATGGAGTCCAGATTATCCAGACCCAATGACATATATTGATATGTTCGTTACTGGAAGCTCATTTAATGAAATGGATTATTCAAATCCGAAGTACGATGATTTAGTAGCAAAATCAAAAGGAGAACTACTAAAAGATGACGCAGCACGCTGGAAAGCACTTGCAGAAGCTGAAAAAATCTTAATTGGTCAAGATGCTGCAATCTCTCCTACGTACCAACAAAGTACAGCTTACTTAGAGAAGACGTATGTAAATGGTATTGCTAACCATACGTTTGGTGGAGACTTCAGTTATAAATGGGCATATATTACAAAGAAATAGTATAATAAAAGATGAGCGAATTTTCGCTCATCTTTTATTTGTATAGGAGGAATTAGAGTTGTTAAAGGGAATCAATCATCTTTGTTTTTCAGTGTCCAATTTAGAAAACTCTATTACATTTTACGAGAAAGTATTGGAAGGAGAATTATTAGTCAAGGGGGAGAAAACTTGCATATTTTAATATATGTGGAGTATGGATAGCGCTTAATGAAGAAACACATATTCCGAGAAAGGAGATTCATCAATCTTATACGCACCTCGCATTTTCTGTTGAACAAAAAGATTTTGAACGCCTGTTACATCGGTTAGAAGAAAATAATGTTCATATTTTACAAGGAAGAGAACGTAATGTGAGAGATTGTGGGTCTATATATTTTGTTGATCCTGACGGTCACAAGTTCGAGTTTCATTCAGGGACACTGCAAGACCGTCTAAATTATTATAGGGAAGAAAAACCTCATATGACATTTTACTAAGGGGGGAAGAAGTTGCATGCACTTGTAATTGGTGGAACAGGAATGTTAAAGAAAGTTTCTATGTGGCTTTGTGATCAAGGATTTCGTGTGTCTGTTATTGGACGAGATGAAGTGAAATTAGAAAATGTTAAGCAAGCTAGTTCCGCACCAGAAAATATTACATGTCTTCCTTTAGATTATCAAAATGACGATGGTCTAAAGCGATCTATTACAAATACAATTGAACAGAATGGTCCAATTACATTAGTTGTTGCATGGGTACATTCGAGTGCTAAGCATGCATTACGACTCATTTGTAATGAGGTTGAATTGTCATCGGAAAAGTACAGTTTATTTCATATATTAGGTAGTAGTGCATCGCGTACGAAGTCGCAAAAAATAGGTGGGGCATTATGTAGCTATTATAGAATTATATTAGGGTTTATTTTAGAAGATACATATGCAAGATGGCTTACTCATGAAGAGATTGCTGACGGAGTTATAAAAGGAATTGAAAGTAAATGCACAGAATGGATTGTAGGGAGAGTAGAGCCGTGGGAATCGCGGCCAAAATGGTAAGGGGGCATGTGAAATGAAGACAACGGTATATGTAACAAGGCACGGTGAGACAGAATGGAATGTAGCAGGGCGGATGCAAGGACGGAAAAATTCAGCATTAACAGAGAATGGTATGATACAAGCGAAACAATTAGGGGAGCGTATGAAGGATTTACCACTCCATGCCATATATAGTAGTCCAAGCGAAAGAACGCTTCATACTGCTGAATTGATTAAAGGGGAACGGGATCTTCCAATTATAGAAGATGAACGTTTCTATGAAATAAATATGGGGATATGGGAAGGGCAAACAATTGCTGATTTGGAAATGCAATATCCAGAAGAAGTACATTTATTTTGGAATGAACCACATCTTTTTCAGTCAACATCAGGGGAAAACTTTGCGGCCGTTCATAAAAGAGTAATTGAAGGGATACACTTTCTTTTAGAAAAGCATAAAGGAGAAAACATTTTAATAGTTACTCATGCTGCAGCAGCGAAATTACTCGTAGGGCATTTTGCAGGTTTTGAAATTGAACATGTATGGGAAGAGCCATTTATGCATAGCGCGAGTCTTAGTGTGATTGAATTTGATGAAAACCGTGGTAAAGTAAAACAATTTGCAGATATAAGTCATTTTCAGTAAACGTAAAAAAGGTCGCAAAGCGACCTTTTTTTGGTGGACATAAAAAACTAGCAATTACGTTTTTTATACCAGAAGTGATCGAATTTTTTATTCTTGCAAGAAGAAGACTTGTGTCTGCTACCTTTGCAATCATTCCATTTGTGCCCGTCATCGTGACAGTCTTTACCATGATCACAGTCATCATCGCAAGAGCGACCGTGTCCGTGAGGGAAGAATTCGCATTTTTTACAGAAACTTCGTTTTGTCCAGAAAAATTTCTTTTCAAAGCGTATGCATTTTGTAACGAAAGTACAATGTTTTCTGCGAGTACGTTTTGTAACTAAAACGCATTCTTTTCTACGAGTAACTTTTGTAACGAAAGTCCATTTTTGAACGCGTACACGAGTACATTTTGTAACGAAAGTCCATTTTTTTACATGCGTACATTTTGTAACGAAAGTACAATGTTTTACGCGAGTACATCTTGTTCTTGGACATTTACGCCCTGTTGTACATTTACGTCCTGTTGTACATTTACACCCTGTTGTACATCTATGATGAGAGAATTTATCATCATCGCACTCAAAAGTACTTGGATCTTGGTGTAAGAAATCCTCCATCCCTGCACTTTTGATTTCTTCAACAGCTTTTCTAATATCACGTTTCATAGAAATCCTCCTTATCGTGTATTAAATTGAAAAGGTATTCTTTTTCCTTAACATGATATGAGATACGGTGTCTTTCTGAACAGGACAGGAGTGTAATTTTATATAAATGGATGGTAGCGGATGTATGGACAAGGCGTGGTGCATACATTGAATGAAGAGAACTGAGAAGGGATGAGAAAACATGCTGCCTTCATATGATTTTTTTGTTCATCCAATGTACTTAGTGGAATTGAAAAAAGACATTTGGTCAGATAGTCCAGTACCAGCAAAGTTAACATATGGAAAAAAGAAGTATGACATTGATATTGTCTACCGTGGTGCTCATATTCGTGAATTTGAGAAAAAATCTTATCATGTTATGTTTTATAAACCGAAAAAATTTCAAGGCGCGAAAGAGTTTCATTTGAATTCTGAGTTTATGGATCCGTCTCTCATACGAAATAAATTATCTTTAGATTTTTTTCATGATATTGGTGTACTTTCGCCAAAATCACAACATGTATTTATAAAAATTAATGGTCAAATTCAAGGTGTGTATTTACAGTTAGAATCAGTTGATGAAAACTTTTTGAAAAATAGAGGGTTACCGAGTGGTTCTATTTATTATGCGATAGATGATGATGCGAATTTTTCGTTAATGAGTGAGCGAGATAAAGATGTTAAGACAGAGCTCTTTGCGGGTTATGAATTTAAATATTCGAATAAAAATAGTGAAGAACAACTGAGTGAATTTGTATTTCAAGCGAATACTTTGTCGAGGGCAGATTATGAAAAAGAAATCGGGAAGTTTCTACATGTAGATAAATATTTACGATGGTTAGCTGGAGTTATTTTTACGCAAAACTTTGATGGTTTCGTTCATAACTATGCACTATATCATAACGATGAGACAAATTTATTTGAAGTGATACCGTGGGATTATGATGCGACTTGGGGGCGAGATGTACAAGGGAGACCACTTAATCATGAATATATTCGTATTCAAGGTTATAATACGTTAAGTGCAAGATTGTTAGATATACCTGTATTTAGAAAACAATACCGAAGTATTTTGGAAGAAATATTAGAAGAACAATTTACCGTTTCGTTTATGATGCCGAAAGTAGAAGGTTTGTGTGAATCGATTCGTCCATATTTACTACAAGATCCATATATGAAAGGAAAATTAGAAACATTTGATCAAGAAGCTGATATGATTGATGAATATATAAATAAAAGAAGGAAGTATATACAAGACCACTTACATGAATTGGATTAATTTTGAAAGAGATTGGAACATTATCAATCTCTTTTTTTGTATAATAAAGATGTATCAATTGAATTGACGTAATATTTACTTAATAAAGAATGGAGATGTGGAAACATGACGGTCAAGTGGATTGATTGGGTAAAACAAATACAATCTATAGCTCAAGCGGGTTTAACGTATTCTAAGGATGTATATGATATAGAGCGTTTCCAACAATTACGGGACATTTCAGTTTCAATGATGTCACATTACACAAAGACAGATTGGGAAGTAGTAGAGAATTTATTTGCAAGTGAGACAGGCTATCAAACACCTAAAGTTGATATAAGAGCAGTCGTTTTTCAAAATGAAAAGTTATTATTTGTGAAAGAAAAAAGTGATGGGAAATGGGCATTGCCAGGTGGATGGGCTGATATCGGTTATACGCCGACAGAAGTAGCAGCAAAAGAAGTTTTAGAGGAGACGGGCTATGAAGTAGATGATTTTAAGCTACTCGCTATATTTGATAAAGAAAAACATCAACCATCGCCTTCAGCAACACATGTATATAAAATTTTTATTGGCTGTAAGATTATTGGTGGCGAAAAGAAAACTAGTATTGAAACAGAAGATGTGGAGTTTTTTGATGAGAATGAATTACCTAATTTATCGATTGCTAGAAATACAGAAGAGCAAATTAAAGAAATGTTTGCCTACATGAAAGAACCTCAAAAAGAAACATTAATAGATTAATAATGCTTATGCCGATGATATTGTTGAAATGAAGATATTGGCAGAATGCGACCTTTATGTAATAATGGGATGGTATGTGAAGAAAAAAGGAGATAGAAAATAAAATGTTAGCAAGCATAATAGATCAGTTATTGCAATTTTTTGCAAGCCTAGGTTACTTTGGAGTAGCGCTAGCTTTAATGATTGAAATTATCCCGAGTGAAATTGTACTTTCGTATGCTGGATTTTTAGTAGCGGATGGTAAAATTAGTTTTGTCGGTGCAGTTATCGCCGGAACTATTGGTGGTACTTTAGCGCAAATCTTTTTATACTGGCTTGGATATTACGGAGGGCGTCCGGTTGTAGAGAAATATGGGAAATATCTACTTATTAATAAACACCATTTAGACATAGCGGAAGGTTGGTTTAAGCGTTACGGAGCAGGAGTAATCTTTTCTGCACGCTTTATCCCAGTAGTACGTCATGCAATCTCTATTCCAGCAGGATTAGCTAAAATGCCGTTAAAACTATTTACACTATATACAGTAGTTGCGATTATCCCATGGTCAATACTATTTATCTACTTAGGTGAAAAGCTTGGTGGAAATTGGCGACACATTAAAGAGTATGCATCTGATTACACACATTACATAATTATAGGAGCTGTTCTCTTTGTTGCTCTATACTTCGGTTTAAAGTATTTAAAAAAGAAAAAAGCAGCGCGTTAAAGTCAATGATTTTTCATTGGCTTTTTTTATTTGTTTCAGTTCTAAAAAAAAGGAGTTGTCCATAATGTGTAATAATAAAGCGTAGCGGGGGAATGTGATGAAAGGATCACCGTTTTTACGTGGAACGATATTTTTAACGATGGCAACGATGATATCTAAAATGTTAGGGTTTATATATGTTATACCATTTACAGCAATGGTGGGTACGAGTGGGTACGTATTATATACGTATGCATACCGTCCTTATACAATTATGCTTAGTATTGCAACGATGGGATTGCCACTTGCCGTTTCAAAAATGGTTTCAAAATATGATCAACTCAATGATTATCACACTGTTAAGAGAGTGCTAAAGAGTGGTATCGTTTTTATGGTCATTATGGGCGTTATTTCTTGTTTAGCATTATATATGTTAGCACCACATTTAGCTAAACTTGTGATTGATGGAAATGATCAGTCGGGTAATAGTGTGGTAGCTGTCACACACAATATTCAAATTGTAAGTTTTGCGTTAATACTCGTTCCTGTAATGAGCTTGTTACGTGGTTTCTTTCAAGGTTTTCAATCTATGGGACCTTCTGCGCTCAGTGTAGTTGTAGAGCAATTTTTTCGGGTCTTAACTATTTTGATAGGAAGCTTTGTCGTTTTATATGTTATAAAAGCTTCTGTTTCGTTGGCAGTTGGTATTTCAACGTTTGGAGCATTTATGGGAGCACTAGGTGGATTAAGTGTTTTAAGTGCGTATTATATAAGAAGGAGAAAACATTTAAAGAAAAAAGAGATTGCCAGTATACCACAAACGACGAAAACTTTTTTTTCGTTGTATAGAGAACTGTTTACATATTCTATTCCTTTCGTTGTAGTTGGATTAGCGATTCCGTTATATCAGACGATTGATACATTTACAATTAATAAGCTACTTATACAAGTAGGATATATGCAAGGAGAAGCAGAAAAGATTAATGCGATTATTGGCCTTGTTCAAATGGTTGTACTTATCCCGGTTTCTGTTGCAACAGCTTTTAGTATGTCCCTTGTACCTGAGATGACGAAAGCTTATACAGCGGGAAATGAGAAGCTACTGTATAAACACTTTACAAGGACAAATTTATTAGTGGTAGGAATTACTGTACCGGCGGCGATTGGAATGATGATTTTAGCAAAACCAGTGTATACTCTTTTATTTGGTGCTGGAAATGATCCGGAGATGGGCAGTATTATTTTGCAGTACTATGCTCCTGCTTGTATACTATTCTCACTATTTACAGTAACCGCTGCCATGTTACAAGGAATTAATCAACAACAGAAAACAGTGCTAGGATTAGTAATTGGAATAACTGTGAAGATAGTTTTAAATATTGTATTGCTACCGTATTTTGATTATGTAAGTTTTATTATTTCAACATACGCTGGCTATACGATTTCAGTTGGCTTTAACTTGTGGATGCTTTCTAAATATGTTATAAAGGCAACATAAGCTTTTTAAGGCAGAGAGCACTCTGTCTTTTTCTTTGTTTAGAATATTTTTCTTATAAAAACGTTTTCAAAATAATTTTTCTATTGAAATTTAAACGTATGTTTCATATGCTGAGAATGGCGGTTCAAAAACTGTTATGTAAGAGAGGTAGATTCCTACATGTAAAAAGAATCGGGGTGATAGTATGTTAAATATTTATTTAACAGACCGAAACGGAAAACTACAAGAGGTTGAGGAAATGCAAAAGGGTTGCTGGATTAATGTACTTCATCCAACGGAAGAAGAAATTCAATATCTAGTACAAACTTTAAATGTAGACTTAGATTTCATTAAAGACCCTTTAGATGATGAAGAACGCTCTCGTATTGAAAAGGAAGACAATAATACTTTAATAATCGTGGATATTCCAACAGTTAGACATGATGAAGAAGGAAATTCGATTTATGACACGATTCCAATAGGTATGATTGTAATGCCAGATTGCTTTGTGACAATTTGTTTAGAAGAAAACCCAATTTTTGAACGTTTTATTAATCAACGTATTAAAGAATTTTATACGTTTAAAAAGACACGCTTTGCACTTCAGCTCTTATATACGATTTCTACTTATTATTTAAGATACTTAAAGCAAATTAATCGAAAAACAATCGATTTAGAGCACCAATTAAATAAGTCGATGAAAAATAAAGAAATTTTCACATTGCTCGGCCTTGAAAAAAGTTTAGTTTATTTTACAACATCATTAAAGGCAAATAAAATTGTAATTCAAAAATTAATGCGAAACAGTACATTTTTGAAAATGTATGAAGACGATCAAGATTTACTAGAAGATGTATTAATTGAAAATAAGCAGGCTATTGAAATGGCGGAAATATATAGTCACATTTTAAGTGGAATGATGAATACATTTAGTTCGGTTATTTCTAACAATTTAAATAGTGTTATGAAACTGTTGACTTCTATTACAATCATTTTATCATTACCAACGATGGTTTCTAGTTTCTTTGGAATGAATGTAAAGGTTCCGTTTGAAGGGGAAGCACATGGTTTTGTAATTGTACTTATAATATGTGTAACATTATCTTTCACTTTAGCATTTGTTTTTTGGAAGAAACGTTACTTTTAATGATAGGAAAGCTGCGCTAGCATAGTTATAAAACTGTGCTAGCGCAGCTTTTTTTGCTATGAAATCTCAATTTTGGAACAGAATATAACTTGTGAAATGTAATGTGTATGAAGGTTATGAATTCCATATAACTCTTGTTCAAATAATGAAATGGGGTTAAAATTACATATTGTTAATGAAAAGTTGGAGGAAATACATCATGGAATTGTTTCAATTACCGAAAGCATTCCTGCAAATGAATACAATCTTTATCTCAATATTAATCGAAGCACTTCCTTTTGTGCTAATTGGTGTATTTATTTCAGGATTCATTCAAATGTTTGTGACAGAAGATATGGTGGCAAAATGGATGCCTAAAAACCGATTTCTGTCTGTTTTATTAGCTACTTTTTTAGGTATGATGTTTCCTGGATGTGAATGTGGAATTGTTCCGATTGTAAGACGATTAATCGGAAAAGGGGTTCCACCCTATGCAGGAATTGCATTTATGTTAACTGGACCGATTATTAATCCAGTTGTATTATTTGCAACATATGTTGCTTTTGGAAGTAGTATGCACATGGTATGGTATCGTTCTATTGTAGCGATTATCGTAGCAATTATCGTTGGAATTATATTATCATTTATGTTTAAAGAACATCAATTAAGAGATGATCACTTCCCAGAAGTGAACCATAAGCGTCCGTTACGTACAAAAATGTGGGATGTATGTACACATGCTGTTGAGGAATTTTTCTCAATGGGGAAATATTTAGTGTTAGGAGCGTTAATTGCTGCTGCAGTTCAAACGTTTGTACAAACTTCAACATTGCTTGCTATTGGACAAGGTCCGTTTTCTTCATCAGCTGTAATGATGGGACTTGCTTTCATTTTATCACTTTGTTCAGAGGCAGATGCATTTATTGCTTCTTCGTTCCAAAGTACATTTTCAACAGCGTCACTTGTCGCGTTTCTCGTATATGGACCGATGGTGGATATTAAAAATATGTTTATGATGCTTGCGACATTTAAAACAAAATTTGTAATTGTTGTGACGGTTACAGTTACACTTGTTGTTTATGCAAGCTCACTACTCATTTATGCGATGGGGTGGTAGGTTATGTTTCGAGCATATATATTATTAGGCTTTACAATTTTAATTGGACAGCTTCATATTTCCGGTAACATTACGAAGTATATAAATATGAAGTACGCCTATTTATCAAAAACTGCTGCTATTATTTTAGGTTTCTTAACGATTGTACAAATTATTATCGTTTTCCAAAAAGAGCACCAAAAGGAAAAAGAGAAACATGATTGTAGTTGTGATCATAGTCATTGTGGGCATGATCATTCGAAAGATGAGAATACATGGTGGAAAAAAGTGTTTTCTTACACGTTATTCTGTTTTCCAATCATTACAGGATTGTTTTTCCCAATTGCAACATTAGATTCCGATATTGTTAAGGCGAAGGGATTCCATTTTCCAGTAGCGCAAGCAGAAAGTAAAGATCCATTTATGACAAGACAATTCTTAAGACCGGATACGAGTATTTATTACGGGAAAGAAGGATATCGTGGTGTAATGGAAAAAGGGAAGAAAGAGTTTGTTACGAAAGATAATATCACTTTAAAAGATGAAGATTTCTTAAAGGGTATGGAGACAATTTATAATTATCCTGGTGAATTTACTGGTAAAACTCTGTCTTATAAAGGATTTGTTTTCCGAGATGATTCTTCTAAAAAGGAACAATATTTCTTATTCCGTTTCGGTATTATACATTGTGTAGCGGATTCGGGTGTATATGGTATGTTAGTTAAAAAACCGGAAGGTGTAGAGTGGAAAAATGATGATTGGATTCAGGTAGAGGGAGAAATTTCAACTGAATTTTATCAGCCGTTCCATGCAAATATTCCTGTTTTAGAGGTAACGAAATGGAATAAAGTTGAACAGCCGAAAGAACAATATGTATTTAGAGGAGCCGATTGATAAAATCGGTTCTTTTTTGTGGACTAAAAGTTCTAAAAATTGTTAATATTAAACGTGTAGTTCATGAGGTGTAGTGTATATTGGGATATTAGGGATAAATAATTAAAGGGGTGATAACAATGACTGAAGTAAAGGGTAAAACAGCTAATGAATCAAGGGTGTTTAAAACGAGTCGAGTATTTCCAACGGATTTAAATGATCATAACACGCTATTTGGTGGAAAGATATTGGCGGAGATGGATATGGTTGCTTCAATTTCAGCAACGAGACACTCGAGAATGGAATGTGTCACAGCGTCTATGGATTGGGTAGATTTCTTACATCCAGTACGTTCTTCAGATTGTGTTAGTTATGAATCTTTCGTAATTTGGACGGGAAGAACTTCTATGGAGATATTTGTGAAAGTAGTAGCAGAAGATTTAATTTCAGGTAAAAAACGTGTAGCAGCAACTTCATTCGTTACTTTTGTTGCGCTTAGCAAGGAGAATAATCCAGTCCCTGTACCGCGTGTTATCCCTGAGACAGAAGAGGAGAAAGAATTGCATCGAATTGCTGTGTTACGTGCAGAACAGCGCCATATTCGTAAGGCAGAGAGTAAGAAGGTAGCTACACTGCTAACTTTTTGATGTAAAATATTTTCCTAGTGGTACTATTTTGTAATAGGTTAGGAGATTTTTGAAATGAAAAGCGGACACCTAAAAATAGGTGTCCGCTTTTATAGTTTTTTCATCCCCATATCGTACTACAATAACTGCTTAGCAGAAGCAAGCAGCACCGACGATAATTAAGAGGATAAATAATACGACTAGTAGCGCAAATCCATTACCATGTGCGAAGCCCATTGTTATTTCCTCCTTTTATTTTAAGATACAACATACAATATGCAGATGAGCTCCTGTTTGATATGGACGTATATCATGCAATGACATATTTTTTGTATGATAATGTTTTAAAAAAGGAAAGATATAGGAATAACAGTAGTTAGAGAAAGGAACGTATCCATGAAGCGCTTTTTAATTGTAATAATTTGTTTTATAGGTGTATTCATATGGATGAACGTTGATGTGGAAATGGGGAAGAAAATGGCTAGTGGATATGAATTAGAAAAAATCCGATCAGGGGATTTTCAAGTATATACGAACGGTGATGAGTTATATAAAAGTTTATTTGAGGATATAAATCGTGCAGAAAAGAATGTGTATATTCATTTTTATATTGTAGGAAAAGATGAAGTAAGCCAAAAGTTCTTACAGTTATTAGAGAAAAAAGCATCTAGCGGAGTAGATGTGAAATTGTCAGTAGACCGCATTGGCGGATATAAGCTTAAGAAAAAGATAATTAATCAATTAAAAGAAAAAGGCGTGAAGTTTACATTTAGTAAAAAACCTAAATTAAAAAACTTATTTTATTCTTTGCATCAACGTAATCATAGACGCATTGTTACTATAGATGGGAAAGTTTCGTACATTGGTGGCTTCAATATTGGAAAGGAATATCTTGGACAGGATCCTAAATTTGGTCCGTGGCGTGATTATCATGTACGCATCGAAGGGAATGGAGCTACTGATATGGAACGGAAGTTTGCGGAAGATTGGCAAGAAGATACGGGAGAAAAGTTTCCTATACACCAAGAGTTACCTGTACAAGGAAATGTAAAATATCAATACGTATTTTCGAATGGAAAAGGTTTATGGAAGGAGTATGGAGCGTTTTTAAAGAAGGCAAAACATTCTTTAATTATCGCTACACCATATTTTGTACCGAGTAAAGAAATGGTGAAGGGGCTGAAAGATGCATTAAATCGTGGTGTCCATGTAAAAATCCTCGTCCCATTTAAAAGTGATGCAGTATTGCTAAAACAGGCTGCCTATCCTTATTTGAAAGACATGTTAGATGCTGGAGCGGAGATTTATCAATATCGAAATGGATTTTTTCATGGGAAAGTAACAATCATCGATGAGGAAATGGTTGATATTGGTACAGCAAATTTTGATAATAGAAGTTTTTACTTAAATAACGAATCTAACTGTTTCATATATGATAAGACAGTCGTTGCTGACGTATGGAGTCGATTAAAAGAAGACTTTCATAAATCAAAACGATTTTCTGAAGAAGATTTTGAGAAAATTAGTAGATGGGATTGGTTTCTAGCAAGAATATCAAATGTTATCGCATCATATTTATAGTATAGAGATGAAATAGGAAGGGAGGCGCTTTAATGGATTGTATGAAAGAATTGATGACATATAGTTACACACTTATATATAAAGTTGGAGAATACACGAGCAAGGTTCGAGATGAAGAATTAAAGGATATATTACAGCATCATTTGCCGTATATGTTACAAGCATATAATGAACAAGTGAATTTTCAAGAAGGAGAAAATATACAACATATAACTTGTAAACAAATGTGGCCGGAATTTACTGAAATGGATAGGGAAACAGATAATGAGTATACAGGGGATATTGGGATTGCTATTTGTTATATTTCACATTTGAAGCGATTAGCATTAAAGTTTGCTCAAGTGGCAGTAGAAGTTGCGAACCCAGAGTTTCGTTCTTTCTTGGAAAATTGTTTTGTGAAAATGAATCGTTATGCTTATAGTGTTTGGCAATATGTTGTGAAGAAGGAATATAAAATTAAACATTTATATGAAAATGAAAGTGAGAAGTTTGCGTGAAAAACTAAGACGGAATGAAAGGCGTCTTAGTTTTTTTATGTCTAATGAAAGGCTCAATTAGAAGAATTGAGAAAAACCAGTTGTGTTATCAGAGTATTTACAAAAGTTTACAATATCTTTACTGTTTTTAAATCTTTCCTTTAAAAATAAAGAGTAATATGGGATTGTACATATTCTATCAAAGGGAGGAAACGCAAATGAACAAATGGGTTAAGTCATTAGCTGCTATGGCACTTGCAAGTTCTTTATTAATGGTAGGTTGTAGTAAAGATGAGGATAAAAAGAAAGAGGATGACACAACTTCGCAGCAAGATGAAAAGAAAGATAAAGAAACAAGCGGAACAGATAAGTCTTCTGATTCGAAAGAAAAGAAATAAAGTAAACTTTAATCAGTGGGGATTTTGTCCATCCCCACTGATTATTAGCCCACACCAATCGGGCATTTACGGGCAGTTATCTCCCCCCTAATTTCCTCGCATTCGCCGAATTTACTGCCCGCAAATAGCGGGATAAATGGATAACAGAGCTTCCTCACATATACGAGGGAGCTTTTTTGTTGTATATTTGTAAGTTTTGCGGAAAAATAGAGAGAAAGAATGGAAGAGGGGATAATATATGAAAGTATGCATATTAGGAGCGACAGGTAGAGTAGGATCACACATTATGAAATTGGCATTACAAGATTCATATGAAGTAACGATATTAGTTCGTGATTTGAGTAGAGTGGAAACAGAGCATGAAAGGTTGCAAGTTATTAAGGGAAATGTATTAAGCGGAGATGATATAAAGGAAGCGATTAAAGGATGTGATATTGTAATTAGTGCTCTTGGAACCGATCGGAATGGGACGTTAGAGAAGAGTGTACCGATTATTATAAAGCAAATGGAAGAAGAGGGCATAAAGAAAATTGTTACAATAGGAACTGCTGGTATTTTACAAGCGCGAACAAACCCAAGTATATATCGTTTCCAATCAAAAGAATCGAAAAGAAAAATGACAACAGCTGCGGAAGATCATTTAGCTGCTTATGAAGTGCTGAATAATAGTAAACTATGTTGGACTGTTGTTTGTCCGACGCATTTAGTAGATGGTGATGTAACAGGTGTATATCGAACTGAAAAAGATATGTTGCCAACAGATGGATCGAAAATCACAGTTGGTGATACAGCTCAGTTTACATGGAGTTTACGTAATAAAAGCTTATACGAGAAAAGCCGAGTAGGTATTTCATATTAAAAAACCATCCCAAAATAGGGAAGGCTAAAAAATGATATAGCATACAAAGATGATAATCATAATGATTTGGAGAATTGCTTTCGCTACTGTACTACTTAAAAAACCGACAACAGTTGCAATTCCGACTAAAAGGGCGTCTTTTGGCGCCTTTTTATGCATTAGTTCCGTAATAAATACAGATAAGAACGGTATGATAATAAGCCCGAATGGTGGGAAGAAGAACGATCCGACAATGATAGAAACCATACCAACACGTTCGCCCGATTTTGTACTTCCGTATTTTTTTAGGAAGTATCCATTTGCGATAAAGTCAGCAACGAAAATGAAGAGTGTAAAAATGACTTGAATAATCCAAAAAGATGTCGTTAACTCTCCGCCGTTTATTCCAAAATGATAAATGAAATAGCCAGCCCATACGGCAAGGATGCCAGGGATAATGGGGTATATAAAGGCAAGAAATGAAACAATGAAACAAGCAATGATACAAATTGTTAGTAAAACAGTCACTTTATAACTCCTTTGTAGTATCTAATTTATGTACAGCAATCTTTTTAATTTGATGCCCATCAAGTTCTAATGCTTTAAATTGAAAACCACCATATTCAACTGAATAGCCAGCCTCAATATTTAAATCAATTGATTGAGAGAGAAGCCAACCACCAATTGTATCTAAATCACTTTCATCGATATGTAGGCCAAACATATCATTTACTTCAGAAATGAGTACCTTCCCATCTAAAACAGTAAGCCTAGGAGTACGCTTTTCAATCATTGGTGATTCGTCTGCGTCAAATTCATCTTGAATTTCTCCGATAATTTCTTCAAGAATATCCTCCATCGTTAAAAGGCCAGCAGTTCCGCCGTATTCATCCATAACAATCGCCATCTGTACGCGGTTCTTTTGGAGGTGTATTAACGTTTTACGAATGGGAACTGTTTCAAATACAGTTAAAACAGGATGTATGTAAGCATCAAGTGGTTTGTAAATGCCTTTTGTTTGATTATGAAAAATCTCTTTCGTATTTATCATTCCGATAATATCATCTTTATCCTTTTCTATAATAGGATAACGTGTATACTTTTCAGTTGCAACGATTTTCATATTTTCTTCTAACGTATTTTCAGTAGATAAACAAACCATTTCAGTTCTAGGTACCATAATTTCTTTAGCAACACGATCATCAAATTCAAAAATATTATTTACATATTTATATTCGGTTTGATTAATTTCGCCGCTTTTATAGCTTTCACCTAAAATGAGTCGTAGTTCTTCTTCGGAATGGGCAAGCTCATTTTCTTTCGCAGGCTCTAAACCGAGTAATTTTGTGAAAAATATAGCTGCACTATTGAGAAGCCAAATGAACGGATACATAATTTTATCAAATAAAATAAGTGGTTTTGCAAATTTTAATGTGATTGCTTCAGCTTTTTGGATTGCGAAAGACTTAGGAACTAACTCGCCTAATACAACATGGAAAAAAGTAATCACACTAAAAGCAATAATAAAGGATAACGTGTTAGCCATTGTTCCAGTAATATTGATTTTTTCAAATAGTGGTCGCAGTAAATGTTCCACAGTTGGTTCACCAAGCCAACCAAGTCCTAAAGAGGTGATAGTAATGCCAAGCTGACAAGCGGATAAATAAACGTCTAAGTTAGATAAAACGCTTCTTGCAGCTAATGCTTGTTTATTACCTTCATTAGCAAGCTGGTCAATTCGACTTTTTCGTACTTTTACGACAGCGAATTCTGAAGCAACGAAAAAACCAGAAATAAGGATAAGTATAAAGATGAGAAAAATATTTAATATGTCCAAGTGTGTTCTTTATTCCTAATTTGGAATAAAGATGTCACCTCCTGTAATTATGTTATACTTTTATAATAAATCCAAATGAAAAGATTAGTCAAAGAAAATGGGTAAATAATGGTAGGTTTCTATAGTAGTTTTTTAATTTGCTGTTATTTTGTCCTCTATATAATAGGAATAACCGTCTACTTTTAATTTAAGTAGACGGTTATTCTATGTTATGGTTTCGAAATACTTCTAGTTAAAGTATACGTGTTTTGTTTAGAGTGGTTTGTTGTCCATAAAGCTTGGAGAAACGATAAGATGCTATATGGAATATAAAGTAGTAATAAACCAATTGTGACAACTATAGGCGCATTTCTACCAAATTGGACGATAAATTGTAATAGTCCGTTTGTATGAAAAATACATTCCATAAAAACGAATGAAAGAATAATGGAACTCAAAATAGATTTATGATTGGAAGTAAGCGCAATAAATAACGTATCAACAAGGAAAGATGAATTTTTTATTTCGTATTCATTAGTAGTATTTAAGAACGGTAGCCATTTTTTAATTGCTTGCATAACGATTATCATAGAAGTGCTACATACGATGATAAAAGAAGAGAAGAAAGGAAACTTTATGAATTTAGATATGTAGAGAAGTGATAATAGGACTGCACATTGTAATATCACAGTGCCAAAAGAATACGGTATCCAGCGAAATAAAGAACTACACTTTTTTAATGAGTTTGGTGCTTTTAAAAATAGATGGCCAATTCCTAGACTTATAAAGAAACCGATTACAAGAGTGAATGTGAAACGAACGATTGATAAAAAATATATTTCCCATATGTAGGGGAACAGTGGTGACGAATGGTTAGAGGTATGTAGTATATTTTGTGTATGTACAAGCTGATTTGCTGAGAAAAGGAGAGGCTCATGCATCCAATCAATTGTTGGAATTGAAATGGAAGAAGGCTGTGCTAAATTATGAAAAATGCTTACAAATCCAGTTAAGTAGGAGTAATTATGTGTAATGAATAATGCTGGAAGGGGACTTATGACAAAAATAATCAAAACACCGGCTATAAATTTACATATATGTGAGCGCAATAAGGACATACAATCACCTACTCTTTGAATATTCAGAAAATTCTTATTCTTATTTTAGCTTTTTTCGGATAAAGTTACAACATATTTTTCTCGAAGTAAGTTAGAGAGATTATCCCGCTTTAACGGGCAGTAAGACTCTACCTCAAAATGCGGCGAATGCGTAGAAGTTAGGTGGGTATATCGACTGCCAGTAAAAGCCCGATTGGTGAAGGCTAATAATAAGTGGGGGGAAATCCCCACTTATTAAAGTTTCAATTTAAATAAGTGTATGATTAATGAATAAATTATGACGGAAAAATGAATAATTTTCAGAAAAATAAAATAATATATTTATTTTTTTCTGAAAATATAATATAGTTATGGCACAGAAAGTATTTTAGCATAAGGAGGCTTTTTTATGAGGATTAAAGGGAATTATGTGCCAAAAAGGGAAGTTTTGTTTTGCTCAAGTTCAATTACGATAGGGGAAGCGCTGGAACATTTAAATAAAACGGGGTATCGTTGTGTACCAGTTTTAGATGAAAAAAAAGAGAAGTTTTTAGGGAATGTATACAAAGTAGATATTTTAGAATATAAAGGTTCACTTGAAGATAATGTATTACAATTATTGAACGATAAAAATGGGTACGTGAGAGAAGACTCTTCCTTCTTTAAAGTATTTTTTACAATTAAAAAACTACCGTATTTATCAGTAGTTGATGAAAAAGGGGTCTTCCTTGGTATTTTAACTCATAAAAAAGTTTTTGAACTATTAGAAGATGCATGGGGAGTCCATTCTAGTAAATATTCTGTCATGATTGGAACACAAGATTATAATGGGGCCATTCAAAAATTATCGACAGTGCTAAAGAAATACACTGGTATTCAAAGCTTAATGACTTTTGATAATGATGCTTTATTAGTACGTAGAATAATGTTTACATTGGGAGAAGAGTTTGAAGATAGTGAATTAGAAACATTGCTAAAGGATTTAGAAGACCATGGATTTAGAGTTGTGTATGTTGAAGAGATGAATAATCCACGTGAAGTTGAAACGATAGACTAAAAAGTAAAGCCATCTTATTTTTGATGGCTTTTACTTTCTTTCACATAAAGATATCTAAATATAATAAAATATATGAATCGTAAATTTAAAAAAATATTTGTGTAATAGAATAAATAAAGGAAGTATATGTAGATAATTTTGATTTTCAAAAAAATCAAATTGAAAATATGTTTTTATTTTTCAACTAAATATGTTACTATATGTGTGATAAAAACAAAGAGGTCTGACAACTATACTCCGCGCAATACCACTCTAATGAGTTAAATTTTCAAAAAAATCAAAAATTAATAATTAGAGTAAGAATAAGGGGAATGGAGAAATTATGGAGAAAGACACTGCTTTGTAAGGGGCATATTTTATCATCTTGAGCAGAGAGGAGGATGCATAGCATATTGTGAAAAGAGATATAAACAATGAAAAAGTGCTATGCAAATGAAAATTATGAAGGGACGTTTAAGGCCAGGTGATACAGTAGCAATTGGTTTAATGTTATTTGCACTATTTTTAGGAGCAGGAAATTTAATTTTCCCACCAGTTTTAGGGCAACAAGCTGGAGAGAATGTTTGGGTTGCTACAATCGGGTTCCTTGTAACGGGAGTCGGATTACCCCTATTAGCTGTGACAGCTGTCGCGTTTGTAGAGGGGGACTTGAAAGCGCTATCTTCTAGAGTTCACCCTATATTTGCGTTTATTTTCCCATTGATTAGTTATTTAGCGATTGGACCATTTTTCGCAATTCCGCGTACTGGAGCCGTTTCATTTGAAATGGGTATGAAGCCATTTTTATCAGAGGCATTGGTTTCTGAGTGGTACATGCTATTTCTTTTCACTATAATTTTCTTCGGAATAACGTGGTATTTATCATTAAATCCATCTAAATTAGTGGATTGGTTCGGGAAATTTCTTACACCATTGTTAGTATTGATTGTTGCTGTTATTGTCGGAAAAGCAATTATTGATCCAATTGGAGAACCGGCTGCACCTTTAGCTGCTTATAAAGAGAATGCTTTCTTTGGTGGATTTATTCAAGGATATTTAACGATGGATGCGATTAGTGCACTTGTGTTTGGGATTGTTGTTGTACAAGTTATTCGCTCAAAAGGGATAAAAGAGAGCGGACAAATCGCAAAAATAACAGTTGTATCAGGGATTATTGCTGTATTAGGCTTAACGTTAATATATTTATCACTTGCATATCTTGGATCTACAAGTACATCACTTGGTGTGTCGGAGAACGGTGGTCTTATTTTAACGAATGTTGTAAATGAGTTATATGGAACAAGTGGCAAAATTTTATTAGGACTTGTAATTATACTCGCTTGTTTAACAACTTCTGTTGGATTAACATCTGCGTGTGCTGGCTTCTTTACAAACTTATTCCCAAAACTTTCGCATAAAACGATTGTAACTATGGTATGTGTATTTAGTTTAATTGTATCTAACCTAGGGTTAACACAATTAATCACAGTAACATTACCAGTGTTAATGATCATTTATCCAGTTGCAATTGTATTAATCGTTCTTTCATATTTCCATAAATGGATAGGGAAGCGTAATACAATATATATTGGAGCTATTTTAGGTGCGTTGTTAATTAGTTTCTTTAACGGTTTAGAAAGTGCGAACATTAAAATTGATGCGATTTCTAATGTGCTACAAATGTTACCATTATATAAAGAAGGAATAGGATGGCTAATCCCATCATGTATTGGCGGGATTCTCGGTTTCTTCTTCTATAAATCAAATGAATTAAGTGAATTACAAAAGAAAGGTGCTTAGGCGCCTTTCTTTTTTTAAAGGGGATTTTTGTATTTTGTCTAAGTAATAATTGGGAGGAATGATAAAATGGCTAATTTTGAAGATTTTTTAACTTTTGATGTAAGAATTGGAACAGTAACACAGGCAGAGGAATTTAAAGAAGCGAGAGTGCCAGCGATTAAACTAGAAATTGATTTTGGGGAGCTTGGGGTCAAGCAGTCAAGTGCTCAAATTACGAAGAGATATAATCCAGAAGACTTAATCGGTCAGCAAATTGTTGCTGTTGTAAATTTTCCGCCAAAGCGTGTAGCTGGATTTAAATCGGAAGTGCTTGTATTAGGTGGAGTTCCTGAAGCTGGTGATGTTGTGTTGCTTCAGCCTAATATGGAACTGCCAAATGGAACAAAAATTAGTTAGTGTGAAGGTAGGGGGTAATATGGATATCGGACGAGAATATTTACAATGTGCCATTTCTAATTTCAAAACAACAAAGCAACAAGGAGAACGGGTACTTTCTCAATTATCATACGAACAAATACAATGGTCTTCTCATGAAGAAACAAATAGCATAGCGATTATAATGAAACATTTGCATGGTAATATGCGTTCAAGATGGACGGAATTTTTAACGTCTGATGGCGAAAAAATAGATCGTAACCGAGATGGTGAATTTGAAGGTGGCTACAATTCAAAACAAGAAGCGCTTGCTGCGTGGCAAGAAGGGTGGGAGTATGTTTTTAAAACGATGGATACTTTAACAGCAGAGCAGATTTTGCAGAAAGTATACATTCGTGGAGAAGAACACACTGTCATGCAAGCGATCGAAAGGCAAATTTCTCATTATGCTTTACATATTGGACAAATCATTTACATTGGTAAAATGTTAAAAGAAAATGAATGGGAGTGTTTAAGCATTCCTAGAGGTCAATCTACTAGTTATTTACAGAAAAAACGTTCAACGTAATAATATGAAAGAAACCGATATAAAATAGGAAGCAAAAAAATAAGCCAATTGATAGAGGGCTCCGTGAACATTAGAATGCTGCCAGCAATAAGCCCATATGTAATAAGAAAGAAACCGAAGAGTGTATTTATAGGAATAAAACGTGAGACAAATAATTGCTGATTTTTGAAACAAGTGTTATGAAACAAATAAAAGCGGAAATGCCGTGTAGAGGTAATAAGATCTTTCTTTCGCGCAATTCTTTTTTTGCATGTATGACAGATGAACGGTGGTTGCATTTCATTACGCTCCATTTTTTATATTTGTAATAATGTAAGACAAAAGTAAGTATAAAGTGTATGTTCCTATATAGGCTCCTGCAATAAGGAAAAATGGATTCAGTAAAATTCCATGAATGCTCGTCATGAAAACTAAATCTTGTATTAAAACATCGTATATATTAATGGAAATAACTGTACCGAGTACATACAGTGCAAAGTACGCAGAAATATGTAGCACAATACGAATTTTAGGATGTAAAGCAAACAAATAAAAAATAAATGATAAGACGATTGGTAATGTTCCTATTAGTAGCTTCAATTCATTTCACCTCATTAACAATATAGCCGGAATTTAAGCGGTCTATTCTCTAGAGCTTGTACATAACTTGAAATAGAGAGGGTGATAGTATGAATCGAGGCTTTTTTTACGTGAAATTAACAAGTGTACGCAAGTTAATTATATTTATTATTACTACGGTATTAGCGACTTTCTTTCTTATTAGTGTAATGGTAACTTCCATGAAAGAGACAAAGTCAACGTATTTATATAATTGGTTAAATGAGTTATCAATGAATGGTTACATGTACGTTATTGGGAAAGAGAATCATTATTTTACACAGGAGTACCGGAATTTGAATCAAGACTTTTCTATTTCTTCATTCCTCTTTTCGATGGCTACGAATATTCGTTTTGATGATGTACGTAGTTTTGTCGGGAAAGAACTTCCGGGATTTGGGAAATATGATACAGAAATCGTTATAGCAGGTGAAGGAACAAATTATTCCAACTTACCGATAGAATCGAGTGTTCCTCTTGAAGAAGTAGTGAAGGAACGGACTGGAGAAGCTGGACAAGTTCCTAAGCCTGATCCGAATAAAGAGAAGAAACAACCAGCTCAAACGACTGGAAAAAGACAAGTTGCATTGATTTATCATTCACATAGCTGGGAATCTTATTTGCCGTTACTTAACTTAACGAATGATCCAAATCCAAATAAAGCAACGAGTTCTGTAACGAATATTTCAATAGTTGGCGATCGATTGCGAGAACAGTTAGAAAGTGAAGGGATCGGTGCTACTAACGATAAAACTGATGTTGGTCAAAAATTAATAAGTAAAGGATTAAATAGTAATAGTTCTTATAAACTGTCACGAGAAATTGTACAAGAAGCGATGGCTGGTAATAAAGAACTCCAATATTTTTTCGATTTGCACCGTGATAGTGCACGGAAAAATGTCACGACAAAAACAATTGGAGATAAATCATATGCAAAGCTTGCTTTTGTAATTGGGAAAGGAAATAAAAATTATGAAAAGAACTTACAATTAGCAACAGCTCTTCATGAGGAAATTAATAAGAAATATCCAGGAGTGAGCCGTGGTGTAATTCAAAAGGGGTTCCAAACAGGAAATGGAGTCTATAATCAAGACTTATCAGGACAGGCGATTTTAATTGAAGTTGGTGGCGTAGATAATACAGAGGAACAATTAAATAGATCGATTGATGTTCTTGCTAAAGCATTTGGAGGGTATTTCTGGCAAGCGGAAAAAGTGAATGGATAAAGTGGGAGTTTAATTAGCCGGAGTGTTTATCCTACTGATTATTAGCCCTCATCAATCAGAATACCCGTTAATACGGGATAAACGTAAGCGAGAAGCTTACGTTTTTTGTTTGTTCATAATCTATAGGTAGAAAGATATGTCACATTATAGACAAAATTCCCTATTATTATATTGATATCGAAATTTGTCTATTTATAGTAAGAAATTTAGAAAGGGATTTTCGGAATAATGGAGAAAATCTTTTTTACAAGGAAAATTTTTAATTAACAGAATGGTAGGGGATCAAGGTGATACGAGAGATTAGAGTAGAAGATGCAACATCGTTTTTGCAATTAAATAAGCAATTGGACGAAGAGACGAAATTTATGTTATACGAACTAGGAGAAAGAAAAACTACAGTAGAGCAACAAGAAAAGATGGTCCAACGTTTTATGGGAAATGAATATGCGACAATATTTGTAGCAGTTGAAGAAGAGAGAATAGTAGGGTTTATTTTAGTTAATGGAAATAATATCCGAAGAAAGAGACATGTGGCAGGCATTGTAATTGGCATTTTGCAAGAGTATAGTGGCCGAGGTATTGGAACGAGTTTGTTTAAAGAAGTGGAGAAGTGGGCAAGATTACATGATGTATGGCGTTTAGAATTAACGGTAATGGCCCACAATACAAGAGCTCAGGCACTATATAGCAAAATTGGATTTGAACAAGAAGGTGTCAAAAAATCTGCTCTTATCATCGATGGAAAAGGTGTCGATGAGTATGAAATGGCCAAATTATTAAAATAAGAGGTCGTTATATGAAAAAAAGATGGGCACTACTTGGTATCGTAGCAATGATACTGATCATTGGAGTAGCAGGAATAAATTATAAGATGTACAAGGAGCAAGAGGCGAAGGAAGTAAATGTAAACAATATATTTCCGAAAGCTAAAGAAACGATTGCTAATATGGATGGGGATATCGCAGTCATTAGTAATCCAAGTTCGATGCTTGTACTTGTGAATAAAAATAGGCGTTTACCAGATGGGTATAGACCGCCAGATTTAGTTGTTCCGAAAGTACGTTACTCTAGTGAAGGTGATCAAGAGAAGAAAAAGATGAGGAAAGAGGCAGCGGTGGCACTTGAGGAAATGTTTCAGCAAGCCAATAATGAGCGGATTTTCCTTTTTGCAGTCTCTGGATTTAGATCTTTTGATCGACAAAAAGCATTAAATACAATGTATAAAAGACAAGATGGAGAAGCAAAGACAGCGATGTCTAGTGCAGTCCCTGGTACGAGTGAACATCAAACAGGACTAGCTATGGATATTACATCTCAATCTGCTAAATTTCAGCTAGAAACTGTTTTTGGGGAGACGAAAGAAGGAAAGTGGCTTTCTGAAAATGCCCATAAGTTTGGTTTTGTTATTAGATATACGAAAGAGAAAGAAGGGATTACCGGTTATCGTTATGAACCGTGGCATGTACGGTATGTTGGGAATCCGCAAGCTACATATTTATATGAAAACCAACTGACGATTGAAGAAGTAACGCAGTAATGAATTGAGGGGAGAGGGCTAAGATGACGATGTTATATAAGAAAAAGGTACATGCATATATTACGAGAGAAAAAGAAGGGGCTATGCAACTACTCGTTTTTAAACATCGTGATATACGAGAGGCTGGTATCCAAGTGCCAGGCGGGACGGTAGATGAAGGCGAAACGTTAGAGGCAGCAATTTTACGTGAAGTACAAGA
Source organism: Bacillus sp. SRB_331 (assembly GCF_003264175.1). Taxonomy (NCBI): domain Bacteria; kingdom Bacillati; phylum Bacillota; class Bacilli; order Caryophanales; family Bacillaceae; genus Bacillus; species Bacillus sp. SRB_331. Next base: position 324,236 of record NZ_NADV01000021.1, on the reverse strand, counting down.
AGAGTCAGGACTACGCCATTTTTGTATCGAGCGCTTCCTTTCTGATTACATTATTTATATGAAAGAAAAAAAGGAATATCAAAAACGTCATTTTTTCCACATTTCATTATTAACAGATGTGAAAGATACGTGGGAACATATAGTAAGTGCTGGTGAGGAAGACAAAGGTTTAGTATTTTGTTATGAGTGGGTTGATATTAACAAATGCCCTAAATTAGCAGGTAAACAAGGCGAGTTTTTACATTTGTTAGAAGAGTTATATGTAAAATAATAAAAAGGGTCTGAGGCGATATTGTATTCGTTTCAGACTCTTTTTATTTCTCTGGAAATTAAAGGTTTTTAAACTGGTGAGTTGAATTCCTGTATAGGAATAGTAGTTGTTAATACGAGGAGCGGAGAAAATGAAAAAGTAATAGACATACGTCATATATAAAAGGGCTTATAAAAGGAGAATGAAAATGGAAATTCAGTTCAATACACTACTGCAAAAAGAATTAACAATTCATGATATTCAAAAGGAAATGGAAGCTGGGAAGTTAACTTCAAAAGAACTAGTCATGTATTATCTTCATAGAATCGCAAAGTATGACCAAGATGGTCCGAAAATCAATTCTATTTTAGAAATCAATCCGGATGCTATCTTTATTGCAGAAGCGCTAGATCATGAAAGAAAGACAAAAGGTGTAAGAGGCCTATTACATGGTATACCTGTTTTACTTAAGGATAATATTGAAGCGAATGACTCAATGCATACAAGTGCAGGTACGATTGCCCTGGAACAAAATATAAGTAGTGAAGATGCATTTCTCGTTACAAAACTTCGAGAAGCAGGAGCAATTATAATAGGTAAAACAAATATGACAGAACTAGCAAATGCAATGTCTTTTGAAATGTGGGCTGGATATAGCGCTAGAGGTGGTCAAACAATTAATCCTTACGGTACAGGAGAGGATGATATGTTCGTTGGTGGCTCAAGTACAGGGTCTGCTATAGCAGTTGCCGCTAACTTTACTGTATTATCCGTTGGAACAGAGACAGATGCTTCTATTTTGAGCCCAGCTGTTCAAAACTCGGTTGTAGGTATTAAGCCGACTGTTGGATTAATTAGTCGTAGTGGAATTATTCCTTTCACTTATTCACAAGATACAGCTGGGCCATTTGCTAGAACAGTAACAGATGCTGCTATTTTACTAGGGAGTCTAACTGGGGTGGATGAGAAGGATGTAGCTACTCATAAAAGTGAAGGAATGGCATATCAAGATTATACGCCTTATCTCGATGCTAATGGTTTAAAGGGAGCGAAGATTGGTGTTTATAGCAATGCTCCAAAAGATTATTACGAAAATGGTGAGTACGATGAAAAATTGTTTGAGGAAACGATCCAAGTATTACGTAGTGAGGGAGCGACAGTAGTAGAAGATATTGATATTCCGTCTTTTCATAGGGAATGGAGTTGGGGAGTTCCACTTTATGAGCTGAAGCACAGCTTGGATAACTATCTTTCTAAATTACCTTCTACTATTCCAGTACATTCTATTTCGGAGTTAATGGAGTTTAATAAAAACATAGCAGAAAGAGCTTTGAAATATGGACAAACTAAGTTAGAAAGAAGAAAAGATTTTCCTAATACGTTAAGAAATCCAGAATATTTAAACGCAAGATTAGAAGATATATATTTTTCGCAAAAACAAGGTATTGATTTTGCGTTGGAAAAATATAACCTGGATGCGATACTGTTCCCTTCTTATATAGGATCTACTATATGTGCGAAAGCAGGTTATCCGTCTATAGCAATACCTGCGGGATATATGGATAATGGGAGGCCTTTTGGAATTACTCTTGCAAGTGCTGCTTTTAGTGAAGGGGCATTAATTAAACTAGCATATGCTTTTGAACAAGCGACAAAACATAGGAAGATGCCAAACTTATCGTAAATAGAAACGAGAGAAGGTTGCCTGAAATGGATTTATGGAGGCCAGCCTTCTCTTATTAATAGCTAAAAGTATTGTCGATTTCTTTTGATGAATCGATATCTCATATCGAATCGTTGATATATTGTAAGTTGTAATAGATATAATTGAAAAATCGTTGATGTAAATTCATTGGACTATTTAGTTGGAAGTCTTATATAAGAAATAAATCACTTAGATACAATATGTTAAATAGAAATCTCTTTCTTTTGCAATCTCTGATGCTTTAATAAACGAAAAGACAAACAAGTAGAACATAAAATAAGAAAAGAAGCGATAATATAAATAGTACGAACACCGAAAATATCGGTAATTGTAGCTGATTTAGTTGTATACAATGTCAGCGAGGATAATACACATTTTGGAGCCTAAATAGTAAGCTAGTGAACGTTTCTGCAATAAGAAGCCCACCTTCAAATCAATAATATTTTTCAAATTATAATCAGAAAAATATATTTTTGAAAGAATTAAATTTTTTGTCATTTTTTGAAAGGGGTTTTCGTGTATAATGAAGAATATATTAATATAGCATTATATTAATGCTTGTTGTAACAGCGAATACATATAATAGCTTGTAGCAAACGCCCCCTCTATGAGAAAGGGCGGATAAACCATTCTTTTCTTCATATACATATAGAAAATGAGAAAGAAAGTGAGGGTTGCATATGGCTGGATGGGTGATTTGGTTTATAATAGCTGGTATTTTATTTATCGCAGAAATGTTGTCGATTACGTTTTACATGCTTTGGCTTGGAATTGGGGCTGTTGTCGGAGGTCTTATTGCTTTGTTTGCTCCTGATGCACTGTTTTTACAATTGGTTGTCGGGGCAATTGTAAGTTTAACATTGACCTTCTTTACGAAAAGAATTTCAAAAAACTTTCGAGAAGCAAGAGGTTTTACTGATACAGTAGATAAACTTGTTGGTAAAAAAGGGATTGTCATGCAAGCGATTACAAGTGAAGTGAACGGTATTGTGAAAGTGGATGGAGATACTTGGACAGCTATTTCAGATGTTTCTATTGATGCCGGAGAAAAAGTCGTTGTTATAAAGAGGCATAGTACTGTGTTACAAGTGAAAAAGGAGAGTGAATAAATATGGTAGCATTAACATTAACGATTATTTTTGCTTTAATTGTCGTTGTATTTATTGCGTTAACAATTAAAATTATTCCACAGCAAAAGGTTGGGGTTGTTGAGAGATTTGGTAAATTCCAACGGATTATGCACCCAGGATTAAATATTTTAATTCCAATTGTAGACCGCGTACGTGTATATCACGATCTACGTATTCAACAAACGAATGTACCACCGCAAAAGGTAATTACGAAAGATAATGTGCAAGTAGAAATTGATACAATTATTTTCTATCAAATTGTTGAGCCAGAACTTGCGACATATGGTATTTCAAACTATGAATATGGTGTTCGTAATATTACATCTGCAACGATGCGTCAAATTATTGGTAACATGGAACTTGATGAAACATTATCAGGCCGTGAAAAAATTTCAATGGAAATCCGTTTAGCGCTTGACGAAGCGACGGAAAAATGGGGCGTTCGTATTGAGCGTGTCGAAATAGTTGATATTAACCCGCCGAAAGATGTGCAAGTATCGATGGAAAAACAAATGAAAGCAGAGCGTAATAAACGTGCGATTATTTTAGAAGCAGAAGCTGCGAAACAAGATAAAGTCCTTCGTGCTGAGGGGGAAAAACAAAGTAAGATTTTAATGGCCGAAGGGGATAAAGAAGCTCGTATCCGCGAGGCTGAAGGTATAAAAGAAGCAAAAGAATTAGAAGCGCAAGGGGAAGCAAGAGCGATTGTGGAAATCGCAAAAGCAGAACAAAGTCGAATTGAATTACTACGAGCAGCAGATTTAGATGAACGCGTTCTTGCTTATAAATCATTTGAATCATTGATTGAGGTTGCAAAAGGCCCAGCGAATAAAGTCTTTATTCCGTCTAATGCAATTGAAACACTTGGTACTCTTGGTGCGATTGGGGAAATTTTCAAAGAGAAACAAGCGAAGAAATTACCTTCGTCAGATACAGAAAAATAACTATACGAGTGAGGAAGAGAAATGGGATGCCATTTCTCTTTTTTGTGTGTATATTACGAAAGGCTTGTACATATCCATGTATAAAGAAGGTGATACATTGAAAAAGTATGCAACCCGTATACATGGGAAGAAACTAATCTCGTTACTCTTTCTATATGCACTAGTCATAATTATTATTGCGTCGATTTTGACGTCGCTTTTACATACAATGAAATCGAATTACGCGAATCAATGGTTTGGAAAAGTATCGATGCAAGGTTTTGTTCAAATGATAGAAAGTGAGAATCGCTATTACGGATTTGATTATTTTAAGCAGAATAAAAGGGAGTCATTTGGAAATTTAATGTTCTCGATGGCGACGGATTTGAAAATTAAAGATTTAAGAACGTTTGTCGGTAAAGAAGTGCCTGGTATGTCAAAGTATTACTCTAACATTATCGTAGCTGGGGAAGGGACAAACTTTACGAATATCCCAAATGAATCTAGTGTACCGATTGAAGAAGTAACGAAAGAGCGAGAAGTAGCAAAAGATAAAGTTACAGAAGCTGAAAAGAATAATCCGGTTCAGAAAAAGAACGGAGCGAAAAAAGGTGAAAGTGCAGTATATATTTATCATACACATAGCTGGGAATCTTTCTTTCCGTTATTACCAGGGGCTACCGATCCATCAAGTCCAGATGTAAATGTGTCCTTACTAGGGAAACGTATGAAAGAACAACTTGAAGGACAAGGAATTCCGGTAGTTCATGATAAAACGAATATGGGGGATTTATTAGCGAGTAAAAAATGGAAATGGCCGCAATCATATAAAGCGTCTCATGAATATGTAAAAGAAACATTAGCACAAAATAATAAAATTGCGTTTCCGATTGATATACACCGTGATGATCAGCGGAAGAAGGTAACAACAAAAGTAATTAACGGGAAATCGTATGCAAGACTATATTTTATAATTGGGATGGAAAATGAAGGGCGTGCTGAAAATGAAAAAATTGCAAGAGCAATCAATAGTTATTTAGATGAAAACTATTACGGATTAAGCAGAGGGATCTTTCCAAAGTATAAAAAAGATGGAAATGGCGTTTATAATCAAGATTTATCTAAAAATGCGATGTTAATTGAAGTTGGTGGTGTTGATAATACATTAGATGAATTATATAACACAATTGATGTGTTGACGGAAGCGTTTAGTAAATATTATTGGAACAATGCGGAGAAAGTGAATGGGTGAGGAACGGGAAACCGTTCCTTTTTGTTATGGAAAGGTAAGAATGTGATATAATGGAATCTTGTGAATATTAAATGAGGGAGCAGGGGAAATATGCAAATAATATTAATACGTCACGGTGAATCAGAAGCTGATATTTTAAATGTACATGAAGGTCGAGCTGACTTTGAATTAACAGAAAAGGGAAGACAGCAAGTGCAAAGACTTGTACAGAAAGTGAAAGCAGAATTTCCACCAGATTTTATTTGGGCAAGCACATTAAAACGTGCTCGAGAAACGGCTGAAACATTAGCGGAAGCGATTCAGTGCCCAATTCAATTAGAAGAGGAATTAATGGAGTTCAATAATGGAGTGCAAGCAGGTTTATCATTTGAAGAAGCGAAAAAATATCCAGAGCCAAAGTTTCTTCATGACCGGTTTGAAAACGGGGAATCATTTATTGAATTTAGAATGAGAATAGAAGGAATTTTTTCTAAAATCGTGACAGAGAATACATATGACCGAATTGCAATTGTTGCACATGGTGGTGTAATAAATAGTATTTTACGAGCGTTTTTCCAAATGCCAATTAGCATGGACTATTATTTTAAAATGGGAGATACGGGAATTAGTTTGATTGAACTTACGGATAAACAGAAAACTATTCATTTTATAAATGATACAAATCATTTAGAGGGAATGTAAGAGGATATGTACAAAGTTGTATTTTTCGATGTGGATGGTACTCTTTTAAGTGAGATTGATAGAAGTATGCATGAAAGCACAAAAGAAGCGATACAAAGGTTAATAGATAAAGAAATTCACGTAGTTGTTACAACCGGGAGACCATATAGCTTATGTTCACAATTTAAAGAGCTGGGCATAAACACGTTTATTTCTGCAAATGGTGCACATATAAAATGTAGGGAAGAAGTTATACATAAATCGGTACTTTCAAGTGGAATTGTTCATGATATTTCAAATTTCGCTGAATTACATGGTCATAGTGTTTCTTATTTTACAGAAGAATTTGCTATGAATGGTGTTGCCTCGAAAGATGAACGTGTAATACGAGCACTAAACGAAACGTTAAATTTAGAGCAGTATCCTGACAAAGTCAGAAACTTGTTAGAAGAGGTTTATTGTGTATGTCTGTATGCTGATGAATCAGAAACTCAAAAATTTTTGAAAAGATATCCAATGCTTACGTTTGAACGTTTTCATGGTTACGTTATGAATGTGTTGGAAGATAATAAAGTATCGAAACTAACTGCAATTCAAAAGGTATTGGAACATCTGAAAATTTGTAAATCAGAAGCAATTGCTTTTGGTGACGGTGGAAATGATATTGAGATGTTACAGTATGTAGGACTAGGAATTGCGATGGGGAATGGCGGAGAAGAGTTAAAAACAAGAGCAGATTTCGTTACAAAGAAGGCGAGTGAAGGTGGTATTTTATTTGCCTTAAAAAAGTTTAATGTCGTTTAACATACCTTTATTGAAATAAAGGTATGTTAGGATCTTTAACGTGCTCACATAATAAAATATGAATTTGCCCGCGATGATGATAAAAATGTGCAACGATTTCAAGCAACCATTCGAATCGAGAGTAAGAAATACCCCAATAAGCAGTCATAATTTCCGCTAATTCTTCATTGGAATAGGATAAAAAAGTTTTAGAAAGTAAATCGTACCCTTGTATCATCGTTTGCTGTATTTGAGTAATTGTTTCTGGTGTTTGTTCTATATAAAAGGTATGTAAGTCTTTTTCCGTAATACCATTTAATATGAGTAAATCAGCGTGGCAAATAAGGGAAAGATGTGTACACATTTCAAATAATGACCGCTTTGATTCAATCGACTTTATTTTCAAATCACTTTCAGTATATTGGTTCAGTATTTGAATGGAAGTATCGATAGCAATTTTAACTTGATTCAATGCAGATGGAACAAACATTGTAATTATTCTCACCTCCGTATATAATAGTTTCTTAAGGGTATTATATCATACTCAAAATTCCGAAAATTCTAGTAGTTTGACTAGCATAGTGAAAAGTATTATATTGTAAAAGGTCATATGAAACGTGAAATAGAATGGAATGTAATTATTGAGTTAGGAGTTAGACCAATGAGCTTGAAATATGGAAGAGATACAATTGTTGAAGTTGACTTAAATGCGGTAAAACATAATGTAAAAGAATTTAAAAAACGTGTGAATGATGAAAATATTGCAATGATGGCTGCTGTAAAAGCGAATGGGTATGGTCATGGGGCAGTTGAAGTTGCGAAATCGGCTATTGAAGCAGGAATAAACCAACTTGCAGTTGCATTTGTAGATGAAGCAATTGAATTAAGAGAAGCTGGAATCACTGTACCTATTTTAATTTTAGGATATACACCAGTAGCAGCTGTAGAAGATGTAATTCAATATGACGTTATGATGACTGTTTATAGAGTAGAAGATTTACAAGGTATAGATGAAGTTGCAAACCATCTTCAAAAGAAAGTGCGAATTCATGTGAAAATTGATACAGGAATGAGCCGTATTGGTTTACAGGAAGAAGAAGTTAAACCGTTTTTTGAAGAGTTAAAACGTATGCGATATGTAGAAGTAGTAGGGATGTTTACACATTACTCTACCGCTGATGAAATAGATAAAACTTATACAAATATGCAAACAAGTTTGTTTGAGAAAGCTGTAAATACAGCGGAAGAATTAGGAATTCATTTTCCATATATTCATAGTTCAAACAGCGCAGGATCAATGGAACTTAGTAACACATTTCAAAATATGGTTCGTGTCGGTATTGGAATTTACGGTATGTATCCTTCAAGAGAAGTGGATCATACAGTTGCTTCCTTACAGCCAGCGTTGTCTTTAAAATCAAAAGTAGCTCATGTTAAACATGCGAAGAAAAATCGTGGTGTTAGCTATGGGAATACTTATGTAACAACGGGCGAAGAATGGATTGCAACTGTACCGATTGGTTATGCTGATGGTTATAATCGTCAGCTATCTAATAAAGGGCATGCACTAATAAACGGAGTACGAGTACCTGTAATTGGCCGTGTTTGTATGGATCAGCTTATGCTAGATGTTACAAATGCAATGCCAGTACAAGTAGGAGACGAAGTTGTATTCTACGGCAAACAAGGTGAAGAAGAGATTGCGGTGGAAGAAATAGCAGATATGCTAGGTACAATTAACTATGAAGTTACATGCATGTTGGATAGAAGAATTCCACGTGTTTATAAAAAAAATGATGAAACGACTGCGGTTGTAAATATACTAAGAAAAAAATAAGAAAAAACTGAATCGATATGATTCAGTTTTTTTATTTTTGACAAATGAAAAATGTTCTATTTATACCGTGTAGTTGTATATTGTTACATCCTACAGATTTTAAAGAGGTAATAATTTCGTCTCTAAAATAACATGATTCCTCGGTAGAAAAGTCACTCCTATTTCAACAATCTATAATAATCATACTTTGTCATAATTTCAAAACCACATTGTGTATATAGTTTTAAAGCATTGTTATTTTTCGTTTCGACGTCTAGTTCAATTGTTGAAACTCCTTCTGTAATAAGTGTATGTACCATATAACTAAGAATATCTTTACCATATCCTTTACCTTGATAAGAAGGATGAACTGCAAATCCTGATAGTGTAGTAGATTGCTCTTGCTCAGTAACTGTAATCGTTCCTATCACTTTTTCATCGATAAGAGCACTGTAAACTTGATGGGAAGATGAATTCATCATCTTTTGTAACCATGTGGATGTATTTGCTGCCGAATCTCCAAAAGCTTCACTAGCCATTTCTATAAGATCAGGAAGTAATTCAGAAGATGCAACGGTAAGATTAATATTATTTTTCATTGTTTTTTGTGCTTCGTTTGTTTTGAACTCCATACCGTATTCACTGTATAAATAAGGAAAGTTCATTTGTTTTGCAAATGATTTCCCTGAAATAGAGTCACCATTAATTATAAGAAGGGCTTCATCAGCCTCTCTTTTTTGTATTTCTTTCATTGCGGTTTGTAAAAGAGTAGTGCCTATATGTTGTTTCCTATAGTTCGGATGAACAAACCCTATTAACTCCAGTTTTGTTGGTCTCTCAAAGTCATACATACTTAATGCACCGATTAATTGAGTATCATCATAAAATAGAAAATCATTTACCACTTCTATATTACGGGCAGTTAAAAAGTTTATATGTAAATCTGACGAGTAATCAATTTGATCGTGTTGTCCGCAAATATGAGATAAATCTTTCATTTGCTGAATTTCGTTTGCTGTTAAAGATTTCTTTTGTTCAATATTCATTTCATAATCCCTCTCATTCGTATTTAAAAATAGGATGGATGACGCAACCACTTGTCTAACTCCACACTGCCCTGAACAGATAATAACCGGTACAAATATCGATAGGGATGTCTACATTCTTCAAGACGAGGAATGGGCATAATGGTTTCGTAACCTTGTTTAAAAGCATGAGCCTCTTTTTCTGTAAGTACATATTCTAATCCAATAAAATCAAACTCTCGTGGAGCAATTGCATAAGCTTCTGTATCTACTAAACCAGTAATAGATTGATCATCTGATAAAAACTGGGTAGGATCCATATCAATTAAAACGAGTGTAGGTTCCTTCGGTGACGGCAAGGAAGAGAGCTGTGACTCAAAAGTATGAAATGCGTTTTGGATGCTCGCGTTATCGGAATAGAACCTATTTACAAGATCTTTACTGACTTTTAATATGTGAGACTTAAATTCTTCTAGTGGAATGTGGAAAGTATTTGATGGGTTTCCTATAAACTCTGCTTGAAACGAATGAATTTCTGCTAGTCCTTTTCCAAGGCTGAATAAAATAGAATCAGGTTGTCCGAAAAATGATTGCAGCGTATTTCCGGTTAGTTTTTCGACGATTACATACTCTCGCTCATTTAAAACATGTTTTTGCAAAATAGTCGGGATGGGCAAGGTAGTATGCTTTTTCAATAATGCGTGTATTGTTTCTAAATGATGTACATGCCTTGGATCAATTCCAAAAAGGTTTTTACATCCCCACCAAAAATCATTGTTGGGCTCTTCAGTCATTTTTGAGGAACGAACAATAACTTCTTCAGTTTCTGTTTTAACAAGAAACACGTCGCTTGCATGGTCTTCATAGCCCGGATGTAGTGCTTGAACAGATATAATAGGTGAAATGAATAGTTGTTGTAGCATGAAAGGACTCCTTATTCTGTAAATTCTATAAATTCATTATATAACAGAATATGTACCAAGTGGATAATGATGGGGACAACATAGAACTTAAATAAATTTATGGTGAGAAATCAGTGTGAAAATTATATTTTTCTAGTTTTGTATGAATTATCAAAATAATGTTTCTGATGATAAATCTGTAAAAATGCCTGAATGTAAATCCCGTATTTTTCAATAAATGAAAGGTTAAGCCTACTTTTATAAGAGTTATAATGTAGGTTATGAAAAATATTTCTCAATAATAAAATGAAGAGAAAAATATGAAGAAGTAGAATAGATTACTTAATAGTTTTAAATTAATTAATATGATTAACTATTAATTATATTAGATAGGAGAGAATATTATGGCAAATGTACTCGTAATAAATTTCCCTGGAGAAGGTCATATAAATCCGACTTTAGCTATTGTAAGTGAGTTAATTCGGCGAGGGGAAACAGTTGTTTCGTATTGTATTGAAGATTATAGAAAGAAGATTGAAGCAACAGGTGCAGAATTCCGAGTGTTTGAGAATTTCCTCTCTCAAATTAATATTATGGAACGAGTAAATGAAGGTGGGAGTCCTTTGACGATGCTATCTCATATGATTGAAGCATCAGAGCGTATTGTTACTCAAATTGTAGAAGAAACAAAAGGGGAAAAGTACGATTACTTGATATACGATAATCATTTTCCAGTAGGACGTATTATAGCGAATGTTTTAAAATTACCTAGCGTTTCTTCTTGTACAACGTTTGCTTTTAATCAGTACATTACTTTTAATGATGAACAAGAATCGAGACAAGTAGATGAAACTAATCCATTATATCAATCTTGTTTAGCGGGAATGGAAAAATGGAATAGGCAGTATGGAATGAAATGTATTAATATGTATGATATTATGAATCATCCTGGTGATATTACTATTGTATATACTTCAAAGGAATATCAGCCGCGTTCAGATGTATTCGATGAATCGTATAAGTTTGTCGGTCCATCAATTGCTACTCGAAAAGAAGTAGATAGCTTTCCTATGGAAGATTTAAAAGATAAACAATTGATTTTCATTTCTATGGGAACAGTTTTTAATGAACAACCTGAGTTATATGAAAAATGTTTTGAAGCGTTTAAAGATGTAGAAGCGACAGTCGTATTAGTTGTTGGTAAGAAGATAAATATAAGTCAATTTGAAAACATTCCGAATAACTTTAAGTTGTATAATTATGTGCCGCAATTAGAAGTATTACAGTACGCTGATGTATTCGTGACACACGGTGGTATGAATAGTTCGAGTGAAGCACTATATTACGGTGTCCCGTTAGTTGTAATTCCGGTAACAGGAGATCAGCCTTTAGTTGCGAAACGAGTGAGTGAAGTAGGAGCTGGAATAAGGCTTAATCGTAAAGAATTAACTTCTGAATTGTTACGTGAGACTGTAAAGAAAGTAATGTATGATGTAACGTTTAAGGAAAATAGTCGTAAAGTTGGAGAGTCACTTCGAAATGCTGGTGGGTATAATAGAGCAGTTGATGAAATATTTAAAATGAAAGTGAATTCATACTTAAAACTTAAATAAATGTTTGGAGCACACTTACTGAAATACGTAAGTGTGTTTTTATAAATAAATTACATAAAAAATCACTATAAAGGTGAAACTTTTGTGTATATAAACTGATATCTTTGAATTAGTAGTAAAATTACGTTAAAATAATACTAAGAAAATATATAAGTTTTGGGGGTAATGAATGAAAAAATTATTCGAATACGTATTATTAACAATTGGATCCATTATTGTAGCGGGCTCACTAGAACTTATTTTAGCGCCTAATGGCCTAGTAGACGGTGGGGTAACTGCGATTGCTATTATGGCAAATAAAGTTGCAGGATTACCGCTTTACGGAGTGTTTTTAGGACTTAATATTCCTATTTTGTTATTTACTGCAAAAGTAATGGGTAAGAAGTTCTTTATCCGTACGTCTTATGCAAATGTTGTTACAACACTTGGATTGATTTATTTAAAGCCATTTCCAGCAATTACAACTTCGGAATTATTAATTGTACTTTACGGAGGAGTTCTATTTGGAGTTGGTGTTGGGATCGTTGTAAAAATGGGCGGGGCAATTGATGGCTCAGAAATGTTAGCTGTTTGGATGAACAAACACTTTAAAGTACCAATTAGTACATTTTTACTTGCTGTAAATGCGGTTATTTTTGTATTTGTTGCCATTTTATTTTCAATCGAACAAGCGATGTTCTCATTAGCTATTTTCTATATTGTTACGAAAATGATTGATTTCATATTAGATGGTATTAATCAAGGAAAGAGCGTTATGATTATTTCTGGGAAAAATAAAGAAATAGGCGATTTGCTTATGAAAGAATTGCAATTATCCGTTACGTATCTACATGGAGAAGGTGGTTTTTTAGGAGAGCACAAGAAAATCATTTATTGTATTACAAACCGTTTCATTTATCCAAAAATGAAAGATCTCGTTCTCTCTGTAGATCCAACCGCTATAATTGAAGCTTCCTATTCAACAGAAACAACTGGTGTTAAGCGTCCAGGAAGGACTGCTCGATCAGGAGACGTATCAGAAAAATAGTGTGTAAAATAACTCCACATAAGTATAACTTATGTGGAGTTATTTTACTTAGGGAACCAGGCTTCCTTTAGTAATTTGACTACAATTTCGATACTATCTTCGGGAATGCTGCCGAAACCGAGTAGTACATATGACGCCTCTCTTAAATTATGTACAGAATCATATGTAGAGAGTGGGTATAATTTGATTTGTTGTTTTGCAGCAGTATGAATAAGTTCTTGTTCGTTCATACCACTATGAACATGAAGTACGATATGCAGTCCAGACTGTTCGCCAAGTATTTGAACACGAGATCCCATTTCATTTTTGATAGATTTAACTAGTAATGTGTGCTTTCTTTTATATAACGTACGACTACGGTTCAAATGGCGCTCCCAATCACCATTGTGAATAAAGGTTGCAAAAGCGAGTTGCTGTATTGTGGAAACAGTTTGTTTAAACTTACCTTCAAGCTCTGTATAGATTTTTAATAGATGAGTTGGTAAAACGATATACCCCATTCGCAAAGAAGGTAAGAAGGATTTCGAGAAAGTTCCCATATAAATAACGCGTTCATTTGAATCTAGTCCTTGTAAAGAGGGAATAGGTTTTCCTACATAACGAAATTCTCCGTCATAATCATCTTCAATAATATATCCTCCGCAATCATTGGCCCATCTTAATAATTCGAGCCTTCTAGATAATGGCATAATCATTCCAAGAGGAAATTGGTGTGATGGAGTGACGTATGCTACATTGGAACGTGATTCACGTAAAGCTGAAATACGAATCCCTTTATCGTCTAATGAAATAGGGTGAACAGGAAGACCAGAACTTTGAATCATGGCAGTTATACGGTGAAATCCAGGGTTTTCGATTCCGTATTCTTTTTTTGAACCAAGCAGTTGAAGTAGTAGCCAAAGAAGAGGCTGCGTACCGGCTCCGATAATAATTTGATCAGGTGAAGAATGTACCCCGCGGGCATGGTATAAATATTTTGAAATATGCTCTCGTAGAACGAACTCACCTTGAGGATCTTCTCTAGCAAATAATTCATTTTCATATTGGAATAAAGTTTCTTGTAAAGCTCTTTTCCAGTTTGTAATTGGAAAAGCTTTTTGATCAATCAGTCCTTGGCTACAATCATAGTCATATTGTTCTTTTTTTATATTGTTAGCGCTGTTTGACACAACTTGTTGTTTATTTTGAATGACATCAATATCAACTTCTGCAACAAAAATCCCACGTTTCGGTTTACTTTCTACATAACCTTCAGCTAGTAATTGTTGATAAGCAGATTCAACAGTAATACGGCTAACATTAAGTTGTACCGCTAAGTTTCTGTGAGAAGGAAGGCGTGTACCGGCAGGCAGTGATCCCTGAGAGATTTCTCGTTTCATATATTCGTAAATTTGTAAATAAATTGGTGTTTTACTCTCTAATTGCAATGGGATAGTAAGATCCATTTTATGAATTCTCCTTTAAAAACTGGCCATATAAAAAATAATCGAACTGTCACTTAAGTGAGGGGCAGTTACTTTTTATAATAATGATATAACATTTAGAAAACTTTATAAATAGTAAGGAGAGAATAATAATGAATATTAGAGAAGTAGTAACAGAAGCTGATTTACATGATGTATTCCCCGTATTACAGCAATTACGAACGAAACTTTCAAGAGAAGAAGCAAGTTCTTTATTTCAAAAAATGAAAGAAGAAAATTATAAACTACTTTCGTTACAGAATGAAGATGATGAAGTTGTTTGTCTTGCTGGTGTAGCAATTTGTACGAACTTTTATAATGAGAAACATGTTTTCGTATATGACCTTGTAACTGCGGAAGCTCACAGATCGAAAGGATATGGTAAAGTTCTTCTGTCATATGTAGAAAAATGGGGGAGAGAAAAAGGGTGCAGTTCTATCGTTCTTACATCAGCGTTTCCAAGAGTTGATGCCCATCGTTTTTATGAAAGAGAAGGCTATGATAAGGTAAGTTATTCTTTTTATAAAGAGTTATAATATTAAGTAGGTTCTATGTGAGGTAACATATAGAACCTACTTTTATTTAGAAGTTTAAGATGAAGAGGGTTAATTGCTTATTTTGTCGAATAGTTTCTTTATAATTGAGACGATAATATTGAATTTAAAGAAGGTTAGGGGAGTTCATACTTGGAAAAAATTCAGAAACTATTAATCCCAAAAGGTGTAAGAGTTATCGTAATATCTGATATTCATGGCGAATTAAATCTTTTAAAGGAATTATTACATAAAGTTAATTTTAAAGATGAAGATTATTTAATTATTAATGGTGATCTTTGTGAGAAAGGAAGAAATAGCATTGGCGTCGTAAACTATGTGATGGATCTAGTAGTTAGCAAGCAAAATGTTTATGTAATTGAAGGGAATTGTGAAGCTGTAGTTGAAGCGCTTGTAAATGAAAATCCTGCGCTAATAAATTATTTATGTACGAGAAAGAATACAATTTTTAATGAATGGTTAGCGAAATTGAACGTTACCGTTAATGAAGAAAGTGATATTTGTGAAGTGAAAAAAATATTGATGAGCCATTTTTCAAAAGAAATAAAGTGGCTAACAGAGCTGCCAACTGCTATTGAAACGGATGATTATATCTTTGTACATGCTGGCCTTGAAGATAGAGAGAATTGGAGACAAACAGACAGGAAAAATGCAATTGCAATACCAGAGTTTTTTAATAAGTCACATAGTGCGGATAAGTACGTAATTGTTGGACATTGGCCTGTTGTGAACTATTCCGAGGAGGCGCCGTCTAACAATCCAGTTATTGATAAGGAGAAAAAAATTATTGCGATTGATGGTGGTAATGCGATTAAAGAAGCAGGGCAATTAAATGCATTTATTATTCAGAGGACAACTTCAGGTGATACGTTTTCTTATACATATGTAGATCATTTTCCACAGTATGAAGTATTGGCTGATTTTAATGCGAATTCAGTAATGCAGGGCGGGGTTACATATCCACATTATTACATAGAACCTGTGAAGAGAATGAAAGGTTTTACCGTATGTAAACAACTAGGAACAAATGAATTACTTCATGTGAAAAACGAGTATATAAAGCAACTTGAATCAGGTGAGTATACAGTGAAAACGGATATTTCTTGTGCGCAAATCAGTATTAGAAAAGGAGATACAGTTTCTTTAATTGATGGTAGCTGCATGGGATATGATTTAATTAAAAAAGATGGAGTAGAGGGCTGGATAGAGAAAGGGATTCTACTTGAGGTAGAAAAGAAGGGAAATACAATATTTAGCTAAAATGGGAGGGATATAACCTCCTGTTTTTTATTAACTATGCTACGAGCTCGTACTTCATCCAATTTTTTCCGAAGTTCAGTTTCTAAATTAAACTCGAAAAAATTGGCTAATTTATATAAATAATTCGTATCATATAACAAAATTATACAAAATAGAGTGGAGTTTTGTTTTGATTTTTCTGAAAAAATATTATAATTGTATATGAAATAAAGAGGAATGTAGGAGGAAATTATGCAAAACGTTATATTAAAGGGGAACAAAGTTACAATTCGTACAATAGAAGAATCAGATATAAAAGAATTATGGAGTATTGTATATAAGGAAGAACATCCAGAGTGGAAAAGATGGGATGCACCATACTTTCCGTTCTCAATTCAGAAATATTCATCATACAAAGAGAAATTACAATTACGTTTAAAAGAAGAACCGTTATCAAATCTTATTGTGGAAAATAATGGTCAAATTATTGGGGCAGTAAGTTTTTATTGGGAACATAAACCGACGCGTTGGTTGGAGATGGGGATTGTTATTTATGATCCAGCATACTGGAATGGTGGCTACGGTACAGAAGCATTAACACTATATAGAGATTTACTATTTGAAAATATGGAGATTGGTAGAGTTGGGCTCACAACTTGGTCTGGCAATGAAAGAATGATGAAAGTAGCGGAGAAAATAGGAATGAGCTTAGAAGGTAGAATGCGAAAATGCCGATATTATAACGGGACATACTATGATTCTATTCGAATGGGAATGATTCGTGAAGAATGGGAAGTGCTATGTGTAACGAAGGGGTGAGGAAGCATGTACGCTATTATTGCTACATTTGATTGTGTGTTCACTAATAAAATTAGAGAATTGCAAAATGAATTAACAAATATAATTGGAACAAATCCACTAGCCGGAGTAGAACCACATATTACATTGGCTGATTATAATGAGTTAGATGTTAATTTATATACTGAGAAGTTAGAGGAGTTTGTAGTTTTTCAAGAGAACATTGCTGCTGTAACTTTTCCTTCTGTTGGAACTTTTCCTACTAATAGAACGATCTTTCTAGCACCAACCATTACCGATGAGTTATTAAGACTTCATCATTCTTATCATGATTATTTCAAAGTTTTTCATGATAATCTACAGTCATATTACGTACCAGGAAAATGGGTTCCGCATTGCACGATTGCTAATGGGTTAAATTCAAATCAATTTTTAAGTGTAATGGAATATATATATGAAAAGTTTGATGTTACACTAGCTTCGATTGAGAAGTTAAAATTAATTAAGGTAAATTATGAAGATGGTTCTGCCGTTTCTTCTAGTATTTTAGCAGAGTGTAATTTAAAGAGAATGGAGACATCGAGATGACATATGTAATTAGAGAAATGAAGCAAGAAGATATTCATGCTGTACAAAACGTAGCGAAAATAGCTTGGCATGATACTTACGAAGGAATTATTCCGGGAGAGATTCAAGACAACTTTTTAAATGAAGCGTATTCCGATGAAAAAATGAAATATCGTCTTGAAAATACACATTTATTTGTTGCGGAAGAAGAGGGAGAAGTAATTGGCTTTGCAAATTTTTCACCAATTAGACTGCAAAACGAAGCAGAATTAGGTGCAATTTATTTGTTGCCAGATCAGCAAGGGAAAGGGATAGGGACAGCTTTGTTACAAAAAGGGATCACGACGTTAAAAGGGATTCGAAAAATGTACATTCATGTAGAAGCGGAAAATGAAAAAGGAAAACGATTTTATGAAGCAAAAGGTTTTGCGGCTTTAGAGCAATTTGAAGAAGATTTCGAAGGACATATGCTGCAAACAGTGAGAATGGTTTTATACATATAAGGAGGATCAGAAATGAAAATTTTTGATTTCAGTGAAAAAGTGGGAGAGCATATATCAGCATTTCAATCTAACTTTATAATGTCAAAAATATTAAAACATCAAGGGAATATACATATCGGTTCTATGCATCTACAACCGAATGGAGTTATTGGATATCATGAAGCAGTTGTATCTCAACTGCTTCTAATTGTACAAGGAGAAGGATTGGTTTGCGGATCAGATAAAGAAAAAGTGAAGATAGGAGCTGGACAAGCTGCGTTTTGGGCGAAGGGCGAGTTACATGAAACGAGTACGGAAAAAGGATTGATGGCAATTGTAATTGAGTCAGACGGTCTTGAAAATGGTATTTCAATGATGATTAGAGGGCAGGAGGGAGAAAGGAATGATTACAAAAGCGGATGAGGAAGAAACGAAACAAATATTACATTATGCAGCTCAATCACTTTTCGAAGGAACGAGAGGAAATTGTCAACTAAGTACGGAAAAAGCGATTGAAATTACAAAACCTTTAGTAGAAAAAGGGGCATATTATATAGTTACAAAGGAAGAAAATAAAGTAGTGGGATGGATACTAATAGGAGAAAATGTGGACTATTTCTCTCGTGAAAAACTCGGTTTTATTTATGAATTGTATGTTTTTTCAGAGTATCGCGGGAGAGGATTATCACGAAAACTAATGAAAGCTGGGATCAAGGAACTACAAGAAAAGTATTCAGAAATTCGCCTGAATGTATTTACAGGGAACTTTGCAAAAGAAATGTACGAAGATTTTGGCTTCGTTGAAAGACAAGTAATCATGACGTTGAAGTGAGAAAACGATTTTATGTGGGCGAAGAAACAAGAAAAAGAAAATGAGTATGTAATTTGCAAAGGTTATATTCTGAATTTTGGGCAAAAAAAGTTTTCTTATTATTAAATAGAGGTAGAAGCGCTTAGCAGTCCTTTTAAAAAAACAATAACATTATATTATATAATATAATGTTATTATGTTAAAAGAGAAATTTTGGAAAAATATCATTTTTTTATTTAGAAATTTTTAAATTATTGATATAATCAATTTGTAGAATTGATTTCGGGTTAATTTTACTATTTTAAAATTTTAAGGGGGATTTAATAATGGCAGGACAAATTCGTATGTCACCAGAGGAGCTTAAATCAAAAGCGACTCGATATGGACAAGGTGCAAATCAAATTGAGGACATTTTACGTCAGTTACAAAACTTACAAAATGAATTAAGAGGAGAATGGGAAGGTCGTGCTTTCGAAGGTTTTGATCAACAGTTCAATCAATTAAAACCAAAAGTACAAAACTTCGCAGAGCTATTACAAGAAATTAATATGCAGCTTAATAAAACTGCAGAGGCTGTTGCTAGACACGACGAAGATCTTTCTCGTAATTTCGGTCTACAATAAAAACGGGCAAAAGAAATATATAATTTAGCCATGCAACTTTTGTTGTATGGCTAAATTGCTTTAAAACTAGAGTAAGATAATGAGTCCTTAACTTAATAGACTCGCAGCCGCAGGAGTGATAAGTAGTGAAAAAGTTTAAGTGGAGCATCTTGTTGTTTATTATTTTAGCTCTTGTGCTATCAACAGGAGTCTCCTATTTAGCATTAAATCAAAATGTTAAGAAAGCTAATGAGAATAGCACGCCAAAAATGACAGTTGCATTAGTAAATGAAGATCAAGGAACTGTATTTGAAGGGAATAAAATAGCGTTTGGAGATCAATTTGTTAAAAATGTAAATAAAAATACGAAACAAGAATGGTACGTAGTTAGTCGCGGAGTAGCAGAAAATGGTTTGAAAAATAATAATTACAATATGATGATTGTAATACCTAATGATTTTTCTAGGAAGGCCGTTGCGATTGATTCAGAACTGCCGGAGAAATTAACGTTAAACTACAAAGTAAACGCGACTGGGAATAAAGATTTGAAAGCTGAAGCTGAAAATACAGCTTCTATGATTTTGGAGGACTTTAATAAACAAATAATTGATGTTTATTTTGCAAGTATTATCGGAAAATTGCAAGGCGCACAAGATAATATAGGTAAAATAATTGAAAAAGGAAACACTCAAACAAATATATACAAAAAAGATGTACATAGTCCGTTGGCAAATTATACAAATCAATTTAAAACGGTACAAGACTATACAGGAATTTCTGTTAATAGTTTTAAAGGATTTCAGGATGTCTTAAAAGGGTTTGGTCAAACATTAGATGAAGGAAATAAATCTAATAATACTTATTTGGAAGGTTTTAATAACTTTCAAAAAATGCAATCTGATAATAATTTGTTAGCTAATAATTTTTCGAGTCAATTTAATCAATCTATGAGTGAGATGGGTGCAGGTGATGCTTTAAAGCAGTTAAGCTCACTGGAATCGGCAAATAAAATTATTGCAAATCAATTTATGCTTTCAGAGAAAGAACCAAATATTTTAGCTGATGCTTCAGCAATTCAAAAATATTTAACAGATGTAAAAAAATAAGTATCAGAATATGATACAGAACTTGCAGGGAAGTTAGAGAGTGATATTCAAGGGACGATAATTAAAAAGTTAAAGCAATCCATGTCGAACGATGGAAAGCAAGAGATCTTTATAAATACATTAATGAAACAACCAGATGTTCGAATAAAGAAACAAATCGAAAGTTTAATTGCAAAATTACCTAGTTTAAACATGGAAGAAATCGTTCAAAGTGAATTGCCAGATGCAACGAAATTACAACTGCAAAATGTAATCCAATTTACAAATAAATATAATAAAGAAAATAATTTTTATTATGATCCTGTAAATAAAATATCTTTAGGAAATGCCATTAAAGAAGTAAAGGATAGACTTTATAAAGAGGGAATTACATTTAGTGATACGGCGAACGTAATTAAAATGGAATCTTCACAAACCTTGAAGATAAATATTCCAGAAGAATTTGAACTATATGGAAATACAGGGGCTTTACATATTGATGATGTGGATCGTACAAGTGACTTTCTTCAAAGCGAAGCAGGAGAAATTACAATACCTCCTCGTAATGAAGGGGATATAAAGAGTAATCTGCATGTGAAGTTAAAAAATCCAAACATCAATATAGATGTTTTCTCTCCTGTAATGTGGGACTGGAAATTGAGTGGGAATCATAAAAAAGAAACTAGTTCTGAAAAAGAAGAACCTAATAAAGAAGATAAAGGAACACAAACTGAAAACAGCAAGGTGGAAAATGTGGTTCATAAATCACAGTATGGCATAATGCCGTTAGTACACAATGCTAAAAAACCTATTATCAAAAAAATGGAAAATACAACAGGGAATAACGGAGGAAGCCAAGAAGGTGGATCTGGAATAGGTAACGGAGGAAACCAAGAAGGTGGAACTGGGACAGGTAACGGAGGAAACCCAAACCCTGGAA
>NZ_NADV01000021.1:0-302525 GCF_003264175.1 Bacillus sp. SRB_331 | reverse complement strand
AACAGGTAATGGAGGAAACCCAAACCCCGGAACAGGTAATGAAGGAAATCCAGATCCTGGAACAGGTAATGAAGGAAATCCAAACCCTGGAACAGGTAATGGAGGAAACCCAGACCCTGGAACAGGTAATGGAGGAAACCCAGACCCTGGAACAGGTAACGGAGGAAACCAAAATCAAGGTGGTAACTCAACGACTATTGAAAGTACGACGAATCAAGTTGTACATCAAAAATCAGAAGAATTAACAAAAAATATATCTAGTGTATTAATAAAAGAAGCAGTAGATACAGTTGAAAGTTATCAAGGTTTAATTAGTCTGTACGAAATGTATTATGGGATTGATTTAAGAACGAAAGATGTAGGTCCTAAGTTAGAAGAGGGAAGTTTAGATGCAATTGCAACTGAACAATCTTTGTACTACGTATTAAATAAACAAAGCTTAATTGATTTAATTTCAAATCTTGTTTCATCAAGTATTACGACAGAAGTAAAGCAAGATATGACAGGTTTAAAACAAAAAATAGACTCTTATCAACAATTCATTACTAGTGCGGATCAAAATTCAATGCTACTAGCGGAGAAATTAAATGTAACGACGCAGCAAGCAACTAGTATGAATGAAAATTTAGGAGAGTATTTAAAAGGTTTAGCGAAATGGCGTGAGAGTAGCTTAAAGCTAGTTGAAGAACAGCAAGTGCTAACAACAAATAATACTGGTGAGCAAACAGCTGTTTTATCGTTAGATTCTGGTATTAAATCATTAATGATGCAAAGTCAGTCATTGGTCGAGAGTTCGAAGCATAGTTTAACAACATCAGACGATGTATATAAAACATTTGATCAAATTAATGGACAAGCAAAAGAAATTCAAGACAGTGGAACGACAATTGTTTCAAAGGCTGATTCATTATTAAATGACTTTACAAAGAAAATGGACGATGATAAATCATTCTCCAAAAACTTTACTAAAATTTTGGCTAATAGCCGAATTGGTGATCGCCAAAATGAAATGTTATATCAATTTTTATCTAGTCCAGTTCAGAAACAAAATGATGGAGTCATTGTAGCTGGTAATGCTTTTACACCATATTTAATCGTATTAACTTGTTTTATTGTTGCGTTATTTACAGCATACGCAATTGCGAATCAAGAAAAGAAACGAACGCAATCAGATCATTTTGAAGAGAAGTTCTCATTAATTGATATGAATGTACCAACTACAGTAGTGGCATTCGGTATATCAATTGTGGAAGGAATTAGTATAGGTATCATTTCTGGACGTCTTTTACAGTTCGGTCAAGATCAAAGTTTATTATGGATTGCGTTTATCACAATCATTATGATGGCGTTTGTATTGGTCTCAACATACTTATTACGACAAATAAAAATGGTAGGGATGTTTATTCTATTAGTATTTTTAAGTATGTACCTATTTTTAACTGAAGCAGTTGGAAGTAAAGTAGATCAAATGTCGTCTGTTGGAAAGGTACGTCAGTTCTCACCACTTCAGTATATAGAAAGTTTTCTAAATGATTTTATTAGCGGTAAAGATACTGGAAAAGTTATTTTCATCGTGTTGTTTGTAATTGCCATTATCGGATTAGTTAGTAATCTATTTGTATGGCATAAGAAATGGGAGGAAAAAGAAGTAAATGATCAAACAATGGAGCATAGTGGCTAAGTTATCATTTCTCTCTATCCTTTTACTGTTTGTCGCGCTACCGATAAGGAGCGCGGCTGACAGTTATCTTGGTGATGATGGGAAGATTAAGTTTAAAGTGGATCGACTTGAAGAAAGCGACCAAGAAAAAAATAAAAAGGAACATAAGGAAACGGAATTAGATAAAGCATCGATTGAGTTATTTAATAAAGAAATAGAAGAAGAAATTCAGAAAAAGAAAAAGAAAGAACAAAAAGATATGGAAGCTTTACGAGATTCTCTTTTTATAAAACAAAAAGAAATAAATAGTGTTAAAGATACGAAAAATAGTTTGTTTAGCAGTGAATACGTTGTCAGAAAAAGTGCAGATGAAGTAGCGAGTAATGAAACAATGAATGAAAAGCCAATTAGTACAACAATAATAATATTATTTGGTGGTGGCATTGTACTTATTTGCATCGGTATTTATACAGTTCTTCGCAAAAGTTGGAGGTAAAGTAATGGCAATACAAACACATATTAATGTAACGGTAGATTTTAGTAAATGGAATGGAAATACATATGATTTACGTATTCCGAATCATCAATCTATTAAATATTTGTTGAAAAATTTATTAGATACGCTAAAGATTGATAATCATGAAGGTTCACATTTTGTAATTAAAGTAAAGAATAAGTCAATTGTTTTAACAGATAATGATCGTTTAATCGATCACCAAATAACAGATGGAGATATTTTACAAGTTTTATAAAGAATATTTTTACTTTTAGTTATTTGAAAATAAGTTATTACGGGTTATAAAGAAAAGGAGAAGAGGATAAAAATGACGGAAAAAACAATTCAAATTGATGCAATGAACTATCAATTTCAAATAGAAAAGGAAAATTGGAAATTGGAGATGACAAAATCTCAAACACGTATAAAAGACTTCCGTCAATTTGATGTAATTACGGGCGCATCATCTGAGTTTGTACCATTAATGATAGAAGAAACGGATGATATGTTTACTTTTATATTTCAAGTGGATCAAAAATTATATAAGTGGGACGATCTTAGCCGTTTTGGAAGAAATGAGAAATTAAGACTGCTTCGAAATGTTGCGCAGTTTCGTAAATATTTAAATAAACGAATCACGTTCTTTTTACATCCGGACAATATAGTTTTTAATGCTAATTTAATGCCAAGTATTATACATAGAGGAATTCGAGATATTGTTCCACCAACCCCGTTGTTAGAAGAGCAATTTTTAACACAATATAAGTGTCTAATTATCGCTTTATTCTCCCAAAAGCACAATTTTGATGATTTGTATGCTGGGTTACTAAAAGATGCAAAAGAAACAACATTTGAACAGACGGTTGCTCAAATGGAAAGCTTAGATGCATTACTGCAATTTCTTGATGACAGCTTTGAGAAGGAACAAACAAAAACAGAAAAAAATATGCAGTTAGTACCTAAAAAAAGCTATAAATCGTTTAAATACTTAGCTTTTTCCTTCATAGCGGCGACTGTGATTTTAGCTGCTCCTTTAATATATTTCACTTTTATAAAATTTCCTTATCAAAATAAATTATTAGAAGCAAATGCGAATTTCATAGCAACTGATTATGACAAAGTAATTACTCAATTAAATGAAGAAGAATTTGAATCATTACCGGTTGCGTCTAAATATGAGTTAGCATTTGCATACATTACAGCTGAAAAACTAGGTGAAAATCAAAAGAAAGCAATTATGAAAAATATTAGTTTGAAAAGTGATGAAAAGTATTTACTTTATTGGATGTATAACGGAAAAGGTGATTTTGATAAATCATTAGATTTAGCTAAGACACTTGATGATCCGCAGCTTATTATGTACGGCCTTGTTAAACAAATTGAATCGCTGAAAAATAATCCGGACTTGTCAGGAGAAGAGCGTGATCAAAAGTTAAAAACATATGAGCAACAATTAGATGAGTATAAAAAGAAATATGGTAATTCATCAAGCGATAAAGACTTGTCGGACACAGAGAAAAAAGAGTAAGCAAGCACTTGATGAGACAGTTGAAAAGGAGCAGTGAACACGGATGGAGCAACTATTAGTATTGACTTATGGAGACAAAATATATAAGTGCACATTACATCCAAATGAGCAATCAATAGTGTCGATTGGAAAAGAGTGGACAAATGATATTACGAATCCAAGTTTAGAACAAGAAGTAGAATTAAAGTGGAATAATGAAGTGAACGCTTGGATGGTACAAAATCAATTAATAGAGTTCAATAAGGAATTTGAGATTGGAAAAACTAAAGATGTGAGCTTGAAAATCTTTATATCTATTATTGGTACAACTAAAGTGTTTGATATCGGAACGAAACATTCTCTTACAATTAGTCAAAACAGTTATGATGATATTTCTATTATCGGGACAAATGTGGATTTAATGCTATCTCGTGAAACGTTGTACGATTCTTTTAGAGTAAACGTATATGAAGGGGATGTATTTCATAATTATACGAAGCTAAAAGATAGCACTATGTTAGAAGCAGGAGATCAATTATATTTTGATGGTGTTTTAGTAGAGATAGGTAGTGAAGATATTCAAGTATTGTCTTCAGAAGAGAACGTTAAATCTACGTTACCTATTTTAGTAGAATCCGAAACGAATTATCAAAGTGGTTATCCAGACTATCATCGTTCACCACGTATTATTTACCGTGAACCAGAAGAGAAAATGACAATTGCAAAACCTTCAAGTATGCCGTCAAAACCGACTGAGCATTTGGCGAGAATTATTGCACCATCTCTTGTCATGATTGTCGTAACGGTATTACTCGCTATCTTTATGAAATATGGAATGTTTATTATTGCATCGATAGCGATGACATTAGTAACGATTATTGTTTCTGTCACATCTTATATAAAAAATTTAAAGCAATATAAAATTGACATTGTTGAACGTGATAAAAGTTATAGAGCGTATATAAAACAAAAAACGAAAGATTTACATGCAGAAAGTGAAAAGCAGCGTCATGCATTACAATTTCATAATCCAAATGTTGAAGTAATACGTAATATGGCTGTGCAAGTAAATCCACGTATATATGAAAAAACAATGCTACATCATGATTTCTTAACATTTAGCGTTGGGACAGGACAAGCTAATACGAGTTTTGAAATCCAATTTAATGAAGAAGAATTTAGTCAAACGAAAGATGAATTAATTGATATAGCACGTGAACTAAGACAGCGTTATCTTTCTTTGGAAGATGTACCTGTTGTAACAGATTTGATAAATGGACCGGTTGGCTATATTGGACAACGCTCTTTAGTGTTAGAACAATTACAATTATTAGTTGTGCAAACCGCGTTATTCCATAGTTATTATGACTTGCAGTTTATTACTATTTTTCCTGAAGAAGAAAAAGAAAAATGGGATTGGATGCGCTGGCTACCTCATGGAAGTGTTCGAGATATAAATGTACGTGGATTTGTATACCATGATCGTAGTCGTGATCAAGTGTTAAATAGTTTGTATCAAATATTGAAAGAACGAAAATTAAAACTAGATGAAAAAAGTTCAACTAATGAAAAAATGTACTTTGCACCGCACTATGTCGTTCTCATTACAGATGAAAAACTAATACTAGACCATGTTGTTATGGAATTCTTTAATGATGATCCGAGTCAATTAGGTGTATCACTTGTATTTGTACAAGATGTTATGCAAAGTTTACCGGAGCACGTGAAAACGGTAATTGATATAAGAGATGCAAAACAAGGGAACATCATCTTAGAACAAGGAGAGCTTGTTAACCGTCAATTTAAATTGAATCATGTACCGAAAGGGTTCAATTTAGAAGATGTCTCACGTGCATTGGCACCGTTAAACCATTTGCAAAACTTAAAAAATAGTATTCCAGAAAGCGTAACATTCCTAGAAATGTACGGTGTTGAAAAAATAAAAGAGTTAAACATTACAAGTCGCTGGCAGAAAAATGCAGCGCATAAATCTTTAGCTGTACCACTTGGATTACGTGGTAAAGAAGATATCGTAAACTTAAACTTACACGAAAAAGCACACGGACCACACGGGTTAATAGCAGGTACAACAGGTTCAGGTAAGTCGGAAATTATACAATCGTATATTTTATCTCTAGCAGTCAATTTCCATCCTTACGAAGTAGCCTTTCTACTAATTGACTATAAAGGCGGCGGTATGGCGAATTTATTCAAAAACTTACCGCATTTATTAGGAACAATTACGAACTTAGATGGAGCACAAAGTATGAGAGCGCTCGCATCAATTAAAGCCGAATTACAAAAAAGGCAACGATTATTTGGGGAAAATGAGGTAAATCATATAAACCAGTATCAAAAATTGTATAAAGAAGGCTTAGTAAGTGAACCGATGCCACATCTATTTTTAATTAGTGATGAATTCGCGGAACTGAAGTCAGAACAACCAGAATTTATGAAAGAGTTAGTTTCAACAGCGCGTATCGGTCGTTCACTCGGAATCCATTTAATATTAGCTACGCAAAAACCGAGTGGTGTTGTAGATGATCAAATTTGGAGTAACTCGAAATTCAAACTAGCATTAAAAGTTCAAAATACGTCAGATAGTAATGAAATTTTAAAAACACCAGATGCTGCTGAAATTACATTACCAGGACGTGCGTACTTACAAGTTGGGAACAATGAAATTTATGAACTATTCCAATCAGCTTGGAGCGGAGCAGACTATGTAGAAAACAAAGAGGATAAAGAACATTTAGACGCAACGATCTATGCAATAAATGATTTAGGACAATATGAAATATTAAGTGAAGACTTAAGTGGACTTGGTAGCAGTAAAGAAGTAATAAGCGTACCATCTGAACTGGATGCTGTTATTGACTACATTCACGATTACGCAGAAATAAATGAAATTGAAGCGTTAGCTAGACCGTGGTTACCACCACTTCCAGAGAGCGTATATTTACAAGACTTACATGCTATTCAGTTCAAGGAAGCATGGACGAAAGAAAAGAAACCATTAAAAGCAACAGTTGGTCTACTAGATCAGCCTGAATTACAATCACAAACACCATTAACACTAGATATTAGTAAAGACGGACACGTAGCGGTCTTCTCAAGTCCAGGCTACGGAAAATCAACATTCTTACAATCAGTCATTATGGATGTAGCTCGTCAGCATAGTCCGGAGCATTTGCATGTGTATTTATTAGACTTCGGAACAAATGGCTTAATGCCATTAAAATCTTTACCACATGTGGCGGACATCATTACATTAGACCAAGTTGAAAAATGCGAGAAATTTCTTCGTCGCATAGAAGACTTATTAAAAGATAGAAAGCAATTGCTAAGTAAATATGGCGTTGCAAGTCTTGAAATGTATGAGAGAGCTAGTAAAGAAGTATTACCAACAATATTAATTACGTTAGATAACTATGATGCTGTTAGAGAAGCTGGATTTGTCGAAGACTTTGAACGCATTATTGCACAAATTGTACGTGAAGGGGCAGCGGTAGGAATTCATTTAATGCTTACGGCTACACGTCAAAATGCATTGAGAGTACAAGTAAATACAAATATTAAACTACAAATAGCGCTATATATGATAGATGAGGCAGAATCTAGAGCTATTGTAGGAAGAACAGAGTTGAAAATTGAAGAATTAGCAGGACGTGGTTTAGTTAAAATTGACGAACCAACAATCTTCCAAACAGCTTTACCGACAAAGGGAGAAGATGTACTTACTCGAATTGAAAATATACAAGCTGAAGGAAAAGAGATGGATTCCTTCTGGGATGGAGAAAGACCGAAAGCAATCCCTATGGTACCTGAAGTTCTGGAATACAAAGAATTTATTGCATGGCCAGAAACAAGGGAAATTATTGAAGCAGGCAAACTAACATTTGGTGTAGAAACAGAAAGCGTTACACCTCTCGAATTAGATTTAAAGGAAGCGTCTAATATTGTTGTAGGGGGAATCAAGAAAGATGAAGTTGAAAATGTAGTTCATCAATTCCTTCAACAGTTAGCAGACAGTGGACACTTTGATCTAGGTTTAATTGATACAAGAACACGCAATTTCTCAAACTATAGAGAGAGTGCTGCTTTATATGTAGCTGAAAAAACAGGAATTGAGAAAACGATTAAACAAGTTACAAATGCTTATAAATCGAGAGAAGCGGCGTTTAAAGAGGAGCAGGAAGCATCAAGTGAAACAGTGAACCCAGCTGAATTTATTAAGAAATTTAAGCCGATTGTAATCGTAATCGCAGATGTAAATGATATTTTAAGTAATTTAGAAGATAGCGATATATATAGTTTAGCGGAATTAATAACAAATGGTGCATTTATGGGCATCCACTTCGTAATTGGCTGTGATGTTGATTCAATTGACAGTCGATACGACTTAGTTTCAAAAACAATAAAAACGCAATCTCATGTTATTTTACTTAGAAAATCATCAGGCCAAATGGTCTTCGATGTATCTAATAAAGATTTAAGTAGTACAAAATTAAATCCATTTGAAGGGTATTTTGTTGAAAATCGTTTTGCTACTAGAATTAAAGTGCCAACTATTTAAGGGGGGATTTGCATGGGGATAGAGGAATTAAATAGTCAAAAATCTGGTTTATTAAGTAGTATAAGTCATCAACAAGGGCAATTGGCTGAATTACAAATGAAACTACGAAGGCTAATAACTGCAAAGGGGAAATTTGTAAATAATCTTGAAGCAATTAAACAAAATCAAGAGCAGTTTAAGTCTTTAGAAATAAACGAGAGTAGTTGGAAAGGGCAAAGAGCAACTACTTTTAAAGAAACGTATGAACAACAAGTTATTTCTAATTTGGGGAGGTTTATTGGAGAACTAGGGAGAGTGCAAGAAGACATCGATCAAGCCATACGACGGCTTGAAAGAGAAATCGCTGCATGTGAGTCTAGTATTCTTTCTCTAAGTAGAAGTGTTTCAATGGTTGACGCTAGTATTCAAGTAGAAGTACAGAAGGCGGGGAAATGATAAATGGGGGAAATTAAATTAAATAAAGGGGTATTTGATGCGAAAGTAAGTGAATTGAAAAGTGGCGCTAGTGATTTAGGTAAGACTAAATTTAATGGTATGCAGTTACATCGTACGAATTTAAGTAAACTGAAAAAATATTGTGAAGCGATTGAAAAACTTTCACAGAAAGTTCAGCGATATGAGAAATTGTTAGAAAATGATATAAGTAGAGTACAAGAAATTGGAGCGAAAATGGTAGAGAAAGATGCAAAACTTGGGCAAGAACTAAAAGTTGGTATACAGCAGCACTAGAAAAACATTCTACGTAAAAATGAAATAAGGGGAGAGAAACGTGGATAAAAATATTGAATTACAAGAAGTAAACGAATTACAAAAAAGATTTCAAACAAGTGCTGACGAACTAAATCAATATTTTGAAACCTTATTAGGGAAAATAGATGATTTGAACCAACTTAATTCTTTTCAAGGGAAAGCAGCAGATGAAATAAAGAGGTATTTTTCTAGAGTACATGGTACTACGATTGCTGGATTTCAAATTGCAGCGGAAGAGTTGAAAAATGAATTTCAAAAAGCAATAGAGACTTTTAATAGTACAGTTGATAGTGATAGTGATACAAAGATTTATGGGAACTATTTAGATAATGTAAAGAAAAAAATTAATGGTTACAGCAATGAATTTGATCGATCTAATGAAGAAGCAAAACAAACTATAGCAACTATAGCGGACATTGTCCCAACTCAGTATCCATCATCTTCAGGGATTTCTGAAGGGGTCCAAAAAAGTCAAAAGGAAGTTAGTGATACGCTAGAAAAATTAGAAACGTATAATAGTCAGCAAAATGAACTTCAACATTTTAATGAAACATTAAGTTCATTAGACAAGGGAATGAAAGAAATACAAGCAGCCAATGGAGATTTTTCTAGTAAGATAGTCGAAAAAATTATGGCTGGTGGATGGAATGGAAACTTAATAAATGGTATTTCGGATAGCATGACGACGTTTGATATTCGACAAAAGGGTGGTAAATTTGTGGTGGCCGCTTTTGCTCGTATGTATTATGCCAAAAAGAACTATGATTTAAGTGTTTTATTTGATTCTAATGGTCGAAAAGGAAAAGGGAAGTTTACACTATCAACACGTCAAAAAGAAGATTTAGTGGAAGTGTATAAATTACTTAAGATGGATAGTAGTGATGATAGTATATTTCGTTATATAAAAAATGGACTTAAATTGGATGGTGTAGAAAATTCGAGAATTACGAATGAACAAGTAAGAAAAGCAAGAAAAGGAATTTATAAATTACCGGAATTTCAAGATTTTCAAAAGTTCCAACAGGATTGGAGTAAAAAAGGGCTACCTACTGCAATTAAAGAAAGAGGATGGAGTTCGTTTAAAACGGAGTATGTAAAAGGATTAAAAGATTTGCATCCTGGACAATGGAAAGAAGCATTTAAAGAACTTGGAAATACTGGTAAGTTTTTAAAAGGAGCAGCCATATTTGGAGCGGTTGTGTCAGTTGGAAATAACATTGCTGAAGCTCAAAAAGATGGATGGCAATTACATGATGTAGCAGATATAGCAACAGATTCAGCAGTAGATGTTGGAGCAACTGCCGGGGCGGCTGCAGCTGGTGCTGTAGCGGGATCGTTTTTCCTTCCGCCTATTGGAACTGTTGTAGGAGCAGGCGTTGGGGTAGTTATTACGGTAGGATTAAATACGAAAACGAGTATATTTGGGGGAGACAGTGCAATTGATGCTACTAAAAAAGGAGTAAAAAAAATAACAACAAAACTTAGGGATCTATTTTGGTAATTCGGCTACAAGAAAGGTGCAGATAGAGTATGTGGAACATAAAAGAAGAAGAGTTAGAGGAATTTAGAAAAACATGCAGAAGACGTTTAAGTCCTGAAGGTGCGACGGGATTTATGCTAGGAACAATAATTATTGATTCATTAATGATGCTATTTATTATAGGAGCATTGGTGAAGTTTGGTTGGGGTTTTTATACTACTATGTTTGAAAAAACACTGGTTAGTATTGAACTTGTGTTGTATGGCTTGCAGATAATTTTTCTAATACTATATTCCTTTCCAAAAGCACGTTATAAATTTCAAAAGTTACAAACGCTCGTTGTATTATTATATGCATTTCAATTAGGAACAATCACATTTACAATGTTAGTTCTTCCTGGAATGACTGACTATTCAATTGATCGAATGACTTTAATTTGTGTAGGGTTATTATTTATAGGAGCAGTGATATTTCATATTGTGACAACAATTGATACGTTTAAACAAGCAAGTGAAGGTGCGTTTAGCATGGATGAGAGGTCTCGTTCATTTTTTAGTGAAACAAAAGGAAGAATGATAAAAGGTAGCATGATATATATATCAGTTCTTCTTATAATCATTTATTTTCATAATGATTATAACTTTAATACATTAATTTTATATGTAGTAGGGACAATTTTAATGTACGCAGTAGCCATAGGTGCAGCTGAATTCCAATTGTTGGTGTACTGTAGATTTAAATTTAAATCATTTAATATGACATGGGAAGAGAATGAGAGAGAACGACAGAAATTTAGAAAATATAATAAAAAAAACAAATCGAAAAGTAGATAATAAAAGAAATGAATTTTTGCTATAGCATAAATTGTTAATTTATGTGTATTAGATGAGAAATTGTACGTTTCTATTCGAATTAGAAAGAAATAAAGATAAGGGGAGTAGATGTTGTGAAAGTTCAATATAAAGCATTATCGCTATTAAATTTAATTAGTATTACTCAAGTCGTCAAAAAAGAAGATTGGTTACTACCTGCTATTGCGCTGAGAAGTCAAGTTATTCGTAATGGGATTTATGCAGTAGGACCGGTTCTCTTTAAATATAAACCACTTGAAAATGAACCAGCATATGGTGAATATACATATTGTGTTCCGGTAAATGAACGTGTGGAACTGGGGGAAGATTCTGCATATGAATACGTTGATGGTTTAATAATTGAAGATGCTTTAAGTGTGCGTTTTACGGATGAAGATGGTGATATTGAAGATGTGTATAATTTAATACACGAGGTGGCAAATCAAAACCATATTAAATTAGATAGTAGTTTTTATCATGTATGCTTAGATGTATACGGTGATACATGGTTAGATATTTATGCTCCTATTATAAAAGTGGGTGAAACCGTAAAATGATTATAGAAGGGCAAAGTATTGCATATACAAATGTTGTTTCAAAAGAATACTATATTCATTATACTTATATGAAAGATTCGATTGATGATTTTATGCTAGAAATAGAAAAAGCGAACTTAACAGCAAAAGGTCCACTATTTTATACATTGAAAAATGTTCCTTCAGATGAAAATATGTATATTGAATTATTTATGCCGATATATGAGGATAAAGTTCCACCATTAGAAACAATGAAATTTAGAAGCTATTACTATGTAGATGACATGCTTGTGAAACGATTGACAGGAGAGTATGAAACATTAACCGAGTATGCATATGCTGAGATGCTTCAGTATATGGAAGATAATGAACTTGATATGATTTCACCTATTTATCATATTTTTAGCGGTGATGAAGAGCTACAGTATGTTGAAATAAAAATTGCAGTGGATACACAATAAAAATTTAGCGCAGTTTTAGTAATGGAGATATGAAAAGTAAAAGCTTGATTTTAGTTTCGTTTTATAGAAGAAGATAAAGGTATTCTTGAATGAAGAGTTCTAATTGTTGTTTTTAGTAGGAAGGGGTCTACATATGTGGCTATTTTCAAAAGAAAAAACTGTGTATTTTCAACAAAAGAGTGAGGATAAAACTGGGGAATTAATTAAGCAGAAAATATTGGAGAAAGTATTAGTAGATGATTGCATAATAGCTGCTGAAATGATTGATGTATTGTTTATATATCCTGAACTTGCAGAAGAACTTGCAAGGATTTTATATATGAGTAATAAAGAATTATTCCGAACGGTGGCTATGTTTGTTGGTACATTTGAAATTTTTGTACAAGTCTCCAGCACAACGAAAGTTATTATCCAATGTATTCCGGTAGATGAAGAAATGGAAGAAGAAGTGTTTTCGGATATGAAAGTAATTGGTTTTAAATATAAGAAAAAGTCGACTGATGAAGACATAGAAGAAATAGCAGAGTGGATGATGGAATATAAAAAGATGTGTAAAAAAATAGCAGAGCACTATGAAATAGCTCAAAAAGAATCATTATTATAATGTAAGAATATCTGAGATTAATAAAACCTTCTCTTCTCGTTAGAATGAGGAGGTTTTTCATTCTAAAATCTATATGTAATTGATTGAATAATTCGACATGAGAATTTTCAGTTGGATCAATCTGTATTGGTAGTAGTTACGTTCTGCAGTTCACTTTGTTCTTATTTTGAAAGGGAAATTTTATTCGAAAGTCAATTTGTAAAGAGGGGAAGGTGTTATTTTGATTAAGGATCGGAATGTTTCAGAAACAGAGAAAAGTTTTTTTCAAAGGACAATAGTATCTATCTATAAAGCGTTAGAATTTATAATGAAATATACAATGATTCTAATAATAATAATGTCAATATGTGTGATAATTGCTGCTGTTTATTTTAAAATATATGAGGGGATAGGGGCGGGTGTATTCCTCTTAATCTCGTCATTATTTGCATATTTGGTATTTTTTAAGAAAAGTAAAAATGCCTAAATTAATAGCGAAAATAAAATTTCAAAGATTAACAACTATAATACGTTATTTGAAGAGAGAAAGTTTTGAATATGGCATGAATGTATAACAGCAAGAAAACCTTCTCTTTTCGTTAAAATGAGAAGGTTTTTATTTTTAATCTACGTGATTTAAGTGAATGTGGTTAAAGGTGGGGCACTTGAATGTGGAAAATAAAAGAAGAAGATTTAGATCAATTTAGGGTGACATGTAAACGTCGATTAAGCCCTGAGGGTGCTTTAGGTTTTATGATAGGAACAATAGTGTACGTTTCAGTTATGATGTTTTTTCTTATTGGTACTTTAGTAACGTTTGGTTGGGACTATTATACTACTTTCTTTGAGAAAACAATCGTTAGAATGGAACTTGTGCTATATAGCTTGCAAATAATTTTTTTAATTCTATATTCATTTCCAAAAGCTCGATTTAAATTTCAAAAGTTTCAAACGATTGTCGTATTATTATATGCATTTCAATTAGGTACGATATTATTCACGGCTTTAATTCTTCCTGGAATTTCGGATTATATAATCGACGGAATTACATTGGTATATGTAGGTTTCTTATTTATAGGAGCAGTGATTGTTCATATTGTGACAACGATTGATATGTTTAAACAGGCAAGTGAAGGTGCATTTAGTATGAATGAAAGATCTGCTTCCTTTTTTAGTAAAACAAAAGAAACTATGATGAAAGTGGCTTCAATATACGCATTAATCCTACTTATTTTGATTTATTTTCATAATGATTATGCGACTGATACTTTGATTGGATATGTAATAGGTACTGTTTTACTGTACACAGTAGCCGTTGGTGCAGAAAAATTCCAATTATTGGTGCACTTTAGATTTAAATTTCCATCATTTTATATTTCTTGGGAGCAACATGAAAGGGAACGCCAGGAATTCTTAAAGCGTTATAAGGAGAGAGAGGGAAAGAAAGCGAAAGAAATAAAATAAGTTTTGGTTTCTGAAAATTCGAATAGAATATATAAGCAATAAAGGATTGTATATAAATCGATACTATTAAAAATTAAAGCATCTTCAGTATAATCTGTATGAGTAAATAAATACCAGTAGTAAGTAAAGGTGAAATGTTTTACTTTCCAAAAAGGAACATAATGAACTTAAAAATGCCTAGAGAAATCAACGGGGTGTCAGTATGAAGTTAAAGAAGAAAGCTAAGATGATGATAGTTCTGTCAATAGTAGCAAGTTTATTAAGTGGATGTGGTTTTGGGGAAACGAAGATAGAGTATGAGAGATTTGTTAAGGCATTAGAAGAAGAGGACATGAGTACGGTAATGTCTGCGAGTGATGATGGGTATGCGTATGTGAAAGAACGGGTTATTGATTTTACCACAGAAAAAAATGGAGAGGACAGAATTCATAATACACTATATCAAACTACTGAAGGTATATTTAATTTGGAAGAAAATTTATTATATGGAGAAACTACTCAAAAAATAACAAATGGTATTAAGAACATAAAAGATAGACATAAGGATAATAAATATAAAGAAGAAGAAAAATATAGCACTAGGTTCATGTATAAAGATAGAAAGGGTTACGGTTCTGATTCTAGCTTGGATGTTTCACATGTAAAACTAATTTTTAATAGATTGCAAGGCATTGGGAATTTACAACTGAAAGTAAGGAGAGATAAAAAGAAATTTAATGAACCAAATACAGTCGGTTTTACGTTAACGGAATCACAATTTCAAGAAATAATTAACGATAAATTGAATTTGCAATATGATAGTTTTGAAAAAGCATCAATTGCATTTAATTTTAATGATTCTAAAGATACGAAACAGCATCCGATGCAAATAATTCAATTAACAATTCTAATTGTATATGAAACGAAAAATAGTGAGGGGAAATTATTAACACATACTCAGCAAATATCTGTGAATTTTAGTAGTAAAAGGGATAATGACCAGGAAGCTAAACAAGATTATGTAAAATATGAAAAGTATTTTCAAAATAATAAGTGATTCTAAGGGAGCTGATTTGTTTTGAATAAAGGTGTGAAGAAAATAGCGGATTTAAGAATAACCTCTGATATGGGAAAGTTAGAGCTCGCTGGGCAAGATATATATAATTTTAGAGATGGCGAAGAACCGTATAATAATATTGGGGAGGACGCCTAAGAAAAAAACGAAGATCTCTTAGAAAAAAATTTAATGCAACACTAATAGATTCTGCAGAAGATAAAGACACTGGGTTTGCCGCTTATGCATTTAAAGATAATGTAACAGGAGAAGTTATTATTTCATATGTTGGGACGGAAGCTGGAAAAGATAATAATAGTGATGTAGTAGTAGATGCAGAGATAGGTGTTCACAATTTAACAAATGCAAATAAATTAGCATTTAGTAATTGGGAACATGAATTAAAAGTAAAACAATATGACCAAGGAGAGGCATTTTATGAAAAATTTTAGATTTAAATTTCCATCATTTTATATTTCGTGGGAGGAACATGAAAGAGAATGTCATAAAAGAGTAAAGCTTTATGAAGAGAGGGGAAAAAAGCAAGCGAAAGAAATAAAATAAGTTTTGGATTCTGAAAATTCAAATAGAAAATATAAGCAATTAAGGCTTGTATATAAATCGATGCTATTAAAAATTAAAGTATCTCCAATATAATCTGTATGAGTAAATAAATACCAGTAAGTAAAGGTGAAATGTATTATTTTCCAAAAAGGAACATAATGAATTAAAAAATGCCTAGAGAAATCAACGGGGTGTCAGTATGAAGTTAAAGAAGAAAGCTAAGATGATGATAGTTCTGTCAATAGTATCAAGTTTATTAGGTGGATGTGGTTTTGGAGAGACAAAGATAGAGTATGAGAGATTAGTAAAGGCGTTGGATGAAGGGGATATGAAGACAGTTATGTCTGCGAGTGATGATGGGTATGCGTATGTAACCCAAAGAGGTATATATAGTACATTTGAACAAAAGGAAGATGGAGAACATAGTAAAACAATCTACCAAACTTCGACAGGCGTATATAATATAAAAGATAAAAGTTTATATGGGAATACAACACAAGAAATTACCTCGGAAGTAGATGATAAAAATTATAAAGAAGAAGTTAATTATAGTACAAATATTATGTATGAAAATGAAAGGGTGCAAAGTCCGGATTCAAATCTAGATGTTTCATACGTGAACTTAATTGTAGATCGTTTAAAAGGAATAGGGAAACTAAAGATAAAACCTGGAGATGATATAAAAAAGTTTGATCAACCTAATTCAGTGGGATATCGACTAACTGAATCCGAATTCCAGAGTATTATTAATGGTAAGTTGAAAATAAATTATGATGAATATGATGGATCAACAATTTCACTAAGTTTTGACTCTGCAAAAAACCCCAAACAGATATTACAATTAAGTATTGATATAGATTATAAAACAAAAAATGAAGATGGAAAAATAGTGAAAAATATGATCCAGATAATAACATATTTTGATAAGAAACAAAATAATATTCATGATGGGAAAAAAGAATATTTAAATTATAAGGAAGATTACACAAAATAATAAATGATTAGGAGAGATTGAAAGAAGAATATTTGGAACTTTTGAGGAGAAAGGATACTATTTGAACTATCAAAAAGCATTCTGAGTATATGATTATGGTAATTAATGTGATAATGAAATACCTAAAAGATTATCTGAATTTAGTTGTACAAAGATCTATGTACTTAAAAATATTAAGAATGTAATAGAATTTTAGTGCAAGAAAATTATTTAAACTGTATAGAAGGTGAAATGTCAGGGTGTGGGATATAAAAGAAGAAGATTTAGATAAGTTTCGAATGACATGTCAAGGGCGTTTAAGTCCTGAAGGTGCAACGGCGTTTATATTTGGAGGAATATTGTATAATTCAATAGCTATTTTTTCTATTGCTTTATCAGCTGGTTGGGATTACTGCATAGCTCTTTTCAATGATATTGAAATTGTTAAGCTAGAAGTGTTGTTATATGCTCTGCAAGTAATTTTTTTCATTCTATATTTATTTCCAAAAGCTCAATTTAAATTTCAAAAGTTACAAACATTTGTCGTATTATTATATGCATTTCAATTAGGGACTATAGGATTCACTGTTTTTATTGTTTTTGAAATAGCTAATTCTTCAATTGACCAGATTACATTAATATATGCAGGGTTATTATTTTTAGGTGCGGTGATTGTCCATATTATGGCAACAATCGATACATTTAAACAAGCGAGTAAAGGTGCGTTTAGTATGGATGAAAGGTCCACTTCCTTTTTTAGTAAAACAAAAGGAACTATGATGAGGGTGGCCACAATATACGTACTAATTCTGCTTATTTTGATTTATTTTCATAATGATTTTGCCTTAGACAATTTTATATTTGGGGGCGTAGTAGGGAATATTTTAATGTATTCAGTGGCTATTGGTGCAGCTGAATTTCAGCTATTAGCATATTGCAGGTTTAAATTTCCGTCATTTAACATTTCATGGGAGCAACATAGAAGAGAAACTCCAAGATATCAAAAGAAAAATAAAAAAAGTAAATCGAAACGTAAGGCATAAAAAAGTGAGTATTGTAAGTTTTGATGATAGAAAAGTAATAATTTACAGGAGAGTATTTTAACTTCTAAAAGAAAATTTAATTATGTAAGGTGATTAAAGTGATTAGAAGGTTATCTGATCGAAAATGTAGAGTGGGTAGTGTGATGATGAAATGAACAAAAAAAGGGTTTCTAAAATAATTCCTATCATAATAGCAATCAGCCTACTACAAGCATGTAGTTTTTTTGAAGAAAAGATAGAGTATGAGCCATTTGTTAAGGCAATGGATGAAGGTGACATGAAAAAGGTTATGTCTGCGAGTGATGATGGGTATGCTTTTGTGGAACAAAGAGGTATATATAGTACATATGAACAAAAAGAAGATGGAGAGCACCGAAAAACAATCTATCAAACTTCGGAAGGAATATATAATACGAAAGATAAAAGTTTATATGGCAACACAACACAAGAAGTTACTTCAGCAGTAGACAGCAAAGATAATAAAGAAGAAGTTGTTTATCGTACCAATATTATGTATAAAAATGGACAGGTACAAAGTCCAGAATCGAATCTGGATGTTTCATATGTGAACTTAATTGTAGATCGTTTAAAAGGGATAGGGAAACTAAAGATGAAGCCCGGAGGTGATATAAAAAAGTTTGATCAGCCTAGTACTGTTGGATACAAACTAACTGAATTAGAGTTTCAGAGTATCATTAATGATAAGTTGAAAATACAATTTGATGAATATGGTGGTGGATCAATCGCATTGCATATTGATTCTAAACATGGTTCAAAGCAGATATTGGAAGTAAGTATTGTAGTGAATTATAAGAAGAGAAATGATGAGGGCAAGTTAGTAAAATATATATCACAAATACATACATCTTTTGATAGTCACCAAGGTAATAATCAGGATGCGAGACAGGAATATATTGATTTTAAAGCACAGTATAATAAGAAGCAGTAATATTAAGAAGGGCATTTGCATGTAAAGATAATAGCGACATAAGTGTGATAAATGTTTCATAAATTTTTCTATTTGTAGTGGAAAGAATTTGAGAATAAACAGTTAGCCCCAATTGCTGGAGTAGATGCAACAATTAGGGGCGTTTATCTGTCTAAATTTAGTTTGAGTACATAATATTTATTAGTTAAAGTCATGGCTTCGCAAGTAGTTTCTTCATCGTCATAATAACGGTGTGAATTTTTTTTATAATCTGCTTTATTGCTAAGTTACAACTATTTCCGCTTATAGAGTACCCCTTATTATCGATACATCGTCCACATTCCAATATCTTTAAACCCTAGTCGTTTATAAATACGTCCAGCTGCTGGATTGTTATAAAACAAACAAAGTGTTCGGCCTTCTTTCGTAAAGTCCTGAATCATTTTTTGCAATATAAGCGAAGCATATCCATTTCCGCGGTAGTTCGGATGCGTACATACGCCAACAACCATAGCAGATAATGAATTTTCAGCGGAAGTTGAGGAGGATGCGATGATTGCGCCGTCTTTTTCAATATAATATGTACGTCCTGTATTTGTTTCGATAGCTTGCCTTAACATTTTTTCTGATTCATTAGCAGTCGGGAATTCAGCGATGTCACTTCGTAATTTCATAATTCGTTCTATATCATCGAGTGAGGCAAGTTTAATTGTTTCATGAATTGGTGTGCTAGGTAAGTTGCTGTCATTTAGACATTCGCAAAAATACATTTCATTTTTGGCGCCTAGTTGTACACTTGGAGCAGTTTCAAATCTTTCTACAATAGTTGACTTGCCAGAGAGTTTAAGCGGCTTATATGCGGAAAGAAGTGCCTCGTAGTCAGTAACCACAAACTCTTCTTTACTATACGGTATAAATGTATCGTGAAAGCGAACTAAAATCGATTTTAATGTTCCATTCTCTTTATATACGCCCCATAATTCTTGAAAGTCTGTTTCATAACCGAAAGCTTCTAAATCCCCAATAATAAACAAGTTAAGGGCTGCTTCTTCTTTTAGGTAAGCGAATACTTGTTCATGATCTTTCTTTGTTAATTTTCTCATCATAAAAAATCTACCTCTTTTTTATTTTTCTAAATATTACAACTTAAGTTTTTTGAAATCAATATAAAATTTTATGTTTAGTTCACCAACTTTCGGAAAAACTAGGAAAGATATGACAAAGGAGGTTATGAACGGTGGATCATCCAATTCAAGGGTTAATGAAAGCGGCAATGGAAAATTTAAAAGAAATGGTCGATGTAAATACGATTGTTGGAGAGCCTGTTCAAACGGCTGACGGTGGTGTAGTGTTAACGGTTTCTAAAGTAGCGTTCGGTTTTGGAGCAGGAGGTTCTGATTTCCAAACGAATGATGGACAAAGAGCGAACGGTAACCCTGCATTTGGTGGCGGTAGCGCGGGTGGTGTTTCTATTACACCAGTAGCATTTCTTGTAGTGAATAAAGATGGAGTAAATATTCTGCATCTACAAAATGCGACACATTTAGCAGAAAAAATAATTGAATTAGCTCCACAAACAATTGATAAAATTCAATCGATGTTCCAAACAGATGAAAAGAAAGAGGGAAATCATCACCCTCAAAACCCAGATGAAATCCTTTAAAAACGCCTGCTCATAAGCAGGCGTTTTTTCTTGTAATCAGTATGTAATAAAACACATGAAATTGTAAATAGTTTTTGAAGTTTTTTCTATGTTTCTAAAATTTTTCATGTTAAAATATGCTATAGAATTGAAACATATAAAACGAAGGTGGCTAGGTGCTTTGTCTGGAGGATCTGACCAAGTAAACAATATGATATATATTAATGGTAATCGTCGGGGTCATTGTTTTATTACATCTGGAATTACGTTTAAAGAGTTTGCAAGTAACATCCCTTCACCGCTTCATCAAGTATTGCTTTTAAAGCATAATTTTGAGTGGACAGATTTTCATTATCATACTTTATTTGAATATGTTGAGGAAGAAAACATACATAAACTCATTCAAGCAGAGATTGATGAATTTGATGAATTTTGTTGGGTAGATTTCGATGATGCAAGCGATTTAGATGAGTTAGAGCCAAAAGAAATTGCAGAATTATTATATTTGGCTCACAAAAAAGAACCACTTGGAAGAACGTTCTTCCCATTGTTGAAGAATAGATTCGTTTATTTTTCACATGATGACGGTTGGTACAACAAAGTGTATTACCGTAGAATCGGTGATTTTGTAGGAATGCTAAGTAAAGTGATTCCATATAAACTCGGTTCGTTTGGAAAGAAACGTTTTACTTTCTTCCAAAAATCAAAAATTTTCCCAGCAATTTCAAAGGAAGTTATCCTTGGGCTTATGCCGTTAATGGAAGATGGGTTATACATTGATTTAGCGGGGAAAATTGAGTCGAGAAGAGGTCTTGAAATTCCGGTATATGTAGTAGGATCATTCGAAAGTACGGATGAGGTACTAGATAATATCGATGAATTGAAAGCGGAAGCAACAGAAACGGGTTGGCTCATTTTTGATAAGAAAGAACAAGAGTGGCAATGGGTTGTAGACTAAGAAAACTTGGCGCATGAAGTCAAGTTTTCTTGTCTTTTGAAAGGAGAACAAATGAAGAAATATTATACAATTGTGGGTATTGTAAGTATTATTCTCGTGGCAATATTACTTATAACTTGTCCGAAAGAATCAGATTTTAAATTGTATTTAGAGGATAAGTATACATTGAAATGTGACGAGAGTAGCTTTGAATGCACGCAAAATGTAGATGAAAAAAAAGAGAAATTACAGTTTGAAAGTATTGATGCACGAAATGGTGTTTTCTTTATGACTGTAAAGCAAACGTATAAAACAGAAGCTGGTGTTACGAAAGAATATAGCGGAGTAGGTATATTCGGTACATTTCTTTTTGTTTCAGAGAAGACTTTCTAGTAATAGAAGGTCTTTTTTTTATGCTTATGTTCATATAGATGAAGTAAGACAAGCATAGGAGGGGTATTGATGAAGAAGGGATGTATCGTTTGTGGTGGTGAGGAGTTTTTTTCTTCAACATTATATGCACGTACGAAACAAGATTGGGCATATGCGCCAAACATGTACCGATTTGAAAAGGTGTTTATTGAGCGTAGAGATGAAGAAAATTATCCAGTTTTTCAAGAAATTACAGCGAAGCATTGTTGTGGATGCGGTCATATTATGTTGTATCACGAATGAACACACCAAGTATAACTTGGTGTGTTTTTTTTAAAACGCTGACAAAGCAAGCGGATAGAGTAAAGTAAATAAAACAGAAAAACTACCAAAACCAATTGCGGTATATCCAAGTGTTCTCGCTCCAAAATTGACAGCTAATAAGCCAACTAAAATAGCAAGGGAGCCGAGGGTAACAGGATAAAAAGCAATGGAGAATAACGAAAGAAATAATGCGACATA
The DNA here is from genome assembly GCF_003264175.1 of Bacillus sp. SRB_331. NCBI lineage: Bacteria > Bacillati > Bacillota > Bacilli > Caryophanales > Bacillaceae > Bacillus > Bacillus sp. SRB_331. The sequence continues at coordinate 280,147 of NZ_NADV01000021.1, read as the reverse complement.
GCCGATCATTGCACCGGTATTTGTACCTTCTATTTCATTTGCAATTTCTTTGCGCTCATGTCTAATCGGAATACCAGCCGGAGATATTTCAGCTGCATACTCTTCGTTTTTTTCACCACTTTTAAAATGATGATTTCTCTTTCTTCGCATGTACATCCCTCTCTTTCAATTGGGTGTATCTATAGTATCTTTCATAAGGAGCAGAACATGAGTATGAGTTAAACCCAAGTAAAGCAAAAATTGGAGAAAATAGATTCCGTTGTTATCCTGTTTATCCCGCTATTTGCCGTGCAGTAAGACCCCCACCTCAAAATTCGGCTGGAGCAAAGAAGTTAGATGGGAGTCGGGCTGCCAGTAAAAGCCCGATTGGTTCAAATAATAATCAGTGGGGGACGAACAAACACCCCCACTGATTAAAGTTTCACTTTATCTCCTTATGAAGATAAACAGGGATTTTGGAACATGATGTAGAATGAACTGAATGATAATACGTGAAGGTAGGGGAATGTATGGCGAAGTTTAATTGGCATGAATCGGCAGAGAAAAAATGGGATAACAATGCAGAGTTTTGGAATCAAAATAGTCAAGAAATGTGGGATAGCGGGAGCAGGAGTACAATCATTCCATTTTTTGAGCAGTACGTGGAAAAGGAAGTACAAGTGTTAGATGTTGGCTGTGGTGATGGGTATGGTACATATAAATTAAGTCTTACTGGCTACAAAGCGGTTGGGGTGGACTTATCGGAAGTTATGATTCAAAAGGGTAAGGAGCGCGGAGAAGACCCAAACTTATCTTTTATAAAAGGTGATCTTTCTTCATTACCATTTGAAAATGAGAAATTTGAAGCAATTATGGCAATTAATTCTTTAGAATGGACCGAGGAGCCGTTGCGAGCATTAAATGAAATAAAGCGTGTTTTAAAGAAAGATGGATACGCATGTATTGCAATTTTAGGACCGACAGCAAAACCGAGAGAGAACAGTTATCCGCGCCTATATGGCAAAGACGTTGTTTGCAATACGATGATGCCTTGGGAATTTGAACAGTTAGCAAAAGAACAAGGATTTGAAGTTGTAGATGGTACCGGCGTATATAAGCGTGGAGTAAATGAGAAGATGTTAGGTCAGCTACCTACAGAGTTACAACAAGCGCTAACATTTTTATGGGTATTTATGTTAAAAAACGTATGACGAAATAGAAGAATTTTAGGAGGTAAATAAGTGCAGAAAATACAAAAAACTGATACAATATCATCAGAATCAATTAAAGGGGGACTAGGGTACATGACAACTACTACAACAGTTAAATCTGATATTGAAATCGCACAAGAAGCAAGTATGAAGAAGATTCAAGAAATTGCAGCTAATTTAAATATTTTAGAAGAAGAACTAGAGCCATACGGACATTATAAAGGCAAGTTATCTCTTGATATTTTTAAGCGTTTACAAGATGAGAAAGACGGTAAAGTTGTTTTAGTAACAGCGATTAACCCAACTCCAGCAGGAGAAGGTAAATCAACAGTAACAGTTGGTTTAGGTCAAGCTTTTAATAAAATTGGTAAGAAAACAGTAATTGCACTTCGCGAACCATCTCTTGGACCAACAATGGGATTAAAAGGTGGAGCAGCAGGTGGCGGTTATTCTCAAGTAGTACCAATGGAAGATATTAACCTTCACTTTACTGGAGATATTCATGCGATTACAACTGCCAATAACGCATTAGCGGCGTTCATTGATAATCATATCCAACAAGGAAACACACTTGGAATTGATACGCGTAAAATCGTTTGGAAACGCTGTGTTGACTTAAATGATCGTGCCCTTCGTAACGTAGTAATTGGCCTTGGTGGACCGGTTCAAGGTGTACCACGTGAAGATGGTTTTGATATTACAGTAGCATCTGAAATTATGGCCGTATTCTGCCTTGCAACAGATATTCAAGATTTAAAATCACGTCTATCTCGCATTGTTGTCGCTTATAATTTTTCAAATCAACCTGTAACAGTTAAAGATTTAGGAGTAGAAGGAGCGTTAACACTTCTATTAAAAGATGCATTAAAACCGAACTTAGTACAAACATTAGAAAATACACCAGCTATCATTCATGGCGGACCATTTGCGAATATCGCTCACGGTTGTAACAGTGTTATCGCTACGACAATGGCAGCAAAATTAGGTGATTATGTTATTACAGAAGCTGGATTCGGTGCAGATTTAGGTGCCGAGAAGTTTTTAGATATTAAAGCACGTGCAGCTGGTATTAAACCAGAAGCGGTAGTTATTGTTGCGACTATTCGTGCGCTTAAAATGCACGGTGGTGTGGCGAGAGATCAATTAAAAGAAGAAAATGTAGATGCGTTAGCAAAAGGTATGGAGAACTTACAGAAGCATGTTGAAACAATTCAAAGCTTCGGTGTTCCTTTCGTAATTGCCATTAACAAATTCATTACTGATACAGATGCAGAAGTTGCATACTTACAAGAATGGTGCAATGAGCGTGGCTATGCAGTATCCTTAACAGAAGTTTGGGAGAAAGGTGGCCAAGGCGGAGTTGACCTTGCTGAGAAAGTGTTAAAAGAAATTGAAAAAGGTGAAAACAACTACGCACCACTTTATGAATTAGAATTACCATTAGAAGAAAAAATTCGTACAATTGCTCAAAAAGTGTACGGCGCAAAAGATATTGAATTTGCTCCGAAAGCACGTAAGCAATTAGCTCAATATGAGGGAGAAGGTTGGAGTAACCTACCGATTTGTATGGCGAAAACACAATACTCTCTTTCAGATGATGCAACAAAATTAGGTCGCCCATCTGACTTTATCGTTACAATTCGTGAATTAAAACCATCTATCGGTGCAGGGTTTATCGTTGCGTTAACAGGAACAATGTTAACAATGCCAGGCCTTCCTAAACAACCAGCAGCACTACAAATGGATGTAAATGAAGATGGAAAAGCAGTAGGTTTATTCTAAAAGGTTGTAATTCATCTCGTTTATCTGTAAACTATATATACATCAAGTGGCGCCTTTCCATCGAAAGGCGCCTGTTTTTTGGAGGAAATTATGTTTGATCCAACTGCTTTTGAAAATTTAAAGGTAATTGTGGAAGGAGCTGTCTATGATTTCGATTTACACGGTGATATTCTCGTAACGGATCGAAAAGATGTGATGGACCTTGCTTCATTAAGTCGTATGTATAGTATTTCATTTCAACTAACAGAAACATTTAAAACGATGGTAGAGGCGACATTTTCACTATCTGTTGATGCAAAGAATTTATCAGGTGAAATATTAGAAGTACCTCAGTTTATACCAGGTTGTGAAATGAAGCTGGAATTCTCGTTCGAAATGGAGCAACCAGAGATAGGATGCGAAGAAATTGAAACTTTATTGCATTCTATATGGGGAAAAGAGCGAATGATTACGCAAAAAATTTCATACGAATATAATAAGCAAGCGATTTCATATCATAATAAGGTAGAGGTTCTATTTCAAAAATCGATTACAGAAGACCATGTTGATGATTTAATAGCTGTTATTTCACACATGATAGAAACGGTGCGAACAATACAACATTTTCTTCAAAAATAGAGATAAAGGAGAAAAACAAATGATAAAAGATATGCAACCATTTTTACAACAAGCTTGGGAAAAGGCTGGTTTTAAAGAATTTACTGAAATTCAAAAACAAGCGATTCCAACTATTTTAGAAGGACAAGACGTTATTGCTGAATCTCCAACTGGAACAGGAAAAACATTAGCGTACTTATTACCACTTTTACATAAAATTAATCCTGAAGTTAAACAACCTCAAGTTGTAATTTTAGCGCCAACTCGTGAACTTGTTATGCAAATTCATGAAGAGGTTCAAAAGTTTACAGCAGGAACGGATATTTCAGGTGCGTCTTTAATTGGTGGTGCGGATATTAAGCGCCAAGTTGAAAAATTAAAGAAACATCCGAGAGTTATTGTCGGTTCACCAGGACGTATTTTAGAGTTGATTCGCATGAAAAAATTAAAGATGCATGAAGTGAAAACGATTGTATTTGATGAGTTTGATCAAATTGTAAAACAAAAGATGATGGGTGCTGTACTTGATGTAATTAAATCAACGATGCGCGATCGTCAATTAGTATTCTGCTCGGCGACAATAACAAAAGCTGCAGAAGATGCGGCACGTGATTTGACAGTTGAACCACAATTAGTACGTGTAACACGTTCAGAGGCACAGAGCCTAGTTGAACATACGTATATCGTTTGTGAGCGTCGTGAAAAAAATGATTATATTAGAAGAGTTATGCATATGGGAAATGTAAAAGCAGTTGCCTTCTTAAATGATCCATTCCGTTTAGATGAAATTACTCAAAAACTGAAGTTCCGTAAAATGAAAGCAGCAGCACTTCATGCAGAGGCAAGCAAACAAGAGCGTGAAGTAACGATGCGCGCGTTCCGTAGCGGGAAATTAGAAATATTACTTGCTACTGATATTGCAGCACGTGGATTAGATATCGATGATTTAACACACGTAATCCACTTAGAGTTACCAGACACAGTAGACCAATATATTCACCGCTCAGGACGTACTGGACGTATGGGTAAAGAAGGAACAGTTGTTTCTCTTGTAACAGAACAAGAAGAGCGTAAATTACTTCAATTTGCGAAAAAATTAGGTATCGTGTTTACGAAACAAGAAATGTTCAAAGGAACATTTGTAGAATCGAAACCACCAGCACCAAAGAAAAAGAAACCAGCTTTTACTGGTAAGAAAAAACCTAGATAAATGAATGGAAAGATGTAACTATGCGTAGTTACGTCTTTTTTTGTGGAATAATAGATGGAATTTTATTAACGACTATTAAAATTTCATCTATCGTAACTTTAAAAATATTAACGATTCTACAGGGAATATTGATAAAGGTGTAGCATTTCTAGTTTAGTTTGTACAAGGAAGTAACATAAAAAGAGTCGAATATTAACATGATACGAAATAATAAAAAGAAGGTACATGTATGGCTAGGAAATTAGGAATGTTTTTAAATACGAAACATATTGAAGTAAACGAAGGAATAAGAAAGGCGAGAGAATGGGATTTAGAATATATTCAACTATATGCTATGAATGAGAATTTCAATTTAGCTAATATTTCAAAGTTAGAATGGATTACTTTAAAGGATAGCTTATCTTTTAATGGGATTAAAGTCCCATCATTAGCAATTAGTTTTGGAGAAAGTGGAATTGTAGGGGCGGAAGATGAAAGTGTAATAGAGCAGTTGAAACGTGTTGCTGATAAGGGATTAGAATTAGGAGCAAACATAATAACGGCTCACATTGGAAAGATTCCAGATGTTGAAAAGAGCGAGCGATATGAAAAGATGCAAAGGGCTTGTTATGAGATAGGGGATTTATCATTAAAATTAGGGGGAGTCTTTGCTATTGAGACGGGATCTGAAAAAGCAATAGTGTTAAAAAGATTTTTAGAAAATATAAACTCAAAAGGACTAGCAGTTAACTTTGACCCAGCGAATTTAATAAGTGATGTAAATGAAAATCCGATAGAAAGTTTATTCCTATTAAAAGATTATATAGTACAAACGCATATTAAAGACTGTAAAGAATTGAAAAGCGATAGTTCAAGTAAGTATATAGAAGTCGCAGCAGGAAACGGTGAAGTAGATTTCAATATATTCTTCAAGGCACTAGATGAAATCGGATTCGACGGTTATTACATGATTGAAAGAAATGATTATTTTAACGAACTTGACGGGATGAATCAGTCGATAAATTTTGTGAAGAGGTACATATAAACTCAAAAGGAATAACAATAGCACTTGTAGAAACCTACATAGAATATAAAAACCATTAGGGGGAAAACAAATGATCCATAAAGTTGGACAAATTATGTTATACGTAAATAATCAAGATGAGGCAGTAAATTTTTGGACGGAAAAAGTAGGATTTCATGTAGTTGCAGAGGAAGATAACAAGCAAGGAATGAGATGGATTGAAATCGCTCCGACTAAGGGTGCAGAAACGAGTATTATACTACATAATAAAGAAGTTATTTCGAACATGAGCCCAGAATTAAATCTTGGTACACCGTCCTTAATGTTCTTCTCAGAAAATCTTGATCAATTATATAAAGAGCTAACAAATAAAAATGTTACTGTTGGAGAAATGGTAACTATGCCTTCTGGTAAATTGTTTAACTTTGCTGATAGTGAAGGGAATTACTTTGCAGTAATGGGAAAAAATAAATAATTATATAGTTATGTGAAAATCCCCCTCGTAAATAATGAGGGGGATTAAATATTTGAAGTCAATTTTTTATTAACGAGTTGTTCTATAAAAAATGTTCCTTTTTCAATTGCAGTCTCAATATAACCAACGATTTGATCAAATGAAAACACTTGTAAGTTTTCGTGCAAGTGTTGCTCAGGATATAGCATATCTTCAAAAATATATTGCCGAAAAGCTAAAACATTCTTTCTAGAAATCTCCTCTATATTCACAATGTTAGCCTCTTGATTAAGTAGGGCGAAGAGCTGCTGTTCTTTATCATAATGATGCAACAATTGTGCGTTCAATAATTTAAAATCGTTATAGTACATAGGTGCGATAGTTTCGTCGTTTTCTATTCTGTTTTTAAGCCAAGGTAGAAAAAAGCCGCTTAGCCAATTATCATCGGCAATGAGGTGGGTATAATAACCTAAAATATAAGGGGAATCCAGATGATCTTCGTATTTATGAATAAATGAATCATAATCTATTCTTCTCGTATAGTTCTTCGTTGTACCAGCGTAAAAATGTGAAGTTCCTTTTTCTTTTTTTGAATGAACAGCATCAGGAGCTACACCACCAAGTAAGAAAGAAGTTTTATCTTGAATAGATAGTTTCTCTGCAATACCGCTCGCGATAATGATATGCATAATTCGTGATCCCATGAATAACACCTCTATTTCATGTATTCATTTTAGGGAGCTGTCTGAACGTGGAGTATTACTTTCCCTGTACTTTGTCTACTTTCGACCCATTCATGTGCTTTCCCTGCATCTTGAAGAGGAAAAGATTTCGTAGCTTTAATTTGTAAACTTCCATCGCGTAAATAACGGAAAACTTGATTCGCAGTTTCTTGAAGCAATTCAGGACGTTTTTTCCGTGTAGTGCCAAAGCTGAAACCGAGTATAGAACGGCAACTTGCGTGTAAATCTTTCGTTTGAAAAATACCAACTTCTCCGCTAGCATTGCCGAATTGGACGAGACGACCGTAATAAGCAAGGCATTCTAAACTTCTTTCGGACACAGTACCAGAAATAGAATCTAAAACAATATTAACGCCTTCTCCGTTTGTAAGCTGATTTACCCTCTCTACAAAATCTTCATCTTGATGACAAATAACATAATCGGCTCCTGCATCAAAAGCGATTTTTCTTTTCGCTTCACTTCCAACAGTACCGATAACTTTTTTAGCCCCTAATAGTTTTGCAAGTTGAATCGCTGTAGTACCAATTCCTCCAGCAGCTGCATGAATTAGAACAGATTCACCTTGTTGAAGTCTTGCAACATTTGCAAGTAAATTGTAGCTTGTAAAAGATACGATAGGGCAAGCGGCTGCAGTTTGGAAATCAACTTCATCAGGTAATACAAAAGTAAGATTTTCGTTCGCGACAACATATTCAGAGTATGAACCATTTTGAGGAAAAGCAATGACTCGTTGGCCAGGATAAATGTTTTTTACATGAGAACCTACGCGTTCTACAATACCAGCTGCATCTATCCCTGGGATAAAAGGTAAGGCTTTGTTTCCTTTTTTGCCATAACGTGATTTAATATCGGCAAAATTAACACTAGTAGCAACAACGCGTATTAACACTTGATTGTCTGAAATAGTCGACATATCCACATCTGTATATTTCATCACTTCAGGACCACCGAACGAAGTTACAACGATAGCTTTCATATACATCCTCCTAAATTTGACTATATATATTATTTTAAATCTTCATTAGGAATTGGAAAATTATATAATTGTTATGCAAGGTTATAAGTGAAGCTTATGAAGTCATTGGATCATTGTATTAATGTATATAAAAAACTTTTTGAAAAAATCGAACGAAATATCAATTACTTGCCAATATATAGTGTAGGACAAAGGAGGGATGGTACATGAAGGATGAAACAGTGTATACAGATTTAATCCAATTAACTTTATCAGGCAATAAAGAAGCATATAGCGAATTGTATGATAAAACGATTCAAGAAGTATATAAGACAGCACATTTTTTAATAGAAGATAAAACGGATGTAGATGATATCGTTCAGGAAATATACATACAACTATATGAATCGCTTCGTAAATATGATGTCGAGAAGCCATTTCGCCCTTGGCTAATTGGACTTGCGATTAAACAAATTCATTCTTATAGAAGAATGAGGTGGATGCGATTACGAATTATAAAAAAAGCAGAAGAGCAAAGAAAACCAGTACAAATTGATTTTTCTAGCGATGTTGTAAGTAAAATATCAAATCAAAAATTAATCGAACTCATTCATAAGTTACCGTATAAATTGAAACAAGTTATTATCTTAAGATACTTACACGATTACTCTCAAGGAGAAGTAGCACAAATATTACATATTCCAATCGGTACAGTGAAGTCTAGAATTCATGCGGCATTAAAGAAACTACGCCAAAAAGAACAAGTAGAAGAAATCTTTTTAGGAGAGGTAGGGAATGTGAAATGAGCTTAGATTGTAGAGTTAGAGAATCTATACAAGAAGAAGCGAAGGGGATTATTGCCCCGCCGGAGTTAAAAGAAAAAGTAATTGTTCAGATTAAAATGAAGCGAGGGGGGAACAAAAGGAAGAAGCGCCTTATTGCAGGAGTACTTGCAGCAGCATTTTTAATCCCGACGACTGGTTTTGCTTACCAATCTATTATGGCGGATGGTATATACGGGTCGTTTGAGAACTTAAAAAAACATGCCGGAGCGATGACATTAGAAGGATACATGCGTTTTAATGCAAAGTTATCACAAGCGAAAGACGAAATGGGTGTGAAGGAATATGAAGAGTTTACAAAAGAACTAAAGAAATTAACAAATGCAAAGCTTGAGTACGGGGATTCGAACGGTAATATTGATTATGATCAATTATCACCAGCTAAAAAAGAGGAAATGAAAAAGGTAGAAATGGAACTTCAGCCGTATTTTGATAAATTAAATGGCCATAAATCTAGTAAAGAAGTATTAACTTCAGAAGAGTATGAACAATATATGGAAGCGTTAATGTCATATCAAACTGTATTAGTAAAAGCGAAATCGAGTGGTGGGATAACAGTAGAAGAAGTACCTGAAGCGTATAAAGAAAGATTTATTAAAGCAGAACAGTTTATGGAGTATGTAGATGAAAAGGTGAGATAAGTAAAAAAGCTCATAGCTTAAGCTGTGAGCTTTTCTTATTGAAACGTAAATATATTAACCACCTATTCCTTTTGCTAGCAATAAGAAATATACAAATATTAGTATGACTCCATTTAATGTCGTACCAACTATTTTAAATAGCCAATTCTTTGATGCGATCGCAAAAATAATACCGAGTAATGAAAGAATACTTAGAAGCACAATAATTAATGTTAAATTTGCATTAGGTCCTCTTAAAATAAAGAAAGAACATATACTTGTGATAAACGTTAGAAACGAGAAAGTCCCTAATTTCATAATAAGTCTCCCTTGTTTGAAATGTATTTTGATTTAGTGCGCGACTTTCTTTAGTTTAACATAAATTTCCTATTACCAATTAAATATATGAACAATAAAAAACGAGTATAAAATCTATGCGATTTCATACTCGTTTTGTTATTACTTAAATTTCCTTACCACATGTATAGCAACTCTTACAAGGAGTATTGTACTTATAAATAACCCACCATAACCAACGGCACTTAAAAATTGAACATTAGGTTCTTTTGCATACAAGTCAGGGGCAGAATTACCTTGACTTGCTTAATAAAGTGAAAGTGAGAAATCACTTAGTTATATTCCTTACTATTCTCCTTGTCTTTTTGTATAAAACAATCTAAAAGTGAGTAACCAGCTATTAAACTAATAATGGTAACGAAAGTTGTATTCACAAGAATAATATTAGTTAAATAAGGTAGGTATTCACCAACTGGTGAAAAGAGTAGAGCTGGAGAAAAGGCAATGAATAGTGTTGGCAACGTAATAGCGATAAACTTATCCGGCTGAAAGTTCCAGTTTTGTTTACTCGTTTCGCGATTAATTGATTGTAGGAATCGTAATAAAATGCCGACCAAAAGAGGGAAGAGTGTAAAGTAGAATAATCTTGGATAGACGTTAAAGTTCACTTGCGCGTCTGTATCTAAATAAAATTGAATTTTAACACCTACAACTAATAATAAGATGATAAATAATGTAAAGCAGAGGTATAGTATCACTTTTTGCATTCTATTCCACCATCCTTTATTAAAAAATATATTCAAGGAGCGAAGATATATACGATAATGACGTTGTATATATCTTCGTTTTCTATTAGTTAATTGTGGATTTTGTTTGCTTCGTTAAGTAATCAATAATTCCCATCGCGCTAATTTCTAAATCAAGATGTAAAATGTTATAAACAGAATGATTGGATGGAACATTTAACTTTGTAAGATGAGAAGAGATTTTATCCATTAATAAAGTTTGTAATGCTTTAGTGGCCTCATCGAAATCATTATACTTTTCAAAGACCTCTTTACCAGTATGAACGAAAACAGGTAACCAATGTTCAAGTTGGTTATATACTTCTGTAACATTGGATGATGCGCCGTAATGACCGAAATAAATAGTATCTACATTCATACTTTGAATATGATTTTTAGAAGCAATCATCGCATCTGGCTGGAATTGTGAAGGAGACGTTGATGGTAGATATAGTTCTACATCAAGGTCTGCGAGTTCTCTATAATAAATTCCTATTGTATCGCCAGTAAAAATGCCGTTTGTTAATGAATCGTGAATGCTAATATGGTGCTTCGCATGTCCCGGTGTATCATAAAATGTGAGTGTACGGTCTTCTTCAATTTTTAATGTATCACCATTTTGTACAATATGAACACGTTCTTCTTCAATTGGAAGAATTGGATCAAAAAGTTTATCAAAATCTTCTTTGTACACAGCTTTTGCGCCAAGAATTAGTTTTGTTGGATCAATCATATGACGAGCCCCGCGCGGATGCACAAATAGAGTAGCATTTGGGCACTTTTCCATCATTAACCCTGCTGCGCCTGCGTGATCTAAATGAACATGTGTAACGATAATGTTTTTTACATCATTTAAATTAATATGTAATTGCTGTAAGCCGTCTAAAATATAGGGAAGAGAAGGGGCCGCACAAGTTTCAATTAAAGTAATATCGTCACCTAATAAAACGTATGTACCTGTGCGTTCATCATGTTGTAAGTCATAATCATCAATAAGATATAGATGAGAAGATAGTTGTTCTACTTTTTTCATACTTACCACTCCTTATATACGGTATGTATCTATTATACGCTAAAAATAGAAAAAGACAGAAAACGAAAGCTCGTCTTCTGCCATTTTGTAATGTAGTTATTTCGTTTGTTCTTTATTGATAGACATAACGAACAGTCCAACAATGCCGCCAACGATCGGAAGCATAATTTCTCCTGCTAAATTAAAGTAGGAGCTTAAAAATAAACCATTTACATCGATTACCCAGCCAATAACATACAATAACATCATATATAGTACGAAATAAAACTCGCGATTTGAAATCGTTTCATGTTGTGCAGTTTTCATAATGAACACCATCCTTTTCTATTATAATGGAAATATAAACTGTCACATTTTGTTCACAAATTAATTGTAAAACTTTCCATCATAAAAGTCTAGTATATTGTGTCGAATTTTCGAACGGAAATAAAGCGCTATCATTCCGGTATGTGAGTACGTAATAAAAGCTGTATATTCACGAATGTAGTATAGTATAAACATAGAATGATAGTGAAGAGAGGGGTAGGAACAATGACAGTTTATGATTTTTCAGCTAAAACAATAACAGGAGAAGAAAAATCGTTAAAAGATTACGCAGGAAAAGCACTTCTTATTGTAAATGTAGCTAGTAAATGTGGATTTACACCACAATATAAAGGGTTACAGGAAGTATATGATAAATATAAAGACCAAGGACTAGAAATACTCGGTTTCCCTTGTAATCAATTTGGGGGACAAGAACCAGGCACAGAAGCTGATATTACTAGTTTTTGTGAATTGAACTACGGTGTGAACTTCCCAATGTTTGCGAAGATTGATGTGAAAGGTGATAAGGCTCATCCTCTTTATACATACATGACAGAACAAGCACCAGGTTTACTCGGTATGAAAGCAGTGAAATGGAACTTTACTAAGTTTCTAATTGGAAAAGACGGGAAAATAGTAGGGCGTTTTGCACCGCAGACGAAGCCGGTGGATTTAGAGGTTGAGATTGAGAAGGTGCTTGGGGAATAATTAGGAGTTAGCTATCTTTTATTATGTTTACTAAAAAACACCTCAAAGAACAAAGTAGCTCTTTGAGGTGTTTTCTTTAAACTCACATTATCAAGATTAAATCACTCTATCGTAGTCGTTTGATTTAGGCAGAGAAGCTGCTTTTTTCATAAGCACTTCCCATAAGTGTACGGATGTCTTCCATTCGGCTGCGGCCTGTTCCTTTTGATACATAGCGTTCTCATAACTGAAAGTAAGTTGTTGCATATCGGCCGAATTGTAAAGTGTATCGATGTGGAGAGCGTATTCTCGGAATGTTTGACTTTCACCCCGTGGTATGCCAATTCTCGCAAATTGTTTTAAAAGTGCACCGTAAGCTTTTTGATAAACAGCATCATCTTTTCGGTATTTATAGAAAAGAATAATAAAAAATGTAATCCATTTCATTCTAGTGGTGAAGAGAATGTATCCGATGATACTAATCGGTATCGTAGAGAGGAATACGTACCACCAAGAAAAATCATTTTTGGAATTTTTGATCTTTTTAGTAGAGGCTTCTTCTGTATTTTCTATTAAACTTTTGAGCTTTGCTTCATTGTTCCGTTGGTGTATTGGCTCGTTATTAGAATTATTTATTTCGTTATTTTGTGAAGTAGAAGCAGGAGTGTTATTTGTAAAATTATAGGGATTGGTAAATCCTTTTGTTGGTTCGAATGGAATCCATCCGTATCCTGGGAAATATACTTCGACCCAAGAGTGTGCGTTATTGTTCGCGATTTTATAAACATTCTCACCTTCTGTACTAGCAAGTGTATTCTCCAGAGTTCCTTCTGCAAATCCTTTTACCCAGCGAGCAGGAATCCCAGCAGAACGAAGTAACACGATCATAGATGTCGAAAAATTATTGCAGTAACCGCTTTTTGTATCGAAAAGGAATTGATCTACATAGTCTTGGTTTTTGGCAGGGTATAAGACATTCATTGTTTCGTATACAAAAGAATTGTCTGTAAAGTAATTTTCAATAGCTAATACTTTATCATATCGGTTGTCTTTATCATTTGTAAGATTGACAGCCAAGTCTTTTACTCGCTGCGGTAATGATTCGGGAAGTTGTGTGTACTTTGTCATGAAATAAGAACTTGTTTCATGACCTCCATTCGTTTTTACAGCTTTCAAATTTTCTATGGAAAACTCCGGGATCTCATATGTTACTTTATACGAATTTAAAGTAGTAGAAGAGTCTCCATGCATCGTATAGATTTTTTCTGAAAATGGGTCAACACTGTATGATACATCAGTAGAAGCATCAACAGATACTAATCCTGCTGGATAGGTAAGGTGAGGATAACTTTTTTGCATGGTGATTGTTGCTTCGGTTGTCGCCGTTTTTGTATTTTGTTCGTACCAACTCACGACGTCGTTTTTATTTTTAAAAGAAACCTTTTTCGGGTTTTCAGAAACCTCCCAGCCTTTTCCTGTATAAAAATCTTTTGTTTCTACTCTCCAATATTGTTTGTTTTGCGTTTGTGCTGTAAAAACAATTGTATTATCGGCCTTAAAAGGGCCACCTAATTGCGAGTCATATAAACCATACCCAATTTTAGAAACTTCTTGTTCTTTACTTGCTTCAGATGTGTTGAATTTTAAAAAATTCATTGGGTTTGGCCATTGAGGGCCAAATTTTGGAGCGAAGTATGCGATGGTTGCTGACAATACAATAAATATTGTAAGAGGTCTAAGTAATTTTGAGATTACTCTAGCATAATTTTGTAAGTGTTCAATCTCTTTTATTCGTTCTATTTGAAGAAGACTAAGCATAAAAAAGCCGATGACAACAGTACGAATAATAGCGTAGTTTGCATTGTATAAATGTAAGTTATGAAAAGTTGTGATATAAATAATAGTCAATGCAAGAAATAACAACCCACGTTTTTTATGAATAACCCAAAAAGAGCTGAAAGAACTCAAAAACCAAAATGATAGAAAAAATAATAATGTTGGAAAAACTGGAGAAATATCTAGCAAATCCCCCTGGAAAAACAGAGAGGAATTTCGAGAAATATCAGCAAAAAATTTTGTTAGCCAAGATGGATTTATAAAAGCATTTTTATAATACAGGAAATGAATGATGAATAAGATCGTGACAATCTTTATTGGAATCTGCCACCTTGTTTGAAAAAAAGAGAGAGTGAAGCAAATTCCTATAAATATTACAAAAATATCTAATCTACCTACGTTTGTAATACCTATAAGGGGTCTTAGCCATTCTAGTAAAAGTAGAAGTGCACATACATGCATGAAGAATCTGCTCATATCCCATTTGTATTTTGTTCGTAATGTTATCATTTGCTCACCTCAAAAAACACGTTTGTATACCGGTTCCCATAAACCACATTTACAAATATTTTTCGTTTTTGTAGCGTTTCTAGAATACTTAGTTCTCGATGTGAGAGTTGATTTGCTTTTTCTTTCACGACAAACACCATTAATTTTCTATTTTTAATAGCGGCAAAGTCAGCCGCCTTTTGAATATCGGGAGAAAGATCGCTTGTTACGAGTATAATCGTTACGGGCTCATAAATTTTTCTTAATTCCATTTCTACACTCCGGGAGAGCGGGAATACACTGTCCGCTTGTACTTTCGCTAAATGACAAAAGATTTGTTGTAACTGACTATCTCCATTGTCTAAAGGGAAAAAAGTTCGTTCTTTTCCGACAGACACGAATGACGCTGGTGAATTTTGCTTCAAGACAGCCCTTACAATAGAGGCGGAAAATGTTACGACTGATTCGAATAGAGGGGACTCAGTTCTGTCCATAAATATCATAATATTATGGCTGCGCTGTTGTTCAAACTCTTTCGTCATAATATTGTTTGTTCGGGCAGTTGCTTTCCAATCAATCCATGAAAAGCGGTCACCAGGTTTATAGTCTCTGACACCGACAGAGATTGTAGAGTCTTTTGCTAAATTTATATTTGCTGAAAGCGCTCCTTGTTCGAAATGATTTTCCAATTGTCGATACGTTATATCTACATACTGGGGATAGATTAAAAATGTATCTGGAACTGAAAAAGTTACTTCTTTCTCCATCATACCGAATAGATCACCAGTTTTGACACGTACGCTTGAAAAAGTGTGCTCTCCTCTAGGGATTGTGTCAATAACATATTGAAACGAAATATTCCGTTTGAATCCTGGAAAGAGTATTACCTTATTCACCTTCGTTTGTCTACAATTTGTAAATTGTGATGGCAGTTCATCTTCTATAATTAAATAAAGTAAGGGAAAAGGAAATCTTCTTTTTATTGTAATGGTGCTTAAAAATTGTTCTCCTGCTGCATATTCATTTTGGTTTGTTATTCGTTTTACTTCAGCGTCTCGTAAAGCGTAGAAGGGAAGTAGAAGTGAAGAAAGACCAATAGGAATCGTACTGTAAAACAAAAACCAACTTACAAACCCTCCTTGAAGCATAGCGTATACAAATGTTAAGACTAGGCATAAAGGTATTAGCAATAACTTCGTAACGTGATATAGCGCCCGTAGTAGTCGCTTCATCAAAGGTTTTTCGTCCTTTGAGTCGGTACGGTAGTTCGTGCCACGATTTTGGCGATAACTTGTTCTCCTGTTATTCCTTCAAATCTTGCCTCCATTTTTAGAATGAGTCTGTGAGCTAAAACGTAAGGAGCTAAAAATTTAACATCGTCTGGAATAACATAATTTCTGCCATGGATGAATGCATAAGCCTGTGAAGCTTTCATTAAAGCAATTGAGCCACGTGGACTTGCACCTAGCTGTATAGAACTATAAGAACGAGTCTGATTAACAAGCTTTACAATGTAATGCTTGATTGCTTTGTCCATACTTACTTCCCGTACGCTTTGTTGTAAATAAAGTAATTCTTTTATTGTTGTAATAGCTTGTAAATGGGAGAGTGGGTTTGTTTTTTTCATCCGGTTTAAAATTTCAAATTCTTCTTCTGGTGTAGGATATCCCATTTTTAGCTTCAACAAGAAACGATCGAGTTGAGCTTCTGGTAAAGGATATGTTCCCTCATATTCGACTGGATTTTGTGTAGCCATGACAAAGAAAGGTTTTGGTAACGATCTTGTAATGCCATCTATTGTGATAGTGCCTTCTTCCATACTTTCAAGTAAGGCAGATTGTGTCTTTGGAGATGTACGATTAATTTCATCAGCAAGTACAAAATTCCCCATAATTGGTCCAGGCTTGAACTCAAATTGGAGCTCTTTTGGATTGTAAATAGAAACACCTGTTACATCTGACGGCAGTAAATCAGGTGTGAATTGAATACGCTTGTAATCGGCATCAATTGATTTAGAAAGAGCACGTACTAGCATTGTTTTCCCGACACCGGGAACATCTTCTAATAGTACATGACCTCCAGCTAAGAGAGCTGTCAAGGCTAAGGTCGTTTCTTTTCGTTTTCCGACCATTAATTTTTCAATATTGTTGATTATTCTTTCTACTATGGGATGTAATGAATCAAGCTGGGGCATCGTAATCCTCCTAATTTTATTATCGTTTTCTAATTCATTTTTATGTTAAAGAAAAGGAGTTCCTTCATTTTAATGCAGTATAATAGTAATCTAAGAGGTAAGTAGGAATGGTTTATATAAGTTCATATTGAGAACTTATATAAATAGGAAAAACTTAAATGTTAAAAAATCATGGTGATATACTTTATAATTTCTATGTCCCCAAAGGAAATCCTACTCGTAATTTTATGAATATTCAGATTATACATACGGATAACATCTAGTATAATTGTTTCCGTAATTAAGGGCAATACAGTAAATAATGATTTGTAGTTTTATCCCTCTATTTGCGGGCTGATTAAAGTTTCACTTTATATAAAATATGTCTTGATAATAGTATCGTTGCAGAAAAGTAAATTCCTTATAGCATTATTGAAGTAGTATCAAAACTCTTTTTAATATATTTATATAAAAACGTAGGAATTTCTCCTGCGTTTTTTCTTATGCAAAAAAAGGTGAATCCTCCAAATACTATTCTCCTAATAAGCTCACCGCTGACCGAAATCTTCACAACAAAACAAAGTAATCTTTACTTATAAATGTTTCTCCTTAAACCGATTTCCAAATGAATTTATGACAATCTCTTGAACTGTGCGAAATGTCACATCTGTATTTTAAAACCTCTCTTATAGTAAGGGTATGTAAGAGAGACGTATTAAAGGAGTGAACAGTATGAAGAAGAGACCTTCAGCATTAATGAGACGTTTAAAATATTTTTCACCAATAGATCGTTATAACGATAATCATACACAAGAAACATATGAAGATCGTGAATGGGAAAATGTGTACAGAAAGCGTTGGCAGCATGATAAAGTAATCCGTTCTACACACGGTGTGAACTGTACTGGTTCTTGTAGCTGGAACATTTATGTGAAAGATGGAATTGTAACATGGGAGGGTCAAGAGCTTAACTATCCAACAACAGGTCCTGATATGCCTGATTTTGAACCACGAGGATGTCCGCGTGGAGCGAGCTTTTCTTGGTACATTTATAGTCCGCTTCGTGTGAAATATCCATATGTACGTGGTGTGCTTTGGGAAATGTGGCAAGAAGAACTACAAAATAACGAGTCACCATTAGATGCTTGGAAAAGCATTGTGGAAAACCCTGAAAAGGCACGTACGTATAAGCAGGCGCGTGGTAAAGGGGGATTCATTCGTGCGAATTGGGATGAAGTATTACAACTCGTTTCTGCTTCATTACTATACACAGTAATTAAATACGGTCCAGACCGAAATGTTGGTTTTTCACCAATTCCAGCAATGTCGATGTTAAGTCATGCAGCTGGTAGCCGCTTTATGCAACTTATGGGTGGACCAATGCTTAGCTTCTATGATTGGTATGCGGATTTACCACCAGCTTCTCCGCAAATTTGGGGGGATCAAACAGATGTACCAGAAAGTAGTGACTGGTATAATTCTGGTTACATTATGACATGGGGTTCAAATGTACCGATGACGAGAACGCCAGATGCACACTTTTTAGCCGAAGTTCGATATAAAGGAACGAAAGTCGTTTCTGTAAGTCCTGACTTTGCCGAGTCTACAAAGTTTGCGGATGATTGGATTAGTGTGAAACAAGGTACAGACGGTGCACTTGCGATGGCAATGGGGCATGTGATCTTACAAGAATTTTACGTAGATAATCAAGTAGAATACTTCACAAAGTATGCGAAGCAATATACTGATTTTCCTTTCTTTGTCACATTGAAAGAAAAAGGAGATCAATTCGTCGCTGATCGTTTCTTAAATGCTTCTGATATTGGACGCGAAACGAAGTTAGGGGAATGGAAACCTGTAATTTGGAACGAGAATACGAATGATTTTGCAACACCTCACGGCACAATGGGATCACGTTGGGATAACGAAAAGAAATGGAACTTACGTTTAGAAGATGAACAGACAGGTGAGACGATTGATCCACGTCTTTCTTTACTTGGAATGGAAGATAGTGTTGAAACAGTGCAAATTCCGTACTTCTCTGATGATGGAAATACAATATTAGAACGTACAATTCCAGTGAAAAAAGTTATGACAGAAGAAGGCGAAGTATGCGTTACAACTGTATATGACTTAACGTTAGCAAATTACGGTGTGAACCGAGGGCTCGGCGGGCAAGAACCGAAAGATTTCAATGATGATGTACCGTTTACACCTGCATGGCAAGAGAAAATGACCGGAGTAAAGCGAGAGCTTATTATTCAAATTGCTCGTGAGTTCGCGCAAAATGCAGTTGATACGAATGGCCGCTCGATGATTATTATGGGAGCTGGTATTAACCATTGGTTTAACTCTGATACGATTTATCGCGCAGTTTTAAATCTTGTTCTTCTTGTTGGGGCACAAGGTGTAAACGGCGGCGGTTGGGCACATTATGTTGGTCAAGAAAAATTACGACCAGCAGAAGGATGGCAAACAATCGCGATGGCGAAAGATTGGCAAGGGCCACCGAAATTACAAAACGGTACATCTTTCTTCTATTTCGTAACAGATCAATGGCGTTATGAAGATACACCTGTTGGACATTTAGCATCACCAGTTGAGGGCAACTCTCGTTATCAACATCACGGTGATTACAACGTATTAGCAGCACGACTTGGCTGGTTACCTTCTTATCCAACATTCGAGAAGAATGGAATTGAATTATATAAAGAAGCTGTTGCTGCTGGTGCAACAACACAAGAAGAAATCGGAAAATACGTTGCACAAAAACTAAAAGAAAAAGAACTGAAATTTGCGATTGAAGACCCAGATAATAAAAACAACTTCCCGCGTAACTTATTCGTATGGCGTGCAAACTTAATTTCAAGTTCCGGTAAAGGACACGAATATTTCTTAAAACATTTATTAGGTACAACAAACGGATTAATGAATGACGATAGTGACTCATTAAGACCAGAAGAAATTAAGTGGCATGAAGATGCACCTGAAGGGAAGTTAGATTTACTCATTAATTTAGATTTCCGTATGGCTGGAACGGCGCTTTATTCTGATATCGTCTTACCTGCTTCAACTTGGTATGAAAAGCATGATTTAAGCAGTACGGATATGCATCCATTTGTGCATCCATTTAATCCAGCAATCGGTTCACCGTGGGAAGCACGCTCTGACTGGGATATTTTCACCTCTCTTTCTAAAGCTGTGTCAGATTTAGCGAAGAAAATCGATCTTGAACCAATGAAAGAAGTCGTTGCAACACCACTTCTTCACGATACACCGCAAGAATTAGCGCAACCACTTGGCAAGATTAAAGACTGGAGCAAAGGTGAGTGTGAACCGATCCCAGGTAAAACAATGCCGCAAATTCATGTTGTCGAAAGGGATTATAAAACGATTTATGACAAGATGACAGCGCTTGGACCAAATACTGGAAAACAACCGATTGGTACGAAAGGGATTTCTTGGTCGGCAGAAAAAGAATATGAGCAATTAAAGAGTCGATTAGGAGTTGTTCGAACGGATTCTATTGCGAAGGGGTGCCCAGACATAAAAGAAGCAATTAATGCTGCTGAGGCGGTATTAACACTTTCTTCTACAACAAACGGTCATATGGCGGTAAAAGCATGGGAAGCGCTTGAAAAACAAACCGATTTAAAACTACGTGACTTAGCAGAAGAACGTGAAGAAGAATGCTTCACATTTGAACAAATTACAGCGCAGCCTAAAACAGTAATTACTTCTCCGGCCTTTACGGGTTCTGAAAAAGGTGGACGCCGTTACTCACCATTTACAACAAATGTTGAACGTCTCATCCCTTGGAGAACGATAACTGGTCGACAATCTTTCTACTTAGATCACGACATGATGAAAGAATTTGGCGAAACGATGGCAACATTTAAACCAATACTGCAACATAAACCATTCCGTAAATCACGCCCTGAAGTAGAAGGGAAAGAAATTACACTAAACTATTTAACACCGCATAATAAGTGGTCGATTCATAGTATGTACTTCGATTCATTGCCAATGTTAACGCTGTTTAGAGGTGGTCCAACTGTTTGGATGAATAAAGATGATGCGAATGAAGCTGGTGTTGCTGATAATGATTGGATTGAATGCTTTAACCGTAACGGCGTAGTCGTAGCACGTGCTGTTGTAACGCACCGTATACCGAGGGGGATGGCATTTATGCATCATGCGCAAGATCGTCACATTAACGTGCCTGGTACGAAATTAACAAGCACCCGCGGGGGAACACATAATAGTCCAACCCGTATTCACGTTAAACCAACACATATGATTGGTGGATATGGCCAATTAAGCTATGGATTTAACTATTATGGTCCGACTGGGAACCAGCGTGACTTAAACGTTGTAATCCGTAAACTGAAGGAGGTAGATTGGCTTGAAGATTAAAGCGCAAGTCGGAATGGTAATGAACTTAGATAAATGCATCGGCTGCCACACTTGTAGCGTAACATGCAAAAACACCTGGACGAATCGTCCAGGTGCTGAATATATGTACTTCAATAACGTAGAAACGAAACCTGGAATTGGTTATCCGAAACAATGGGAAAATCAGGAGAAATACAAAGGCGGCTGGGAATTGAAAAATGGTGAAATTCAGCTGAAATCCGGTTCGAAAATGAAGCGTCTTATGAATATTTTTCACAATCCAGATCAACCAACAATTGATGATTACTTTGAACCTTGGAATTATGATTATGAAACATTAACAAATAGCCCGCAGCGTAAGCATCAACCAGTTGCTCGTCCGAAATCAGCAATTACGGGTGAATTTATCGACAAAATTGAATGGGGTCCAAACTGGGAAGATGATTTAGCAGGCGGACATATAACAGGGTTACAAGATCCGAACGTCAAGAAAATGGAAGAAGGAATTAAAACGGATTTTGAAAATGTCTTTATGATGTATTTACCACGTATTTGCGAACATTGTATGAATCCATCTTGCGTTTCTTCTTGTCCATCGGGTGCGATGTATAAACGTGAAGAAGATGGGATTGTTCTTGTGGATCAAAATGCATGTCGTGCATGGAGATTTTGTGTATCGTCTTGTCCGTATAAAAAAGTATATTTTAACTGGCAAACAAATAAAGCTGAAAAATGTACAATGTGTTTCCCTCGTATTGAAGCTGGTATGCCAACAATTTGTTCTGAAACATGTGTAGGACGTATTCGATATATTGGGGTAATGCTATATGACGCTGACAAAGTAAAAGAAGCGGCTTCTGTTGAAAATGAAAAAGATTTATATGAATCTCAGCTTACTGTTTTCCTAGATCCAAATAATCCAGAAGTAGCAGCTGAAGCGAAAAAACAAGGGATTCCTGAAGAATGGATTAAAGCGGCACAACAGTCACCAATCTATAAAATGATTATCGATTGGAAAATCGCTCTTCCTCTTCATCCAGAGTATCGTACAATGCCGATGGTTTGGTATATCCCACCGCTGAGCCCAATTATGAATATGGTGGAAGGGAAAGGAAGTAACTGGAAAGCAGAAGAGATTTTCCCTGCTATTGATAATATGCGTATTCCAATTCAATATTTAGCGAATTTACTCACTGCAGGAGATGAATCACATATTCGTCTTACATTGAAAAAATTGGCTGTCATGCGAACACATATGAGAGCATTGCAAATTAATAA
This sequence comes from Bacillus sp. SRB_331, assembly GCF_003264175.1. Lineage (NCBI taxonomy): Bacteria > Bacillati > Bacillota > Bacilli > Caryophanales > Bacillaceae > Bacillus > Bacillus sp. SRB_331. The sequence goes on along the minus strand of NZ_NADV01000021.1, from coordinate 257,471 downwards.
AGAACCAAATAAAGCTGTATTAAAAGAACTCGGTTTAACGAAAGAAGATGTAGAAGATATGTATCGTCTTCTTGCTATTGCGAAATATAAAGATCGCTTTGTTATCCCGACGTCTCACCGCGAACAAGTTGCAGATTTATATAGCGAGCAAGGAAGTTGTGGTTTATCTTTCGCAGGTGGGCCAGGCTCTTGTACGACAATTTCTTAAAAAAAAGGGGGCAGAAAACTATGAAACAAAGTTTACAAACAGCTTTTTCTTGTTCTTCTTTTCTTCTCTCCTATCCTGAACTAGGTTGGAGGGAAGCTTTACTAGAATTACAGGAAGAGATTCAAGAAATTGAACAGGAAGAAATCAGAGCATCACTTACAACATTTATAAAAGAAGCGCTAAATAAAACAGACAATCAACTTATTGATTCTTACGTCTATACATTCGACTTTGGAAAGAAGACAAATATGTATCTTACCTACATGAAAACAGGTGAACAAAGAGAGCGTGGAATTGAATTATTAGAGTTAAAACAGCATTATCAAAAATCTGGTTTTAACGTAACAGATAAAGAACTACCTGATTATTTACCGCTTCTACTTGAGTTTCTTGCAAACGCGAATGAAAAAGATAGCGAGCCAATTATGAGTAAATACACGGAAAATATACAAGCGTTGCACGGGCAATTAAAAGAAGCAAACTGTATGTATGAACCAATTCTCGCCGCTGTTCTACTCGCTATCAATACATGGGGTGTACAGGCAAATTAGAAAGGAGAGTTGTCAAAATGATGGATCAATTTCTATGGGTATTGTTTCCCTATATCATTTTTACAATCTTTATCGGTGGACATATTTTCAGATACAACTATGATCAATTTGGATGGACGTCAAAATCTAGTGAACTATTAGAAAAGAAAATGCTCCGAATCGGAAGTCTATTATTCCACTTTGGGATCATGTTCGTCATTGGTGGTCATGTTATGGGGATTTTAATTCCAGAGTCTGTATACCGTTCAATAGGTATTTCTGAGCATATGTATCATGTAGTAGCAATTAGTTTCGGGCTTCCGGCAGGTGTTGCTTCTATCATCGGTTTAATTATATTAACGTACCGCCGTGTAACAGTAAAACGCATCATTGCAACGAGTACAAGGGGAGATTATATTGCGCTTATTTTATTACTAATCGTAATGCTAGCGGGACTTTCTTCAACCTTTTTAAATATCAACTCAAAAGGGTTTGATTATCGTACAACAATCGGTCCGTGGTTCCGAAGTCTCTTTATTTTCCAACCGAAAGTTGAATATATGATGGAAGTACCAGTATGGTTTAAAATTCATATAATTGCAGGTATGGGTCTATTCGCAGTATGGCCATTTACTAGACTTGTCCATGTATTTAGTGCCCCAATTAAATACTTAAGCCGTAGTTATGTAATTTACAGAAGACGTATTCCTAATGAATTGAAAAAATAATGCCACAGTAAACGAATAGAAGTTAGCAACTAACATGAAACGAGGTCTAATGGAAGGCCTCGTCTTTTTTAGGAAATAACTGTATGCAAGAAAAAAAGAGTAGCATCTAAATAAGATGCTACTCTATGCTACAAACAGAGGCAGAGCAATCTTCACAAGCAATTTCACATTTTAAAAATTGTAAATCATGGATTGTAATCTTTCCTTTATGAATAGAAATCGTACCTTTTTTTTTCAAATCATTTAACATTCGATTTACGCTTTCACGCGAAGTTGCACAGAAGTTTGCAAGTTCTTGATTCGTTAATGGTAAATCGATGAGAATCCCATTTTCTTTTAACACACCATAACTATTTGTCATTCGAATGAGAGTAGAATATAGGGCACCTTTTTTGCCGTGTAATACTAGATCTCGGAACTTCGTTTGCATTCTTCTTAAATGTTCACTAATCCATTTCATAAATTCAAATACAAGAGCGGGTTTTTGGAGTAATGCTTTTTCTAAGGCTTCACGCTTTATAACGCCTACTTCAACATCTTCAAGGCATTTTGAATTTAATAAATACCTTGCATTTTCCGTGAACAATGTTAATTCCCCAATAATATCATTTTGTGAACAAATGCGAAGTGTTAATTCTTGTCCGTCAGCACTAAGTTTACTGATTTGCACTTTTCCAGAGTGAATGATATAAATTTCTGTTGCTTCCATACCTTCTTGAAAAATAAAACTCCCCTTATTGATTTGCATTTTATATTCAACAGATGAAAGTAACTCCTTTAAATCTTTGGATAATGCCGTACTGTTTGCCACAGCAATCACCTTTCTTCTTATAAGCAGTATATTTCTTATTTTGGATGTAATCATGATGAAATTGCAAGAGATATTTTTGAAAATAAAGTAAAATTTCAATGACCGTAAGGAAAAACGACCTTAAATGTCTAAAAAGCTACTTATAGTAAGGGTTTATATTATACGAATATAAGTTTTTTAGTTTAAGAAATTTTAGTATGTAAAGAGAATGGGACTAGAGATGTGAACAAAATTCGAACGGATTTGTGAAGAATTTTTGAATGGGGAAAGTAATGTGAGAAAAGTCACATTGAATATGTAGCTTCTTTTTTATAATGAAGGCAAATAAAAAATTTGAAAGCTTACTAATGATTGCAGTAGAAAAGAAGGGATATAGATGCACGAGAAGATGAAAGATTCTTTAGAGCGGCCACTTCAAGATTTACGTATTTCAGTTATTGACCGTTGTAATTTTAGGTGCACGTACTGTATGCCAGCTGAAGTGTTCGGACCTGATTATGCTTTTTTACAGGAAGAGTTTTTATTAACGTTCGATGAAATAGAAAGGTTAGCGAGATTATATATAAGTATGGGTGTTAATAAAATTAGACTTACTGGCGGTGAACCTTTATTGCGTAAAGATTTACCGAAGTTAATTGCAAGGCTTGCAAAGCTAGAAGGCTTAAAGGATATTGGACTCACAACAAACGGTATTCATTTAGCAAAACAGGCAAGGGCATTAAAAGAAGCGGGATTAAAACGTGTAAACATTAGTTTAGATGCGATAGAAGATCATGTCTTCCGAAAAATTAATGGACGAAATGTAAGTACAAAACCTGTATTGAAAGGAATTGAAGCAGCAAAAGCAGCTGGATTAGAAGTAAAAGTAAATATGGTCGTAAAAAAAGGGATGAATGATAGTCAAATTCTTCTTATGGCTCGTTATTTTAAAGAACAAGAAATTCAGCTTCGTTTTATCGAATTTATGGATGTGGGCAGTACGAACGGATGGAACTTTGAACAAGTTATTACGAAGGAACAATTAATAGAGAAAATTAATCGTGTATATCCGATTGAGCCTGTTAAACCTCGTTACTTTGGAGAAGTTGCGAAATTGTATCGATATGTAGGGAGCGATGCAGAAGTTGGATTTATTACTTCTGTTTCTGAATCTTTTTGTTCCTCTTGTACGAGAGCTCGTATTTCGGCAGACGGTAAGTTTTTTACGTGCTTATTTGGAACGAAAGGAACCGATTTGCGAACGCTTCTTCGAGAAAATATTTCTGATGCTTCATTATTAAAAATTCTCCAACATACATGGGAGTGCAGAACAGATCGGTATTCGGATGAAAGAACGGCTGAAAGTACAAATAAACGTCCAAAAGTTGAAATGTCTTATATTGGTGGATAGCGAAAGGAGGATTCCCTATGCAAGAGCGTTATTCTAGGCAAGTATTGTTTTCTGGAATTGGTGAAATGGGACAAAGAAAAATAAGAGAAAAGCATGTGCTCCTAATCGGTGCGGGTGCACTAGGAGCTGCAAATGCGGAAGCGCTCGTTAGGATGGGGATTGGGAAATTGACAATTGCTGACCGTGACTACGTCGAATGGAGTAATTTACAGCGGCAACAGTTATATACAGAAGAAGATGCACAGCAGTGTAAACCAAAAGCAATTGCAGCGGCAGAACATTTAAGAAAGATTAATTCTGAAGTGGAAATTGTACCAGTTGTAACGGATGTTACAATGCAAGAAATGGAAGAGTTAGTAAAAGAAGTGGATCTCATTTTAGATGCGACTGATAATTTCGATACGCGCCTACTTATAAATGACATGTCACAAAAAGAAAATATACCTTGGATATATGGTGGATGTATTGGGAGTTACGGTGTAACGTATACAATTCTTCCGGGGGAAACACCATGTTTTCGCTGCCTAATGGATCATCCTATGGGTGGTGCAACATGCGATACAGCAGGAATTATTCAGCCAGCTGTACAAATGGTAGTTGCTCACCAAGTAACAGAAGCGATGAAAATATTGGTGGACGATTATAAGGCGTTGCGAGGAACAATGTTATCATTTGATATTTGGAACAATCAATGTATCTCATTAAAAGTAAACAGGCAGAAAAAAAGTACATGTCCATCTTGTGGGAAATCACGAACGTATCCAAGTTTAACATTTGAAGCACAGATAAAAATAGAAGTGCTATGCGGAAGGAATACGGTTCAAATCCGTCCAGGGATAAAGCGAGTTCTTAATTTAGAAGAAGTTCAAAAGCGCTTACAAAAAAGCGTGAGTGTCAAAAAAACTCCATATTTACTATCGTTTCTAGTAGATGAATATCGTTTTGTTTTATTTACAGACGGTAGGGCATTTATTCATGGGACAAATGATGTAAAAATGGCAAAACGATTATACGCAAAATATATAGGATGAACAGAAAGAGAGTTTATCCTTATCAAAACGAGGTGAAAAAAGAATGCTAGAAAAACGTAAACCAATTCCAGTAGCAGAAGCAGTTGCACGCATAATGGAGTATGCCCATCAAGGTGAAATAGAAAAGGTTTCTCTTATAGACAGCTACGGTAGAATGCTTGGAGAAGATGTTATTGTAGATCATGATGTCCCGCATTTCGATCGCTCTCCGTACGACGGGTTTGCGATTCGCGCGGAAGATACAAAAGAAGCAAATAGCAGTAACCCGATTCAGTTTGAAGTGATTGGTGAGATCGGGGCAGGTTCTGTTTTTAGAGAAGAGGTGAAAGCATTTCAAGCTGTACGTATTATGACAGGAGCTGCAATTCCAGCAGGATGTAATGCGGTTGTTATGTTAGAGCTAACGGAAGGATTTGAAGAAAAAGAAAAGACTTATATGAAATTAAAACGCTCTTTCGCTGCTGGTGATAACATTTCTTTTAAAGGAGAAGATGTAAAACAAAATGCCATACTTGTGAAAAAAGGGACTTCTATTAACCCTGGAGTAGCGGCGCTTCTTGCTACGTTTGGTTATAGTTCCGTACATGTTGTAAAACAGCCGGTTATTGGAATTGTAGCGACAGGAAGTGAACTTTTAGAAGTACATGAACAGCTTAAACCGGGGAAGATTCGAAATAGTAATTCCTATATGATTGCTGCTCAAATTGAGCGAGCAGGTGGAATTGTACGCTATTATGGACAATTTGCTGACGATTTAGAGACGTGTTATGAGACCGTAAAAAGAGCAATAAAAGAAGTCGATATTTTAATTACAACTGGTGGCGTTTCGGTAGGAGACTATGACTATTTACCTGCTATTTATGAGAGATTACGAGCTAATGTACTTTTCAACAAAATAGCGATGCGACCAGGAAGTGTGACAACTGTAGCTGAGCTAGAAGGAAAACTATTATTTGGTCTATCTGGTAATCCTTCAGCTTGTTATGTCGGATGTGAATTATATGTTCGGCCAGTCATTGGAACATATTTGCATAGAAAAGATCCGCACGTATATCGAGCAGAAGCAATTTTACAGAAAGACTTTCCAAAAGCAAACCCATTTACTCGTTTTGTACGAGGGAAAGTGGAAAGTGTAGATGGAAAATTGCAAGCTACACCAGTTGGTTTAGATAACTCTAGTGCAATTTCTTCACTTGTAGAGGCGAATGCATTTATCGCCCTGCCGGGAGGAACGAGAGGATTTGAAGCAGGAATAATTGTTTCGGTATTATTATTGGAATCGAACATAGGAAGTGAGTGGCTGTGGAAAGAACCACTTCGATCATACAAGTAATAGAAAAATAGATTGCTAACTTATACAAAGGTAAGAGGTGCAAAATGACACATACGTATTATGAAGTAATTGATACACCTATTTCAATTGAAGAAGTTACAAACAAAGTAATTCGGTGTGAGTGTGGTGCGGTTACTACTTTCATTGGTACCGTCAGAGAATTTACGAAAGGACGTCGTACGCTATATTTAGAGTATGTAGCATATAAAACAATGGCGGAAAAACAGCTTGAGAAAATTGGTAATGAAGTAGAAGAGAAGTGGCCTGGGACATATGTAGCAATTACACATCGCATTGGTACATTGGAAATTTCTGGTTTTGCTGTTGTTGTCGCTGTTGCTACACCACATCGGAAAGCGGCCTATGAGGCGAATGAATATATTATGGAGCGTATAAAAAAAATTGTTCCGATTTGGAAGAAAGAGTTTTGGGAAGATGGTGAGTCATGGATAGGTGATCAGTCAGAGAAAGTAGCATATGTAAATGGCGAGCCTGAAAAGGAGATGAGAACATGATTGAAGTGCTATTATTTGCACATTTGCAAGAAGAAGCAAGCAAACCTGCCTTGCACATAGATTGTGAAAATATTACGGTTACTGAACTAAAGGAAGTTCTCATTAAGAAATACAGCGTAGCGATTTCAAACGAGATAATGGTCGCCGTAAATGAAGAGTATGCAAATGAGGATGACATTATTCAAACTGGCGATGTAGTAGCAATGATTTCGCCAGTAAGTGGTGGTTGATTCTTTTCAGCCTAATCATGTTAGGACGTGATTAGGCTGGAGAGAATGAATATAACTATGCATACATAGGAGGGAACAGGGTGAAAAGTCCTAATTTTCAATTAAGTTTACAAACTTCTAATCTAGTTATCGGTTTTATGGTATGGGTTATCTTATCATCATTAATGCCATATATTAAAGCGGATATTCCATTAACTGCGGGACAAATTTCTATGGTCACAGCAGTACCGGTTATTTTAGGTTCTATTCTTCGCATTCCAATTGGTTATTGGACAAATCGTTACGGAGCAAGAAAATTGTTCTTTATTAGTTTTATACTTTTATTATTCCCTGTCTTTTACATTAGTGTTGCCAATTCTATGATGGATTTAATTATTGGTGGATTATTTGTAGGGATTGGTGGTGCTGTATTCTCTGTAGGAGTAACTTCTCTACCGAAATACTTCCCGAAAGAGAGTCACGGTTTTGTAAATGGTATTTACGGTGTGGGTAACGCTGGAACAGCAATTACTTCATTTTTAGCACCTGTAATTGCGACATCAGTTGGCTGGAGAACAACAGTACAGTGTTATTTAGTTTTACTTGCAGCATTTGCACTTATGAACTTTTTATTAGGCGATCGTAAGGAAAAAAAGGTGAATACACCATTAATGGAACAAATAAAAGGTGTATATAAAAATGAAAAACTTTGGTTTCTATGTATCTTTTACTTTTTAACATTTGGATCATTTGTTGCATTTACAGTATATTTACCAAACTTTTTAGTATCTCACTTCGGATTAGAGAAAGTAGATGCAGGCATGCGGACAGCTGGATTCATCGTATTAGCAACAATGATGCGCCCGATTGGTGGTTGGCTCGGTGATAAATTTAATCCATTTAAAATATTAATCTTCGTATTTATCGGCTTAACACTATCTGGTATTGTTTTATCATTTATGCCCAGTATGAACGTGTATACGTTTGGTTGCTTACTAGTTGCATTCTGTGCAGGTATTGGAAATGGAACAATCTTTAAGCTTGTTCCAATGTACTTCTCTGAGCAAGCAGGGATTGTAAATGGGGTTGTGTCAGCTTTAGGTGGATTAGGAGGGTTCTTCCCACCATTAATTTTAACGTTACTATTCCAACTAACAGGTCATTATGCAATTGGATTTATGGCATTATCAGAAGTCGCACTTGCTTGTTTAATCATTACAGTATGGATGTATAGCCAAGAAAAGCTGTTAGTGATGTTAAAGAATCATTAATAAAGAAAAAGAACCCTCCTAAAGTAATCTAGGAGGGTTCTTTTAGTAATAGGCTTCGATATGTTTTTTATTGCTAACTTAACAAACACTTGTATTCTAAAATAATGTGGTTTAAAAATGAAAAACAGAAGTTTTATGGAATTTTATGTTAAAATATAGATATCAGATGTTATTCAATTAAAGGGTTAGTTAAAGAAAGTTTAAATCTCTTCCAAAGATAGAACTAATTTTTAGCATACAAATACTTAATTGGATCGGGGTGTTTAGATGAAAAAATTATATAAGTCCACTCAAGATAAACAAGTATCAGGTGTATTAGGTGGCTTAAGCGATAAGTATGGAATTGATGTAAGTATCCTTCGCATAGTCACTGCATTATCAGCCTTTTTTACTAGTGGATTTACGGTGTTACTTTATATAATAGCTGCAATTGTTTTGCCTACAGATAAAAAAATGAAGAGATAAATGTATGAACTTAAATAATAGGACCTTTAACAGAACAAGTAGATAAAGGCACTCCGCCTCTTACACGTCTAGGATATGAGAAAAGAACTTCCACTAAGCGGTAGGAGTGTCAATTATTTGTTTAATAATAAATAGAACAAACGCCTGTAAAAAACGTTTGTCCAAAGTAAATTCATAGTTAGATAGGAGGTAGATTACGATTTATGTGTACGAGAAAGCTTTTTTATAAGTTTAGGAAGTATAGATGTTAGTTCCTGCTTCATACGCTTCGTAAGCGATGGATCTTTACCAGAAGTGGAAATCGTTACAACATATTCACCATTTCGTATGACACCCGGTGTGTGAAATGATGATTCTGTACCATCACTTACAACGTTAACCCATTGGAAATCATGTGCGGCTTGTTTGACCATCATATTGACATCATGTTGATTTGTAGCTGCATAAATAAGGTGAGCATCTTTAATATCATCATTACTAAAAGTTTTTTGCTTCCAAGTAATATAAGGAAGTTCCTTCATTTCCTCGCAAATCTCTGGGCTGATAACGGTGACAAAAGCGCCTGTATCTTTTAATCCAGACGCTTTCCGATATGCGATTTTACCACCACCAACTATAACAACTACTTTTTTATCTAAATTAAACATAAGAGGGCACATGTTATACATACACACATTCCTCCATTCGTTCTAATAATGTTAACTTCATATATGTATCAAACTGAAGACAGTTGCAAGTCGTAACGTGATCATATTTTTTTGTATGCAATTTAATTTTTTGAAGCAACAATCCAGTAAAGAGAAGATACGGCATGACATATACATGGGACGCAGTCGATGTTATAGTCTTGAGCTCAGCGGTAAAAGAGGGAGTTCCTTTCGTTAAAAAGGAACAACATACTGGCATACCGAGTTTTCGTTCGACAACTGCTCCGATTTGTTGTAACTCATGTATCGGCTGTGGATCACTACTACCTCGTCCTACGAGTAAAACGCTACTACTTTGCATTGGCATAGCTTCACGTATTCTTTTCACTACAAGTTCCACCATATTTGGATGCGTACTAAAAGGTGGTGCAACTGAAAATGTTATATGTGGATATTTCTTTTGTAGTTGCTCTATTTCAAAAGGAATATCATGTTTATAGTGAGCTGCTGCAAATAATAAAACAGGTACAATCAATATTTCAGTTGCGCCCTCTAGTATCGTTTCTGTAACTGCATTAGAAATGGTAGGTGTTGTTAGCTCTAGAAAAGCTATTTTTTGAATCCGTTCGTTACGTTCTTTCATAACAGATTGAATAAAGTGAATGAATTGTTCGTTACCTTCTTGCAGGCGACTACCGTGTCCAACATATACAATTCCTTTCATCGTACCACCAAATCTTTCTTCATAATAATGTCTTGTAATTGCTCATCTACATTATGAAACCCAACTTTATTTGCATAGTGTAAAGTTGGAATATCGGTATACGAGAATGGTAGAGTAAGAATATTGATAAAGTTAAGGCGTGTTATTTCTGCTAGAAACGTATCAATAGAAGCACGTCCTTCAAATACAATGCTATCCCATGAGAATTCAGAAAGCATACGAGAATGAATTTCATCGAAGCGATGATCAATTGTATACTCATGAGTCATCATATAAGACCCAGCACCAATTTTTTCTTGAATAAAACCAATTCGATTAATATTTCTGCCTAAATAAACAGTTGTATCGGAAGAGAACTCTGCTTGTTTACTTAGTAGCCCATATTGCATAAGTTTTTCTTGAGTGGCAACGTTCATATACTGCAGTTTCGCCTGTAAGGAACGAATATCTTTCTGGTGTTTACTACATGATCGCATCAAGATTTCTACACTTTCATCTGAACAAAATACAAGGCGATCAACGTTAAAAATTTCATTGATTTGTTCAGATGTTAATGTGTATTCTTCCCTTTTGAAAGTTGGAATTTGATATGTTTCTGCACCGCATTCTTGTAACTTTTGCTTTATGAAACTGGTTTTATTTGTTGCGGATGCAAATAAAACTTTTTTACCATGCAATGGTTTACGTTCTTTCCAAGCGATTTGATCCCGTAAGGAAACGACATCACCAACAATTGTCATAGAAGGGTTAGAAATATTTTCGTTTTTGACGATAGGAACAATGGTTGAAAGTGTTCCTGTGACAACGCGTTGCTTTCCAGTTGTACCCCACTCAATGACTGCTACGGGTGTATTTTCTTGTTTTCCTGCTTGTAGTAAGTTTTCACAAATTGTAGGTAAGTTTTTTATACCCATGTAGTAGGCAATTGTGTCGCTATTGTGGGATGAATTATATTTTCCATGATCGGTTAAAGGACCTTTCGAATGTCCAGTTAGTAAAGTTACACTATTACTATAGTCACGGTGGGTGAGGGGGATACCTGCATAACTACTAGCGGCGATGCTAGCTGTAATACCTGGCACAATCTCGTATGGAATGTTCACAGCCGCTAAAGCTTCTGCTTCTTCACCAACACGGCCAAAAATAGATGGATCTCCGCCCTTTAAGCGGACAACGATTTTTCCTTCTTTCGCAAATTGAAGGAGGTGGGCGTTAATCATTTCTTGACGCATAGTATGATTCTTTGGCATTTTACCGCAATAAATAAGTTCACAAGTTGGCTTTGTATAGCTAAGAAAGTTAGGGTTCAATAAGCGGTCATATAAGACAATATCTGCACGCTTTAAGCAATCTATCGCTTTTTTTGTAATAAGCCCTTCATCCCCTGGTCCTGCACCAACTAAATATACATATCCGTTCATATTCGCACCTCGTTTATTTTTATTTAAAAGGAAGCCAGGGAGGCTTCCTTTTGTAAATTACATATATATCCCGCATTAACGGGCAGTAAGACCCCTACCTCAAAATTCAGCGAAAGCAAAGTAGTTAGGTGGGGATCAACTGCCCGTAAAAGCCCGATTGGTGAGGGCTAATAATCAGCGGGGGATGAACCAATCCCCGCTGATTAAAGTTTCACTTTATATAAATGTCACCATCAATAACTTCTACTTCGTACGTTTGGATACAGCCGTCATCAGGTTTTTGAACTTCACCTGTTAGTAATGAGATTTTCCAATCATGCAGTGGGCAAAAGACGAATTCCCCAGATACAATTCCTTCCGCTAACGGTCCATTTTTATGAGGGCACCGATTTTCTACAGCTCGAATATCACCATTTGAAAGGCGGAATAGGGCGATAGACATGTCTTTCATTTGTACTTCTTTACCAATTTGAATAGGAAGGTCTTCCGCACGCATAACTTTTATTTTTTCTTTCGTTTGTATCATATAGATCACAGCTCCTTATTTCACAGTTTCTACTTCATACATCGCTTTTAAAGACTTCGTTTCTAGTGCTTGTCCCCAAGCTTCCGTATATGTGCTACGAGCTGTTTGGAAACGATCATTTAACATCGTGACCATACTTGTATCTTGTAGTATTTCTTTTATATGATCGAAGCCTAATCGTTCTGTCCAATAGGCAGTACGCTCCCCGTAAATACCAGTTTCACGATAATATTGCATGTAAGCTGTAGCGATGCGAAGGACATCGTCTTCAGTAGGGACGATCATTACAAAATCAGCCTCGCGTACTTCCGTACCACCATTTCCACCGATATACAGTTGGAATCCATTTTCAACACACACAACGCCGAAATCTTTCATAAGTACTTCCGCACAGTTACGTGGACAACCTGTTACACCCATTTTCATTTTATGAGGTGTATCTACCATTTCTAATGACTGTTCAAGGAGCATACCAAGTCCTAATGAATCTTTCGTACCGAAACGGCAGAAGCGAGAACCAACACATGATTTTACATTACGAAGCGATTTTGAGTACGCATATCCAGAAGTCATATTTAAGTCAGCCCATACGTTAGGTAAATCTTGTTTCTTAACACCATATAAGCCGATGCGGCTTGCACCTGTAATTTTCACAAGAGGAACATCGTACTTTTTCGCAACTTCAGCAATTTTCATTAAATCATCTGCGGTTGTAACGCCTCCGTACATACGTGGAATAACAGAGAATGTACCATCATGCTGGATGTTACCATTCATTCTTTCATTAACGTAACGGGATGATTTATCATCTACATATTCTTCCGGAATCGCCATACGTAAATAGTAATTTAAAGCAGGACGACATTTCGAACAGCCGTCTTCATGTGCAAAACCTAGTACATTTCGTACTTCTTTTGGCGATTTTAAACCTTTCTCGTGAATGGCGGCTACGACTTCGTCACGTGATAAAGTTGTACATCCGCACATACCAGCAGACTGCGCAGAAGCATCAAAAGCATCTCCGAGTGTATGAGCTAGAACTTGTTCCACAAGCGGACGACATTTACCACAAGACCCTGCGGCTTTCGTGCATCCTTTAACTTCTTCAAAAGTAGTTAACTCTTGTTCTAAAATGGCATGAACGATTGTACCTTTCGTAACGCCATTACATCCACAAATTGTGTCATCCGCACTCATTGTAGCAACGTCAAGTTCACTTTCTTCACCAGCTTTGTGAAGAAGGGAAGCGGCTGTATATTCTTGTATATCTTCTTCTTTCTTTAACATGCTAAAGAGGCGTGTACCATCAGTTGCATCACCATATAAAACGATACCGACGACTTTATTGTCACGAATTAATACTTTTTTATAGGAACGTTTACATTCATCAAAGATTGAAATTGCTTTCGTTTGATCATCTTCATAAATTTGACCAGCAGAGAATAAATCACAACCTGCAACTTTTAACTGTGTACCGACGATGCTGCCCGTATATCCATTAGTTTGTAAATTCGTTATATGTTTTGCTAATATTGCGCCTTGTTCATAAAGAGGGGCAACAAGTCCATATGCGATACCGTCATGTTCTGCACATTCTCCAACTGCATAAATGGATTCATCATTTGTTAGCATATAGTCATTGACTACAATGCCGCGATTTACAAGTAAACTAGCATCTTTTGCTATTTGAGTATTTGGGCGTATTCCGACAGCCATTACGATTAAATTACAATCTACAACTTCACCATCTTCAAATTGAATGCCCTCAACATGGTCTGTACCAAGAATCTTTACAGTTTTCTTTTCCATTAGAAACTTCATGCCTTGCGCTTCTAAATCTTCACGCAATAGGGAAGCTGCTTTCGTATCTAGTTGTTGCTCCATTAAGCTAGGCATTAAATGAACAACATGTACGTCCATTCCTAAGTCAATAAGACCTCTTGCGGCTTCTAAACCGAGTAATCCACCACCAATGACAACGGCCTTTTTCTTTTCTTTAGCGGTATCCATCATAAATTGTGTATCTTCAATTGTTCGAAATCCTGTTACACCAGGAAGGGTGGAACCTTCAACTGGTAAAATAAAAGCACTAGAACCTGTTGCGATAATGAGTTTGTCGTATGTAAGAGTACGATTTTTTTCTGTGATAATGACCTTTTCCTCGCGGTTAATACTTTGAACTCTCTCGTTTGTATATAAAGTTATTTCGTTTTCTTCGTACCAACTATATTCGTTCATAATGATATCTTGCATATTTGTTTTGCCTTGTAGAACATGAGAGAGCATAATGCGATTGTAGTTTGGATGTGGTTCATCTCCAAAAATAGTAATCTCATATGAATCACTATCATGTTTTAATATTTCTTCCATACAGCGTATGCCAGCCATACCATTCCCGATCATAACTAAACGTTTTTTCATATTCATTTCCCTTTCTATGTGAAGAGTTGAACAAAGAATTATATTTCCATTATAGAAAATTAAAAAAGAGGGAGATGTGATATTTATCACATTTTTATAATGATTCACAAATTGTTAAAATTCGGATTTATGTGAAGGGAGAAGCGAAAGGGAATATGGTTATATGGGTAGAGGGGAAGTGTAAATATTTTTTACACAATGAAAAAGCAGGACAGGAGCATTTATACTCATGTCCTGCACTTTATTTATGCTCTTGAAATTGCACGCGGAAATAAAATATTATTTTCTAAATGAATATGCTCAAATAAATCAGATTCAATGGCTTCAAGGCGCTGGTAAACAAGGCGATAAGTGCCGCAAGCTCCTTCTGGTGGAGTAAAGTCATTTGTCACCTTACGAAGTTCTTTAATAATATTGCCAGCGTGGTTATGTTCATTTTCGAGCTCATCTACTACTTTACGTAACTTTGCATAGTTTTCATCAGTTGGATTTTGCTCGAATTCTAAAATTAATGGGAAATCTTCCGTTTCTTCTTTAATTAAATGTTGTTCTAATTCCATTTTAAGTTCATGAAATAGTTTATGAATTTGAGCTAAATGAGGCTGACTTACCCCATGAACGCGTAATACTTTCGTCACATATGGACTTAACTGTGGCAATTCTTCATTTAAATAGCGATGGTGCTTATTTACAACATAATCAATCAATTCTTGATAAGAAGCATTTTTCCAATCAATTTCAGATTCGTTTAATAGTTTTGTTTTATGATAAAGCGTATTTAACTCTGTTATTACCTCTGATGCTGATAAATTTCTTTCATTAATTGCATCAATAAGTGGTCTACTACCACCACAACAAAAATCTATTCTATATGATTTAAAAAGATCACTAGCTTTCGGAAATTGTGTAACAATCTCACCAACAATTGAAGTTCCAGTAAATGTATGTTCCATGTGAATGCCTCCATAAAGTTTAAATGTAATATCTAAATCAAGAATAGCGATAATTTAAAATCAATGTGGTGATTGAAATCACTTATTATGTGTCATTTTTGAGAATAATAAAATGAGTTTTATAAAAGGGAGAGGGAGGGTAATTCGTCGCAATAGTTTCTGATAATAAAAAAAGAAGCTTACTAGAAGCTTCTTTTTTACTACTATTTTTCACATGCAACTCCATCGCCATCACGATCAAGTTTAGAGCTATAACCTGGTTGATCTCTATATAATGGAGCTTTTCCAGCATTTTTAACTTCAGTACAATTTTTGTAAGTTACATTACTATTGTTACTTGCAGCTGGTTGTGTTTGAGCTTGCTGTACTTTTTGCTGATCCTCTTGTTGTTTGCGAGCTTGTTCATCAGCCTGGCGTTTTTGCTCTTCTTGTTGTTTGCGAGCTTGTTCATCAGCCTGGCGTTTTTGCTCTTCTTGTTGTTTACGAGCTTGTTCATCAGCCTGGCGTTTTTGCTCTTCTTGTTGTTTACGAGCCTGTTCATCAGCTAGACGTTTTTGCTCTTCTTGTTGTTTACGAGCTTGTTCATCAGCTAGACGCTTTTCATCTTCTTGCTCTTCGGCTTGGCGTTTTTCATCTTCTTGTTGTTTACGAGTTTTTTCGTCCGCTTCTTTCTTTTCTACTTCCTTTTTCTTTTTGTCATCTTTTTTCTCTTCACTATTAGAAGCGACTTGTTTATTCGTTGCTATCGTTTTTTCAGAAGAAGGACTTGAAATACCTGATAGCGCAACAAAAATGACAAATAAAACAGCTGTAATTATAAATTGCTTTTTTGCTACACCGGTTTTCTTAATTACAGATAAGATTGCTAGAACAAGGAAAAATATAAATAGAATGAAACTTAAAGTAGAAAAAAATTCTACGACTGGGTGTTCAGATTTTGTTGAGCCAGTCATTATTAATATAATTGAAATCATAAAAAGAATAACAGTAGGACGACCATATTGTTTTGCTTTTCCATTTTTCTTAAAGAATGAAATGATACATAAGATTAAAAGAATAAAAGCTATAAAAAATAAAGCTACACCAATATTACTCAAAATTGCCATTTTCATACCTCCATTTGTAAGATTTTCTCTATTGATTATATAGGGATTTATTGGATATTACACGTTTTATATTAATTTAGAAAATTAATATTTTTAATAGATGTATAAACATTTATTTCGTATATAAGGAAAAATAGATATATTTACTATTACATTTTGAAAGAGATTTCATAAATTATAGTATATCGATTGAAAGGAGGAGATTTGAATGGAATTTCAATTATTAGTGAATTGCGTGTTACAAGAAGGGAATGCTTACTTTTTAGTAACAAAAGTAGACGATGTTATTACGTTGAAAGTGCCAATTACAGCAGGAGTAGCAGGTTTATTCTTAGCTTTAGGTGTACCAAGATGTTCTTAATTTAGCTTTTGATAGTAAAAGGATGAGGGACAAGCCTTCCCCTTTTACTATTACATAATTTTTTTATGTAAACTAAATAAGGCTTTTTAAGTTTTTTAATATTATTTTTGCCATAGCACGTTTAAAACGGACATGCATATACTATAATGTTTCATTGGCCTTTGATGATGAACGATAGTTTTAAAAAGTGTATCGAAAGTAGAAGTGATATTCTTTTCAATAATGAAAATAGAAGAGGTGCTAGTATATATGAAAAGACGAACGTATGATATTCCAGTCGTATTACGAAGAGAATGGTTTTTAATAGAATTAGCGCATTTAACAAAAAAATATGGGATTGAAATAGCAACTAGTAAAATAGAAGATGCACCATTTCTAAGAGATCAAGTTACAGAATTCAAAATAGGAGCGGGTTTGCAATACGATAAATATGATGATGAGTACATCATCGAGTTTTAAACAAAGAAGCTGCGTATAAAAGGTTATTAAAGAGACCTTTTATACGCAGTTTTTTTTGTAAAGAGAAAGCTTTATTGAGAAATATTCAAAACGCTTATTGTAAAAAGGAATGAAGAAATGTTGAGAGAATAACGTTTGATAAGAAAGGAATGCGGCTATTAATTTCTTATTATATTGTAACGTAAAAGTAATTGATTAAATGGAATTTAAAACAATTGGTGTTCAACGGAATGGCAGCGTTTTCTTTCAGGAGAAAAAGGGGGATGTTAATGGGAATTATGAAAAGGAGTATCGCATTATTTATTGTACTTTGTTTTATGAGTCCGCTGGTTTTTAGTGCAAATGTACACGCGGAGGTTGTAACAGAGCTTAAGACTGGCTTTCCAGATCAAGAAGTATTTACTCCTGGAGAATGGTTTTTAGGTCAGAAACCTGCTAATTATGATGAGAATAAAACACCAATTCTCTTTGTACAAGGAAGAAATGGTAATGCGGATAGTTGGTATGGAAAGACAGTATATCATGAGATGAATGATATGTACGATTATGCTTTGAAAGCAGGCTATCAAACTGTATTTATTCAATTATATGATGCCTCGGGGAAAGGATCAGCTAGCCAATGGGACAATGGAAAATTGTTAGCACAAAAGCTTGAAGAGATTTATAATCATTTTGGCAAAAAAGTAAATATTGTAGCTCACAGTAAAGGTGGTATTGATACACAAGCTGCGTTAGTTGGATATGGAGCGAATCGATTTGTTGGAAATGTTATTACGCTTGCCACTCCGCATTACGGATCCAATTTAGCGGATTTATCATATAGTTGGTGGGCAGGATGGCTTGCCTCTATATTAGGTCAAAAAGATGATGGGACATATTCATTGCAAATAGGTGAAATGGCAAAGTTTCGTTCTACAATAGATAATAATCCTGCAGCTAAATTAAACCGTTACTATACGGCTACTGGGACAAGCTGGGGACCTGTTTTTTCAGCACTATCTATGGGCGGGTTGTATTTGTCATCATACGGTTCTAATGATGGATTGGTGAACGAATGGAGTGCTAAGTTACCATATGGAACACATTTATTTACAGATTCACGATTTGATCATGATAATATACGAAAAGGTTCAGCCGTTTTCGCACGAATTGAACCATATTTACGGACAGTAAATGTACCAGTACCAGCTTTATTAGCCCCGAGTAATAGTTCAGAGGATAAGGTAGAACAATTAAACACAACTTCTAATCAAGCTATTTTAGGAGGAGAGTTGTCACAAAATGAGTGGGTAGGACAAACTGTCGCAGTTGATAAAAAAGCAGAAGGGGTAGTTTCTATTTTAACAGCTTCTTCAGATGTAGAAATACAACTAATATCTCCAAAAGGAAAAGTTTATACAAATAAAGATAGTGCTGTATCTACTGGTGAAGGTGAATCTCTCTTTAAAGGAGCCACTATAAGAACATTTAAATTTGATAAAATGGAAGCAGGAGAATGGCAAGTTAAAATGATGGCGAAGCAGCCGAAAGATGCATATTTAATCGTGACCGATTACAAAAAAGATGCTCCGTTCGTCCTTCAAATGCCGGCAAAGGTTAAAGTAAATAAAGCAGAGTATAAACTCAAAAAATCACCTGTAGCTCCAGAAATGAAAGGCGATCTTTCAGTAACAGTACGAGTAATTAATAAAGATGGAAAATTAGTTTCTGAATCAAATGAATCGAAAAACATTAATACAACTACATTTACAGGTGCTTTGAAAAATATAGAACAGCCAGGTGTATATAACGTTACAATTGATATGAAAGGAATGAATAAGGAAGGACAACCTTATAATCGTACGATAGTTAAATCGGTTTATGTGGAGAAGTAGGAAAGAATGAATCGGTTTTAATAAAAAAAGTGCCGAATTCTTGTGGAAGAAGGATTTCGGCACTTTTTCATGTTTATTAGATGAATAGAAAAAGGAAAGCATTTTAATGAAACAGAGAAATGGAAAAAGCGATGATTAAGTTTCCAACTTAGTCGTCGCTTTTTATTTATGCAATTGAGCAGGAAGAAGACAAAAGATATCGAATGAATGTAATTATACAGAATTGTTTGCTTTTGGTATGAATAGTAGTTAAAGATACGTTAGTTATATTTCAAACCGTAAGAAAAGAGAGATTAAATAATAGAGGGAGCAACGTACATGGAAAATATATTAAAGGTATCCTCAAAATCAAGTCCAAATTCAGTGGCAGGTGCAATAGCCGGTGTACTAAGAGCAAGTGGCAAGGTAGAAATTCAAGTAATTGGAGCGGGTTCTTTAAATCAAGCGATTAAAGCAATTGCGATTGCAAGAGGTTTTGTCGCTCCAAGTGGAATTGATTTGGTTCTTGTTCCAGCGTTTCAAGAGGTTACTATCGATAATCAAGAAAGAACAGCAATCAAATTAATTGTAGGTCCTAGAAGGAGAAGGTCTTAATAGCGAACACTAATATAAGGGGATTTGAAAAGGCCAATAGACTCCAAAAAGTTAGACACGTTATTTCATTTGGTAGTTCCTTGGACACGGTATTGTACCGGACTCATGACTTTTAATTTCCCCTTTGATTTAGCGAGTTCTTCTAGAAGTTTAAAAATGCCAAATCCTTTGTGACATAAGGGATTTGGCATTTTTGAAGTTTTTATGTTTTTTTAAATAAACAATCCTAAAACTGCTCATTCTTCTCCCAAGATTCTACGATGTATCCCTATAAACATTGGTATATCAATGTTTATAGGGATTGTTTTCCCCTGATGCTCACATTAGAATTTTTAGGCTTTTATTTGATTTTTTCATAAGGTTTTATTACATTCTCAAAATTTTCTGCGGCTTGTTGCTGCATGTTTTGTGTGATATGGCTGTACTTGTCTAAAGTCATTTGAATGGAAGAATGGCCTAAGCGATCCTGAACGATTTTAGGGTGCTCTCCAGCTTGAAGCATGAGTGTAGCGTGAGTATTCGTAAGTCGTGTATACGAATTCGAGGAACACCAGCTTTTTTATAGTGATCATTCAAAAAGCGATGAGGAGCATCTATATGTAAGGGCGAATGTATCGTATTGCCGGTGAAAATAAAGGCCTCTTCATTCAAGTGTATACCCCAGCGGAAAAATTCTTTCTTTTTATAGGAATAGTAGGATTGTAACTGCCCTATAACAAAAGAAGAGATACTAACGCTTCTATTTGAAGACTTAGTTTTTGTAGCAGCTTTAAATTCATATGGAGAAAGAAGCAGGTTGGTCGGATGACACACCATATTTGGTGGTAGGTCTAGAAGATTAAACAAAAGCGTTATTTTAAAGCTAAAGAGCGCTTAAGAAAAGCGCCCTGCACCAAGATGTATATTGAAAGAGGAAACATGACATTATATGCATGATGTTTTAGAATGGTGTGATTTTAAAGCTTAATCTTCATTGAATAACAAATAAAAAGAGCACACATATAAGTATGCTCTTAAACAAGAAAAGTTGATTTCTATGAGTGGAGAGTCTCCATACAATAACATATGCTTGTCCAGTTTAAACGTGAAAAGTTATTTAACAAAAAGTTATTTGAATATATAATAAAAAACGCCCTCTTTCAATGTGAGGGCATATGAGTGAACGTGTCCTATATCCATTTCTTTTACAAGAAGAGTGAAGCCACTAGTTCGAATGGCTTATAAGTATCGTGTGCAGTTTAGCTAAAAGATATGTAAAAGAAGATAAAGAATTTATTTTATAACAAAAAAAGAGCGCTATTTGTAAGTGCTCTTGAAAGACGAGCATCAATAATAACAAGAGATCGATTCAATTGAATTGATGATTTTCTTATTTTAAGGTAAAAATTAAACGTAAAATAGGAGAACAGATACATAGGCTGTTCTCCTAAGGAGCGGGAATACTGAATTTGAAGTGCATCTCAAATGACAATCAATCAAGCATTTCATAAATAGTATGTACTTATGTTGAATTTTAATACAACAAAGCAGCTAGCTAATTAAGCTAACTGCGATGTTCTCAGTACTGTCTCTAAAGGATATGTGATTCGGCACAATTTCATGGGAAAACAATTATGGCTGTTAGCCCACCTATAGTATGTAAAATTTTTAGGGATTTATTCTTGGATTTTATAATAAAGAACCAATGAAAATAATATGGCAGACAGTTGGTAAGTGAAAACTGCCTGCCAAATGAATGAACAGCTGTGATTTGGAAAGATTGAGCTACATCTGTAATAGCTCATGGGTAGTATAGGTGAAAACTTAAAAGTTTATTCAGTGGGTAAAGTGAACTAAGCAAAAAATTCATTTGAAAATAAAATCAACATGTAAAAAAAGAGCACTGTAAACAAGTGCCCATCGATAAGGAGGTAACTCTTTGAGTGAGGTTCTTGCGATACTAAGATATGTTTAAGGAGCGTGGAATAAAACAAAATTTGTATAAGAATAACAAAAGACAAGAAATTTTACTTGTCCATGAGTTTAGAGGGTGAAATGCCCCTTTTAGCTGGCATGTAAGCAGTATATGTAATGAAATTGAGAATATAAAAAAAGCAGCTAGCAAAAGTTAACTGCTCGATACAAGGAGATACAGAGAAAACTACTTTAAATGAGTTTTGGCATACAGCCTATCTACATTATTGACGGAGTATTGAGTTTTATTCGGTCGAGCTCAAAAAGAACTGTATATTAGTGTTCTTCGGACCAAGTCTCTTACTAGTATCAGTCTGGCGTTATGTGTAAGAACTACAAGTGTATCCTGAAAATAATGCTTATTTATTCAAATGTAACTTCACAATTAGAGTAGAATCGCATCAATACTCTCACAGTTAACTACAGTGATATCTCCGTTTTCATCTATAAATGTAGCCAGGCATGATCTATTATGGAAACCTACAAATATAGAAGTTGTTAACATTGTGCCGTTAACTAAAAGTTGTTTTATTTTCTTTCCTAAGTAAATGGATAAAGCAATGAGTAGATTTAAAATCTAAGTGTTGTTTTTTCTTTTTAGTTCATACAGTTACTCATAATCTTTGTACTGTGTAACTCAAAAGAGAAAGTCTTATGAATTCAATGATAGCAAGGGATTTTGTGATTGGCTCAGTTACACACAATATAAGATATGGGTAAGTGAAGAAAAGGCATAAAAAAGGAGCGTAGTTCGTCAAACAGATGTAATGCTCTATTACTTTTAAGTTAAGAAATTCATTGTTTCCGATTAATTGCATCCGTTTTTTGTGATTGTTGTGATTTGAATCACAAGTCCGCCACAATTTGAACCATAATATTGCCATAAATCTTTTTTTACTCATAAACTTGCCATGTTTTTTATTAATGTAGCTTGATGGGCAGGTGGTGCAACCCTAATAGATTTGGGACCTCTCTTTGTATCACTATTCTTTAATTATCATATACATATAAAGTATTAAAATTAAATTTAAAAGGAGAAATATATTATATGACAAAATTGGAGGAACTAGAAAAAGATTTTAATCAAATGAAACTAGATTTAAAAGCTATACAACATGATATGAAAAATTTAGAAACAAGAATACTAGTAGCTGAAAAGGATGTTTTAACTATTAATAAACAATTAGATAAAATTAGTGCAAATACTACATGGATTTTACGATTAATCATAAGCGGATTGTTAACAGGAGTACTTGGTGTAGTAGCAAGAACCCTGTTATAAGAAAAAAGGATGTTGATCAATCAAAACGGATTTAGCGAAGCAAAGAGATTATTTGATTAACTAGCGTGGGAGCCCTTCAAGGATTGAGGGGCTCAAAGAGGACAGTCCTCCATAGGGTATACTCTTTACTGTGGATGTGGTTTACATATATTTTGACAGTCATAGAAATTACCTCCTGTTCTTAACAAGCGATAGGTGAAACAGTCTTGGACATTATAGGCAAACATTGAGGTTATAGGAGAATCGCCACAAACCGAAAGAACCATAAGCCTGCCCAAGCGGCAAAATTATGGTTCAAATCACAATTGATATTGATTTTTAAAAAATAAATATCTTTTAAAATTAAATACAATGTTCTACATTAACGTCTTTCGGGATCATTGTCTTTTTTTCTAAGACCAAATAATCCTACTAGTCCCAATAAACCAAGCCAAGCCCAATTATTATTTTTATTACGATTATTATTTAAATCATTTGTCGTATTTACATTTCGAGTTCTCACATCATTATTAACTCTATTCATGTGATAGTCATTAACTCTATTCGTGTTATAGTCATTAACTCGAGTTGTAATATTGTTATTGTTAACTCTATTCGTATTATATCCATCGTATTCAGCATGGACGCTTGTACCAAAAACCATAATAGTTAGTAATAGGGCACCTAAAATAGATGAAAGTTTTTTCTTCATGGTTTTCCCCTCCTTTCGTATTTAGTAATGTCTCCAGTTCCTTTAGACAATATTCGGTTGAAAATATATAAAACCATTTGAATTGAAATTCCGATAAACATCTTTAATTTTTATTATTAAAAGTACTTATAATAATGGATTAAGTTAGTTGAAATGTATTTATTCTTTATAAGAATAAATTTTTGGTAACGGTACATTCTATGAGAGGTAATTACTATATTTGGGTAAGGTGTTCCTTATGAGTTATAAGAATTTATTTTCTTTAATCCAGAACATGGTTGGGAAAATTTTTTCTATAGTAAGTATTGTTGCTAAAAGTCTAATTTCTTTAAGGAGGAATATTTTTATGGGTATTTTAAGTGGAAATCCACAAAATGAACCAATGCACTACGGAGAAGTCTTTGGGATTTGGAGTTACCTTGCAGCTGCACAAGGAGCAATTGCTGGATATCAAGTTCTTATTAACCACACAGGAGACGAGGATTTAAAGAAATTTTTAGAAAACCTTGTAGAGAATGATATCCAGTCAGAAGTTGAAGAATTAAAAAATATATTAAAATTAAATGGAGTTGCATTACCACCAGCACCTCCAGAAAGACCAGTTGCATCTATTGAAACGATCCCTCCTGGTGCTCGTATTAATGATGCAGAAATTGCAGCTAAAGTTTCTATGGATCTTGCTGCTGGCTTAGTAGCATGTAGTCAAGCTATGGGGCAATCTCTTCGAGAAGATGTTGGAATGATGTTTGGCCAATTTCATATGAAAAAAGCACAAGCTGGAGCTATATTACTTCGTCTGAATAAGAAAAAAGGTTGGATTATTCCGCCTCCATTACATGTTCTACAATCCGATCAAGCATAATACCTAAATAAATTTTAATCGACTCTTTATGGCTGTTGTATTGAAGTAGTCTAGGAAAATAAAGGTTATTAGCGAATTAAAATAAGTGGCAGAGTCGTGACCGTTTTTTGGCAGTAAATGTGCCGTTTGTTTTGAAATCAAAGTGATATATTTGTATTGTGAGAAATGGCGGAGAACATTGCTCGCAAAATTCCTTATAACTGAAAATGGATCGTCATAACCGGTGGCGATGGTTGTAGATTGGATGAACAGTCGTTTCTTGTTTTCACATTCAATTGCAATTCACGTTGTGTAAACGGAGAAGGGCTTTTGCTCTTCTTCCAGTTACTTAATATTGTTACCCAGATAAGTGTAAACAACGTTAGGTGGTTGGAAGAAGAATAAAACTTCATTTACCGTATTTATAGTAATAGCATAAGATTTTGACGAAAGGGCAACTGACACATGATTGCTCTTTTATAATGCCAAAAGTGTATAATTCGTGTGAGATTTGAAAAAATAGTATAGAATTATTTAGTTGGAGACAAACCTTTGTCATGGTTTACCGGTATGAGTGAATCGTTAACTACAGCGTCGGTTGATAATGGCGTAAGAGTAAAAACTGGAGGTTTTAGTGATTCTGAAGCAGCTAAAAAACTTCTTGAATATGCTCTGGAAAGAAAATGGTGGGTTGAACCATTTATTAGTAACGGTCAATTCTACTACATTATTGGTGGATTATACGAACCAAAGCTATCCGAATTTGAAAAGTGGGTGAAGGATAATGGTTAGTGGTGTACGAGGATATAAAGTACACAATAGCAGAGGCACAACATACTTATATTACGGCTAGTGATGCGTACGTGAATGTGAAGTAATACGAAGAAAAGACCGCCTATTACGGGCGGTGGATTTTTACTAATTATTTTTTAATGCTTGTTTTAACGTTTCAACTGTTTGTTCAAGCCATTCTATAGGATTAAGTTTTAAAGAAGGAAAATAAACTTCAGTATAGTCTTTAATGAACTTTTCTTTTTTTTGTGTAGATAAATCACTTTTTAAAAATTCAGTTATGTAATTTATAGTATTTTCTATACAAACTTTATGAGCTTCTTCTATAAATTCATTTAAGGCTTTTTCTGCTGTCCCCATATCTTGATGAAATGTTCCATCTAAAAAATCACTTAATTCTTCATACATATAATCTTTATCATTCATAAGTATCCTCCTAAATTTCTATCTTACGGGATATCCTGTTCGAATATAACTTCCTTGCCCGTCTTTTTTTTAGATAATTTTAGCATTAGTTACCTCTAAAACATTTTCAAATCCTCTTACAATAGATCAATCAATAACTTCATCACCTCTATACTTAAACGCTAGAGTTGGCCGGCTTGTTTTGCTATGATTCAGTTATCTAGTACAGTGTAACAAAGGATGTTTTTTGCTCACAAATGATATAAAAACACGTGAAAAAATATGAAATATATTTTTATAATAAAATGTAATGTGACAAATGAAAAGTGCCATGAATGCTTGTTAAATAAGCATTCATGGCACTTTTGTATTTTTTTATATTATACAAAATGAACACCATTAAAACTGCTCATTCTTCTCCCAAGATTCCACAATATAATGTGCAATCGTCGGATTAAATCCTTTACCAACTAAGAACATAATCGCAGCAACTTCTGTTAAAGCATGTTTGTGTGAGGTATGTTTCGCTTCATTTAAACCGTAATCTACCCAAGGTTTTACGAAATCAAGTACAGGTTTCTTTAAAGGTAAAAACTGTGTGCCGACAACTTGTTGGATTTGTTGTTGCGTTGGTTCTGTAATAGGTCCAGGTGGTAAAATTTGAGGCTGCGTAATATCGAATGTAGGTCCAGGTGGTAAAATTTGAGGTTGCGTCGGATCGATTGTTGGTGGTTTTGGTGGTGAGACACGTGCGTCGTAGTTGGGTTGATACATTTGTTGTTGGTATTGTGGTTGTTGTGGCTGAGTTGGGTATGGATTTTGTTGTTCTTGAGTTTGCTGAGTTGGGTATGGATTTTGTTGTTCTTGAGTTTGCGGTGCTGCATATGGATTTTGAGGATATTCATAATTTGGACGTGTGTCATATGGATTTTGTTGTTCTTGAGTTTGCGGTGTAGCGTATGGATTTTGTTCGTATTGTTGTTCTTGCTGTTGTAATTCTTGCTCCTCATATTGTTCAGCATATCTTTGTTCCTGATGTTGAGGATAAAGAGGTTGTTGTGGGTAAGGCGGTTGGTTATTATAGAACATTTTTATTCCTCCTTCATAATGATGCCTACCACCTAGTGTATGGGCGGACAAGAAAATATGTGATGAAAAAATGCGGGCGTGTTACAATAAGTAACTGGGTGAAGATAAAATGATAAAACAAGAAAAAATACAAAAAACAATAACTTTCGTAAAGCATATTTTAGAAAAAGATGCGAGTGGGCATGATTGGTATCATATTGAGCGCGTACATAAATTGGCGATTTCTTTATCCGAGCAAGAAGGGGGAAATCGTTTTATAATTGAAATGGCAGCATTACTTCACGATGTAGCAGATGAGAAGTTAAATGAGAGTGAAGAAGCAGGAATGAGAAAAGTTTCTGATTGGTTAGAAGAGTTACGTGTTGAAGAAGAGGAAAGTAAGCATGTTCTTCATATCATCGCCAATATGTCTTATAAGGGCGGTCATGGTGGCACAGTTGAGTCACTTGAAGGGAGAATTGTTCAAGATGCGGATCGTTTAGATGCTCTTGGTGCAATTGGAATAGCTCGAACGTTTGCATACGGAGGAGCGAAAGGGAGATTAATGTATGATCCAACTATCCCTCCTCGAGAAGTGATGACGAAAGATGAATATAGAAAAAATAATGATCCATCTTTAAATCATTTTTATGAAAAGCTTTTAAAACTAAAAGATTTAATGAACACGAACGCAGCAAAACAAGAGGCTGAAGTTCGTCATCGTTATATGGAACAGTTTATTGAACAATTTATGAAAGAGTGGAATGCACAAATATGAAAATGTTAACTGTGGAGAACTTATCGAAATCATACGGAGAAAAACCGTTATTTGATGGATTATCATGTAGTATTACAGAAGGACAACGTGTCGGAATTATCGGTGTAAACGGTACTGGTAAATCAACGTTATTAAAAATTATTGCAGGATTAGAAACTCCTGATACAGGTGATATGACGCATTCACGCGGATATACAATTAGTTATTTATCACAGCAACCAGAGTTTGATGAAAAACTAACAGTATTAGAGCAAGTGTTCCATGGTGATACACCTTTAATTCGTCTTCTTCGTGATTATGAACAATCGTTATTAAATATCGAAAAAGATCCAAGTAATGAAAAAGTACAGGAACAATTATTTGCAGTGCAGCAACGTATGGATGCGATGAGTGCATGGGAAGCAAATGCGAATGCAAAATCGTTATTAACGAAATTAGGAATTACTGATTTTACAGCAACTGTTGGAAACCTATCTGGTGGACAAAAAAAGCGTATTGCAATGGCGCAATGTTTTATTGAAACACCTGATTTATTAATTTTGGATGAGCCTACGAACCATCTTGACCATGAGACAGTTGAATGGTTAGAAGAATATTTAGCAAGATATACAGGTGCGGTATTACTTGTAACCCATGATCGTTATTTCTTAGATCGTGTGACAAACCGTATTTTTGAATTAGATAACGGTAAACTGTATAGCTACGAAGGAAACTACAGTACATTTTTAGAAGCGAAAGCACTTCGTGAAGAGCAAGAATCGGCACAAGAATCAAAACGCCAAAATTTATATCGTCGTGAACTTGCTTGGATTCGCCGTGGTGCAAAAGCCCGTTCTACGAAACAAAAGGCGCGTATTCAGCGTTTTGATGAGCTGAAGGGACAAGAAGGACCAGCAGCGAAGCAATCAGTTGATATTGCACTAAGTGGAAGTCGTTTAGGAAAGAAAGTACTTGAATTAAAAGATGTAACGAAAAAATTTGGTGATAAAACAGTATTACATAACTTTAATCATATTGTGAAGCCTGGTGATCGTATCGGAATCATCGGAGCAAATGGAAGCGGAAAATCATCACTATTAAATATGCTTGCAGGAAAATTCTCTCCTGATAGTGGTGAAATTGAAGTAGGACAAACTGTAAAAGTTGCCTATTATACGCAAGAAAATGAAGAGATGAATTTAAACCAGCGTATGATTGAATACATTAAAGAAATTGCGGAAGTTATTCATACGACAGACGGAAAAGTAATTGGCGCATCTCAAATGCTAGAACGTTTCTTATTCCTACCGCATTCACATGGAACAACGCTTGGTAAACTATCTGGTGGCGAAAGAAGACGGTTATATTTATTGCGTATTTTAATGGGAGAACCAAACGTACTATTACTTGATGAGCCTACGAATGATTTAGACACACAAACATTAACAGTGCTAGAAGATTATTTAGAAGATTTCCCAGGTGTCGTTTTAACTGTATCGCATGACCGTTACTTCTTAGATAAAGTAGTAGATGAATTGTTCATCTTTACTGGCGAAGGCGAAGTGCGTGAATTCCTAGGTAGTTATACAGAGTATTTAGAAATGGAAAAAACGAGAGAACTCATTGAGAAAGCAGAAGTTCAAAAGGAGAAAAAAGTAGTAGAAGAGGCTCCGAAACAACAACGTAAACGTAAACTTTCTTACAATGAGCAGCGTGAATGGGAAACAATTGAAGATACAATTGCACAACTAGAAGAGAAACTTGAATCAATTGGAGAAGAACTTACGAATGTTGGATCTGACTTCACAAAGGCCCAAGAATTATCTGAAGCAGGGCAGAAGATAGAAGAAGAGCTAGAAAAAACGATGGAACGATGGAGTGAACTATCCGACATCGTTGAAGGATTAAAATAAAAACAAGCTGCATATATTGAAAAGTAAAGAGAAAAACTTTACACTATTGGTAGAACCTATTTTAGGAGGGAAAAAATGAGAACATCTAATCCAATGTTGAAAAAAGAGGCATTCCGTAAAGAGGGAGCAAATACTTCTGCGATGACTATTGGCGGAACAGTAGGCAAAACGTTTATCATGCTTATCTTGCTGCTTGCAACGTCTGTCTATTCATACATACAAATGACGCAAGGTACGATGAAGATGCCAGTATTAATTGGTGCTTTAGTTATTGCGGCAATCGTTGCGTTTGCGTCTATATTCTTCCCACGCATATCACCTATCGGTGCGCCAATCTATGCAGCGGTAGAAGGGGTAGTGTTAGGAAGTATTTCAGCGGTTTATACAATGAAATTTGGCGATACTATCGTTTTAAACGCTGTATTACTAACAATTTCTATTCTATTTGCGATGTTAGTTTTATATGCAACGCGCGTAGTAAAAGTAACTGATAAATTCCGTACAGGTGTAATTGCGGCGACAATGGGAATTGCGGTAATGTATTTAATCGTATTCTTACTAAACATGTTCGGTGTTTCTGTTCCGTATATTCACCAAGGTGGTACAATTGGTATTATCATTAGTGCAGTTGTTATCGTAGTTGCTGCGTTAAACTTATTACTAGATTTCGATTTAATCGAAAGCGGTGCACGTAGCCAAGCTCCAAAATATATGGAGTGGTACAGTGCAATGGGTCTAATGATGACTCTAGTATGGCTATACTTAGAAATTCTTCGTTTCGTTTCTTACTTTACGAAAAATGACTAATGAAAAAATCCTGCATGAAATGTGCAGGATTTTTTTATTTTCAAAGATAAATCGAGTTTGTGGTATAATATGGATATTGGCAACTTGAATTGAAGGAGATGGAATATGATGAAAGATAAGAAAGGGATTATGAAAAAACTATTTTCTAAAAGTTTTTTCATAGAACTAGATGAAGCTTTAACGTATCCATCATCAGAAGTTATTACTTCAGCGATTGAAGGATACGCAGCTGAATGCAATGAAAGGCTAACATTTGAGAGTAAAGCTAAACCGATTACTTTTTACTTAGAAAATGTAATGTACTGTGCTGAAATAAAGATGGCTCGCGGTGGATATTACATCTCTTGCAGTGAAGTATAATATTTTTTGAAACCTTACATGTTTAAAATATGTAGGGTTTCTTTTTTACTTTTGTAAGATATAAAGTAATACTTTTTACTTACAAACATATTATTTTGCGCTTTTTACCCTTCAAACATTTTTCTTTACAATGAAGAAAAATATGTGAGGTGGTATAACTTATGATGAATCGAGTTGTATTAATCGGTAGATTGACAAAGGAGCCAGAATTATACTACACAAAACAGGGTGTCGCTTATGCACGGATATGTGTTGCGGTGAATAGAGGTTTTCGAAATAGTTTAGGTGAACAACAAGTAGATTTTATTAATTGTGTTGTTTGGCGAAGGTCGGCGGAAAATGTAACAGAATATTGTACGAAGGGGTCACTTGTTGGGATTACAGGGCGTATTCATACGAATAATTACGATGATGAGAAAGGAAAGAAAATATATAGAACTGAAGTTGTGATTGAGAGTATTACCTTTTTGGAGAGAAGGCGGGAGAGTGCATCGCAATAATATTAGAATTTTAATGATAGTTTCGGATTAATTAGGTGGAAAGAGAAAGTATGATGATGGGAAGAAATCAATAAAATTAAGCATCCGAGTAGGAGTATAAAGGGGTAACATGTTACAATACAGCTAAGAACACGCAATAAAGGAGAGTTTTTTACGTGAAGATTAAAGCAATTGAACCGACGCCAAGTCCAAATACAATGAAAGTTATTTTGAATGAAGTATTACCATCAGGAGCGCGTAATAATTATACAAATGAAAATAAAGAACAAGCACCAGTGCAAGTGCAAGAAATTTTGAAGATTGAAGGCATTAAAGGTGTGTATCATGTTGCAGACTTTTTAGCAGTGGAGCGAAATGCGAAGTATGACTGGAAAGTTTTATTACAACAAGTTCGTGCTGTTTTCGGTGAAGAAATAGTGGAAGAAAGCGAAGAACAACAACTTTCTCATTTTGGAGAAGTGAAAGTGTTTGTTCAAATGTTCTTTACAATTCCGATGCAAGTGAAGTTAACAGATGGAACCTCAGAAGAGCGTGTTGGTTTACCTGATCGTTTTAAAGAATCAATTATGAAAGTGCAAATGTCTGCACCTAACGTTGTGAAAGAGCGTAAGTGGGTAGAGCAAAGTACACGTTACGGTAATTTTGAAGAAATCGGGAAAGAAGTAGTAGAAGAAATTATTGCTGCTTATTCAGAAGAACGTGTAAATGAAACGGTTAAAGAATTATTAGATCAAGCAGGTGCTGTTGAAGTAACGATTCAAAAGCGTGAGCCATATAAAGTAACAGAAGAGATGATGAAAGATTCTGACTGGAAAAACCGTTTTGCAGCTTTAGAACAAATGGATCCAACGGAAGAAGATATGATGGTATTGAAAATGGCATTAGATGATGAGAAAGTATCTATCCGCCGTTTAGCAACAGCTTATTTAGGTATGGTAAAAGGTGATGGAGTATTGCCGTTATTATATAAAGCGTTATTAGATCGTTCAGTAAGTGTTCGTCGTACAGCAGGAGATTGCTTATCGGACGTAGGTGATCCAGCAGCGATGTTCGTTATGATTAAATCTCTGAAAGATTCAAGTAAATTAGTACGCTGGCGTGCAGCAATGTTCTTATTTGAACTTGGTGATGAAAGTGCAATTCCGGCACTAAAAGCAGCAGAAGATGATCCGGAGTTTGAAGTGGCGATGCAAGCACGTTTAGCTTTAGAACGTATTGAAGGCGGCGAAGAAGCAAAAGGATCAGTATGGAAGCAAATGACGGAGTCTCGTAAAGGGGAATAGTTTATGATTGTTTTCTATGATAGTTGGTGCCCGATGTGTACGGCGGTTGCAGAACGTACGAAAAGATTAGATAAAAAGGGTAAGATGAAATTTGTTTCATTTCGAGATGAAGATGTAGTTGAGAAGTATGAACTTTCTCAAGAATTACAAAGTAAGATGGAACAAAGATTGTATATTTTAAAAAATAATAAGTGGTATGACGGAATTCATAGCATTAACGTATTAGCAAAGGCCGTTCCATCTTATTGGTTTGCAGTACCTTTTATAAAACTATCTATCGTCCTTGGATTTGGAAATAAAGTATACGATTATATTGCCAACAATAGAAAACTTGTCCCAGTTGGACACTGTCGTGAAGGGGTTTGTGAAATCCCTTCAAAAAAATGAAATCATCGTTATCTTTCTTTTGCACCTATTAATAGAGCGTGATATGATGAATTTGGAATGAAAGTTGAAGGAGAGATACAAGATGTCAAATGCATATGAAGAATACATGCGTCAAATGGTAATTCCAATGCGCCAAGAGTTAGTGCGTTCTGGATTTGAAGAGTTAACTACAGAAGAAGCTGTAACAGAATTTATGGAGAATGCATCAGGTACAACTTTAGTAGTTGTAAACTCTGTTTGTGGTTGTGCAGCTGGTTTAGCACGCCCATCAGCAGGTCAAGCGGTTGTACGTGCTGAAAAACAACCTGATCATCTTGTAACTGTATTTGCAGGTCAAGATAAAGATGCTACTGTAAAAATGCGTGAATACTTCGGAGAAATTCCTCCATCTTCACCATCTATGGCATTACTAAAAGGAAAAGAAGTTGTTCACTTCATTCACCGTCATGAAATTGAAGGCGCAACAATGGACGAAATTATTACAAACTTAGAACAAGCTTTCGAAAAGAATTGCTAAAGTAGGGGGAGAGTGAATCTCCCTCTTTTCTTTATATAGAGGTGAAAAAATGATAGTAACAACAGCAGGAAGAACAAATAAAGAAATGAAAGATTATGCAAACAAGGTAGCAGCAGAATTAAATCTTTCTTTCGTTAAACGTAATGACATACCAGTACATAAACTGCATGAGCAGTATGAACAAGATGTACTTGTCGTAGGGAAAAATCGATTAGCCATTTATCCAAAAGGTACGGAAGAGTCGTTTTTCTTTCATCCAAACTCAGCAATGTTTCGTGTGAAAAGGCTAATGCGCGGAGAGCACGATCCGTTTGTACAAGCTGCTAAATTAGAGAGCGGAATGACAGTATTAGATTGTACGCTCGGTATGGCATCAGATAGTATTGTAGCTAGTTATATCGTTGGTGAGAATGGAAAAGTAACAGGGCTTGAAGGAAACGAATATATGGCTTATATCATGAAAAAAGGTTTGCAAACATGGTCTTCATTCGTTTCTGAAATTGATGAAGCAATGCAACAAATCGATGTGAAGCAAACGGAGCATTACGCATTTTTAACACAATGTGAAGATAATAGTTATGATGTCGTTTACCTTGATCCGATGTTTGAAGAAACTGTCATAGAATCAGATGGAATTAAAGGATTAAAACACTTCGCTTTGTATCATGATATTACTGACGAAACAATTGCGGAAGCGAAGCGTGTGGCGAGAAAGCGTGTCGTTCTGAAAGATCATTTCCGTAGTTCTAGATTTGAAAAACATAATTTTCACGTATACAAAAGAAAAAGTGCTAAGTTTCACTTTGGTGTAATTGACCCTTGCTAATTGTTTGAAAAGATGTATAATAAGCAATAATTAATTAAATATACTATCTGTGATGAAGAGAGTAGTCTTTTTCAGAAGGAAAGCGAGCTGGGGATGGTGTGAGCCTAGCGCGGAAGAAAAAGATGAAACGCACTTCGGAGATGCTTCTTGAATGAATAGTAGAGTAAGCCGAGGTCCCCTGTCCTCGTTATAAACGGGAAAGTGGTTCGAAATGAACAACAAGGGTGGTACCACGGGTTAAAACTCGTCTCTTTTTTAGAGACGAGTTTTTTGTGTTTTAAAAAATAAGGAGGTTATAGTATGAATTATAAAACGCAGTTTGCGAAAAGTTTATCGAATATTTTTACGAATGAATTAACACAAAATCAAATTTTAGATTTAATCGAAACACCAAAACAAGATGAATTCGGAGATGCAGCGTTCCCATGCTTTTCACTAGCGAAGCAATATAAAAAATCACCAGCTATTATAGCGAAGGAATTGGCGGAGAAATTAAATGATCCGTTCTTTACGAAAGTAGAGGCTGTTGGTCCTTATGTAAATGTATTTTTTAATCGTGAAACAGTAAGTGATGAAGTATTAAAAATAATTTTAGCGGAGAAAGAAGAGTACGGTCAAAATCACTTTGGATGTGAAAAAACGGTAGTTATCGATTATTCCTCTCCTAATATCGCGAAACCTTTTTCAATGGGGCATTTACGTTCTACAATGATTGGTAATTCGCTGAAACATATCGCCGAAAAATGTGGGTATGAAGTTGTCGGAATCAATTATATTGGCGATTGGGGCACGCAGTTTGGAAAGTTAATTACCGCATATAAAAAATGGGGAAATGAAGAGGTAGTTAAAGAGGATCCGATACGTGAGTTATTTAAGTTATATGTTCAGTTTCATGAAGAAGCAAAAGAGAACAAAGAACTAGAAGAAGAAGGACGATCATGGTTTAAAAAACTAGAAGAAGGAAATGAAGAAGCAGTCGAACTTTGGAATTGGTTCCGTCATGAGTCTTTAAAAGAATTTTCTCGTATTTATGAACTTCTCGGTGTGGAATTTACAAACTTTCAAGGAGAAGCTTTCTATAACGATAAAATGGAAGACTTTATTGGGATTTTAGAAGAGCACGATTTACTTGAAGAATCAGAAGGCGCATTAGTCGTTAATTTAGAAAAAGAAGGTATGCCGCCTTGCCTAATTAGAAAATCAGATGGTGCAACTATTTACGCAACGCGTGATTTAACAGCGGCATTGTATCGTCAAAACACATACGAATTTGATAAAGCACTATATGTAGTTGGCCCAGAACAAAGTTTACATTTTAATCAATTTTTCACTGTATTAAAAAAGCTCGGCTACAACTGGGTTGACGGGATGGAACATGTACCGTTCGGGTTCATATTAAAAGATGGTAAGAAAATGTCGACACGTAAGGGCAGAATTATTTTATTAGAAGAAGTGTTAGAAGAAGCTGTTGCGCTTGCGGAACAAAATATTGAAGAGAAAAATCCGAATTTAAAACAAAAAGAAGAAGTAGCAAAGCAAGTCGGTGTTGGAGCAGTTATCTTCCACGATTTAAAAAATGAGCGTATGCATAATATCGAATTCTCATTAGAAAATATGTTGAAATTTGAAGGAGAAACAGGACCATATGTGCAGTACACACATGCGCGTGCTTGTTCAATTTTAAGAAAAGAAAGTGTAGAATTTGAAACTTGTACGTTTGCATTAAAAGATGATTATAGCTGGAGTGTCGTAAAATTACTTAATAAATTCCCGCAAGTAATTGAAGCGGCCTTCAACAAAAATGAGCCATCTACTATTTCAAAATACGTATTAGATGTAGCACAAGCGTTCAATAAATATTATGGAAATGTTCGTATATTAGAAGAGAACGAAGAGAAAGAGAGTAGACTCGCATTAGCTTACGCTGTGACGGTTGTATTAAAAGAGGGATTACGTTTACTTGGGGTAGGGGCACCTGAGGAGATGTAAAATAAAAAATTTGTAACAAAAAGGCAAATCAGACGGTCATTAACCTGATTTGTCTTTTTGTATTTTCTTAAATAAATTCTTATTTATAAAGTGTTATACGCTACGAAGTGTAAGAATTCTATAATTTTGTTACTAAATCAATTAAAATATTTGTAGAGAGGATGGTCCGTATTGATTCGAAGTTTCATTTTAAAAATTCCTTGTCATAGACTACCAGAAAGGAGTTTTCTTAAACTACAAAAATACCTGCCTTTATGTGCGCGATGCACAGGTATGTTTATTGGCTTATGTATGTTTCCAATTTACTTTTTAATAACACCTTCGTTTAGTCTCTCATTAATGCTATCCTTTTTTGCTCAAATTCCATTATTAATTGATGGATTCACCCAAAAGTGGAAATGGCGAAGCAGCACAAATTTGCTAAGAGTAACTACTGGCTTATTAAGCGGTAATGGTATGGGAGTATTTATTGCATCTAGTATTATATGGATTACATCTTAAACCACATATCAACGGAGGTAGCTACTTACATGTTTTGGATTTACATAATTCTAATTTTTATAGCAGGTGGAAGTGGAATTGGTTTTATCATTCATGAAAAATATATAGAAGCAACAATAGCTTTTGTTATTTGCGTATTATTTATGGTGCTACTATATTTTTATTTAAAAAGAAGCAAAAAAAAGAGAAATTTGGATTGTGACGTAATAGATTGTACCGATTGCTCAGATTGTGATTGTACTATCTAAACTTCTATGTATTTCTTTTTTATGAAAAGGATTATATATCGTTTCAGGTATGTAATCCTTTTTATTTTTTTGAAAAATTAGTTTGTCAAATAGGTGGAGAGTAAAGAACATGTACGATTTAACGCAATAATTAGAACTAAAAATCTCTAAAAATATTAGAAACATAGGAATACGTTTATTGAATGGATAACTTTAGTTTTGTATATAAAAGGAGGAGTTGTAATTGGAAGAGTATGATTGGAATAGTAAGCTAGCGTATTTAAGAAATACGAGAGATTTATATTATAACGATGATTATTTAAGTTTTTTAGTGAATACAGTTTGGAAGATTACTGAACCGGTGCATATTGTTGATTATGGTTGTGGATATGGTTATTTAGGTTTAATTTTGTTGCCGTTACTTCCAAATGGATCAAAGTATACAGGTATTGATAGCGGGGAAGCATTAATAGCTGAAGCGAGAGAGTTGTTTCGTTCGCTTCCATATGAATCAGAATTTATTGAAGGAGATGCCACAGAAATTGAATTGGAAAATAAATATGATATAGCTGTCAGTCATGCTTTCTTATTACATATGAATTCGCCCAAAACGATGTTGCAAAAAATGATAAATTCAATTAAGGAGGGAGGAAAGATAATATGTTTTGAGCCGAATTGGATTTCTAATATGTCCTCATACATGCTAGACAGATTAATTCAATCGGAAATTATCCAGCTTGGTATTTTGCAGAAGTTATTTGAAGAAGATGCACACAGAAGTGGTAAAGATGGCAATATTGGCATGAAAATACCAATGTATTTAAGTGAATTAGGTGTTAAAAATATTGAATGTAGAGTAAGTGATAAAGTGAATTTTTTAGATCCTAATTTAAATCAAAATGATAAGCAGGGATTATATAATTCTCTAAAAGAAGAGGGGATTGCTAGTAATCCAGGTGAAAAACAACAATTTATAGACCGTTTAATGAGTCGGGGCTTAACATTTGCTGAAGCGCTCGCTCAATATGAAGCAGAACTACGATTTTTTGAAGTGTTTCATATACATTCTGCTTTGGTATATGCCCCTAATATGAAAATTACATACGGTGAAATAAGGAGATAAATTTAATGTTAGAAAAGTAGGGATATAATGAGAATTGCTACCCTCAACATTTGGAATCATCAAACTTTGTGGTCAGAAAGATTAGAGGCTATTTGTGAGGAAGTTCAAAATGTTGCTCCTCATATTCTTGCTCTACAGGAAGTTAGAAGTTGTGTTACTTATGGACCAAAGAAAAATGTTGCGCAGTATATAGCGGATCAATCTGGATATCCGGTTTGTGTATTTAAAGAGTATCCAGATTCTCCAGATGAAGGCCTAGCTTTTTTAAGTAAAATTCCTATCTTAGCTGAAGAAGCTATTTGGGAAACAGGTATAGAGGAATCGAATTATTGTGCCATTCGAATTATGTTAAAATATAAAGAGTATAAGCTCGGGATAACGAATGTTCATTTAAATTGGAAATCTAGTAAGGTAAGAAAAGAGCAAATGAATACCGTGAATAATTGGATTAAAAACAGAGGTAGTGGCTACGAATTATTATGTGGTGATTTTAATGATGATCCACATTCAGGGGTGCATCAATACTTAATAAGTAATCAATGGATAGACGTGGCTCAGCTTAAAGAAAATCAAGATAACATTCTTGCTCAGCCAACTTTAGATTATGGAAAGAATACAAATTTAATAGGGGATGAAAAGCAAGAAGAACGATATGATTGGATTTTGATACAAGAGAAGGATTCGTTTGAATCTCTAAATATAGAAAATGTATCTGTATTTGGAGATTTAGCATTAACTTCATCACACGTATTTCCAAGTGATCATTACGGCGTTTTTATGGATTTAAAATTTGATAAGTGAAATAAAAGATAGGATGATTGTCATTTTTTTAGGTAAATCGATATATCTTATCAAATCGTTGATCTATTGTAAGTTACAATAGATATTCAGGAAATCGTTAATATAATTTCATCCACTGAATGAAGCCTCAAAAAAGAAGATAAAACCCATCTTCGAATAATATATGTTATTTCATCAAATTAAACAAAATAACGAGAAAAAGTATCGTTTTTAAGATATTTAGTTATAAACTTGAATAATATTAAATAATATCGTTCATTATATGAGGTTTTAGTTGAATGCATACTATATGATGTGTAAAATCTAAGCAAGTAGGTTAGAATACTGCTTGCAAATGGCAGTATAAATAATAATTTGAGGTGAATGCATGCTAGATTTTAAGCAATTAGAGATTTGTTTGAAAGAAAAGAGATTCCTAGATGGATTACATGAGATAAATAATGAAATTGCGCATATAAAAGAAACGAAGAAGTTATCATACGTGAAGAAATGGCTTTCTAACGTCTCGTCAGCTAAGGAGTTTGATACATTAATTCGTCTTGCTGATGAAGGTTTGATGCATCAATATAGCTCCTTTTTAATTCGTTATACCTATAAAAAATTCCCAAATATGAGAACGCTCTCTTTATATTGTGATGAATTAATTGATGAGCGTAAAATCCTTGATGCTGAACAATTATTAAAAGATTCTTTGGAAAAGGTAAATGAAGAGGAAACTGATGCGGATGTTTTAACGAAAGCATACTTTACGTTAGTTAGATGTTTGCTAGATATGAAGCGAAATGAAGAGGCCTATGCCTATATGCAAAAGGCGGAAAAGTATAGTACGCGTGCAGTTTTTGATAAATGGGGTTACTTATATATACAGACTGGTGAGTGGGAGAAGGCAGAGGAACAACTTTTATCCGGTCAGCAGCATAAAGATTGTGAAGAGTTAGCTACGTACTTATTGGCGCAATTATATGCATATAAAGGTGAACAGCAGCGAGCGTTACAACTCATTAATGATGCGATTGCAAAGTTTCCTCAAGTACCATATTTCTATTTTGAAAAAGTAAAATATTTATTAGATTTAGAGCGCTATGAAGAAATGTTAGCGGTAATAGATAAAATTAATCATACGCTTCCGCATCATGCATATACAACTTATTTTATACATTTACGTGCAGAAGCATTTTATAAAATGAATAATATTCACGATTTGCAAGCACTATTGAAAAGTGAAAAGAGTTTGAAAAATTCTCTATATCATCATATAGAAAAAAATCCTGATGGAAAAAAGGTTCGTTTACCGATAGTTCCGGTTGTACAAAAGGATAACTATTGCGTTCCGACAAGTTTGGAAATGATGTTAGGGGTATGGGGAGAAAAACGTACGCAAGATGAAATTGCTCAACATATTTTTGATGTAACAGGTTCTAAGTTTTCAGATACAGTTACATATATAGAAGAGCAAGGTTACGAATATCGTTATTTTCAAGGGAATGAGGAAAATTATAAGAGATTACTCAATCAAGGTATTCCCGTTTTATTAAGTATAGATATTGAGCATGCTTCCCATGTACAAGTGCTTTCTGGTTATGACGATGTACTGCAAGCTTTTTATATTCAAGATCCGAATTTCTTGGAACCGATTCTTGTGGAATATGATAAGTTGCAAGAAAAATATCGTTATACAGATTGTTTAGCTATTACGTTTATACCAAAAGATAGAATGGAACAACTTTCATTTTTAAATGAGGAAGAACACACTTATTATAAAACAATCTTTTCTCTTACAGATCATTTAGGTGAGCAAGATAAAGAGGGAATTGAAAAGCTAGTACTATTTTTAAAAGAAACAAGTGAAAATCCAAATACTTGGTTATATACGATTAAACATTTAGATGCTGAAGTAGATAAAGATTTTATTCAGTTTTGTATAGAAAAATTAATGAAAAATTTTCCGAGCTCTGACTTTGTGAAATTGCATAGTGCACAGTGTTTTATTCGTCTGCAGGATATGGAAAAAGCAGGACAGATGCTTCAAAGTGTGGAGAAGAAAAGCAATCAAGCGTTGTATCATTTTATAAATGGACGTTATTCTTTTGAGCAAGATAATTATGCAGAATCGATTGCTAGTTTTCGTTCATCATTACAATTGGATGCAGATCAACCAGTTGCGTGGAGTTTCTTAGCATTATCATACATGTATATGGATCAATCCGAAAAGGGGCTTGAGTATTCTCTAACAGCTATAGAACGTAGCCCGGAAAGGTTTACACTTGTAAATCACGGTTTAATTTTAATAGATTTAGAACGATATGAAGAAGCATATGGATTCTTTAATGATTTATTAAAAGAATATAAATATGAAGCGCACATATGGTATGAACGTGCAAGATGTGCTCAGTATTTAGGGAAAGTGTATTTGGCGGTAAAAGGACTTAAAGTGGCGATTCAATTAGATAAAACAGCAGCCTATTTATATACGAAGCTTTCGGAAATCTATGAATCGGATTTGGATGATGAGAAAAATACGAAGGGAATTCTATTACAAGGAATTCAAAATTGTGAAGATCAGGCGTCTTTATATGTTCGTTTAGGAGATTTTCATTTTCAAAATGATGAACTTGAAGAAGCGGAAACTATATATAAGCGTTCTTTAGAAGAAAATAATGAAGATGTATATTCTCATTTCGGTTTAATTCAAGTTTATATGGCAAAGGAACAATATAAGGATGCAAAAAACTATATTGTCAGTATTAATAAGAAATTTGAAGACAATCAAGATTTCCTTATGAATGCTGGTATGGTGCTATGGGATGCTGAAATGGCATTAGGTGAGGATGAAAAAGAGTTAAAACTTGCACTTTCTAAATTAGAGAACGGTATACGAAGTGTATACGCTAATATAGCGAGCGTGTTGGATGAGTATGTAAATCGAATAAAAGACACAGCTTTTGTGCAACGAGGTATAGCATTTTTAAGAACGTTAGAAAAAGAAAAAGAGGATGTAATTGAATACGGTTGTTACGCAGGTGTTTTATATGAATCTATTGGACAGTATGATCAGGCGATAAAACGGTATAATGATGCACTTAAGAAAAAACAAGATTCATTGCCGTATTTCCGCATCGGTGAAACATTCATGGCGTTAGGGCAATTTCAAGAAGCAAAGCATGCGTATGAAACATGTTTAGAAATGGATAAGAACTTCTTAGGTGTACATTTGCAGCTTGCTGAAATATACGAAAAAGAAGAGAATCGTTCCAAAGAACAAAAGCATATGGTCCAGGCGATGAAAGAAGAACCAATGCATATAAATATGGAATATTTAGCGCAGCTTTCAGTAGAAATGAATCTTCAGGAAGAATTGCTAGTTGAACTAGAAAAATTGGAGGAAGAAGCTCCTGAAACATGGCGTTTAGATGCGATTGCATACGTGTTTGGCGCGATGAATGACATAGATAAAGAAAAAGAATATATCGAATGCGCAATGAAAATAGATGAAGCGCATGTGGAAGTACTATATCATTATGCGAAATTGCTAGTTAAAAAGCAGAGTGCAGAAGCAATCGAAGTTGCGCTGAAAGTAATGCATAAAGATTTGGAAAGTGAACGTATTTTTGGTGTGTACGTAAAAGCAATGGAGCAACATAAAAAATTATCCCAAATACGAGACGTACTTCATACGCTAAAGGTGAAAAAAGCAGAAAGAAGTACAGCGTTTATGTATGCAGCTACTGCGGTTGCCGAAAGATTAGTAGAAAGACAGCAAAATGAGCAACCGAAAAAATCTATATTTACAAGAGCATTTTATCGCATGAAAAATCGTGCGAAGGAAATTTCAATGATTACAGTTGTTATCGATTTATTTGAAATCTCCTTAAAGTTAAATCCGAAAAATAGTATGGCAGCGCAGCGTTTCGCAATATTTTATGAGAATGCGGCGATGAATAAAGAAGCTATAGAGGTTTTACAAACATCGTTAGAAAATAAGTGGGATTATGATGTAGCGAAGCAACTTGTAAATCTTTTCATTGAGTGTGAAGAAGAAGATATGTTACGAGACGCTTTTGAATTAACGAAACAAATGGTTCGAGAGCTACCGGATGATTATGATACTCTTCTTTTACAAGCGAATGTATTATGTAAGCTAGGCGAAGAAAGAAAAGCCGAAAAAATTCACTTGCAATTAATTGAGAAAACGCCATTTGTAAGTAGAGGATTCCTTGCTTTAGCAGAAATATATCAAAGTCAAGAGAGAATTGAGGACTCGATTCAGTTATTAGAAGACGCTTCTGTACATCATCCAAATGAAACAGCAATTCTTCTTGCTTTAGCATCTTCGTATCATAGAGCTGGGCAAACGACAAAGGCAGAAAAAATAACAAGTGAAATATTAGCAATTGATGCTACTGACTTGCTAGCAAGATACGATCATGCTTGTTATTTAACATTATTAAACAGAAATGAAGAGGCAAGAGATGAACTTGAAATTGTGCTTCGTGAAGATGAAACAGGATTTTTCGCTGAACTTGCAGAGGAAGAAGAAGATTTAGCAGGATTGCGAGAATTTGAAAAGTGATTGTATAAGAATAGAGAAAAAGGGTATAAATAAAAATATATTTCGAATTAGTTGACAATTAATTGTTTAATGGCATAAAATAACTTTTAATAAAGTATACAAATCTGAAGACGAGAAAGAGTAAAATAGTGAGCTGTTCTCCAGAGAGCCGGTGTATTGCTGAAAACCGGTGTGCAGACGTTATTTGAAAATCATCTCCGAGGAGCCGTGGCTGAATAAAGTAAGCTCGGACGGATGTCTACCGTTACAAAGAACGCGTATATTAGTACGTTGCTAAGTGCTATTAGTGAAAAGCTAATAGAATTAGGGTGGTAACGCGGGTAAACCCGTCCCTACTTCATAGGGGCGGGTTTTTTGTGTGCTTTTAAAACATTCAAAGGAGTGATTGTACATGAAGAAAGTAGATGTAAAAGAGTCAGCTGTAGGGAGAGAAACACGTATTCGTAAGCAGTGGAACGAACAGGGCATTTTTGAACAATCAATTCAGAATAGAGAAGGCGCACAATCGTTTGTGTTTTATGAAGGACCACCAACGGCGAACGGTTTACCACACGTCGGCCATGCACTTGGTCGGGCAATTAAAGATTTAGTAGCAAGATATAAAACGATGGCTGGATATAAAGTGTTAAGAAAAGCTGGCTGGGATACACATGGATTACCTGTAGAATTAGGCGTTGAAAAACAACTTGGTATTTCAGGTAAGCATGAGATTGAAGAGTACGGCATTGAGCCATTTATTCAAAAGTGTAAAGAGAGTGTATTCACATATGAGAAGCAGTGGCGTGAATTTACGGAGAGCATTGGATATTGGGTAGATATGGATGATCCATACGTTACTCTAGAGAATCCATATATCGAAAGTGTATGGAATATTTTAGGGACGATTCATGAAAAAGGCTTGTTATATAAAGGGCATAGAGTTTCACCGTACTGTCCAAGCTGTCAAACATCGCTTAGTTCACATGAAGTTGCACAAGGATATAAAACAGTGAAAGATTTAAGCGCAACGGTTAAGTTTAAAGTAAAAGATAGTGAAAATGAATATTTCCTTGGATGGACGACAACGCCGTGGACACTTCCAGCGAATGTTGCACTTGCCGTACATCCAAATATGGAATACGTTAAAGCGAAACAAGAAGGGTATGTATACATTGTTGCGAAAGAGCGTGTACAAGAAGTATTAAAAGAAAACTATGAAGTAGTATCCGTTCACAAAGGCGAAGAATTAGTAAACACATCTTATACAGCACCGTTTCCGATGAAGGAAGTTACAAATGGGTACCACGTAATTGCAGCAGATTTTGTAACAGCAGATAGTGGTACAGGACTCGTTCATATCGCTCCAGCATATGGGGAGGACGATTATAAAGTCGTTCAAAGTGAAGGATTGTCGTTCTTACATGTTGTAGATGA
This sequence comes from Bacillus sp. SRB_331, assembly GCF_003264175.1. Classification (NCBI taxonomy): domain Bacteria; kingdom Bacillati; phylum Bacillota; class Bacilli; order Caryophanales; family Bacillaceae; genus Bacillus; species Bacillus sp. SRB_331. Next base: position 212,888 of record NZ_NADV01000021.1, on the reverse strand, counting down.
GAAAGGTGAGTATACGGATGCAGTACCATTTCTTAAAGGTAAGTTTGTAAAAGATTGTGACGTTGATATCGTTCGTTATTTAGCGAAAGAAGGGTTACTATATCATAAAGAAAAATATGAACATAGCTATCCGCATTGCTGGCGCTGTGATTCACCATTACTTTATTATGCAGGAGAAAGCTGGTTAATCCGAACAACTGAGATTAAAGAAACATTTTTACGAAATAATGATTCTGTTAAGTGGTATCCAGACCATATGAAGCATGGACGGTTTGGTAAGTTTTTAGAAAACATGGTGGACTGGAATATTAGCCGGAATAGATATTGGGGAACACCTTTAAACGTATGGGAATGTGAAAGCTGCGATCATCAATTCGCACCGAAAAGCATTGCCGAATTAAGAAAGCATAGTACGAAAGAAACACCTGAAGATTTAGAATTGCATAAGCCGTATGTAGATGAAGTGCAAGTTTGCTGCGAAAAATGCGGAAGTACAATGAATCGTACACCAGAAGTAATCGATGTTTGGTTTGATAGTGGTTCCATGCCGTTTGCACAATATCATTATCCATTTGAAAATAAAGAGTTATTTGAAGAACAGTTTCCAGCAGATGTAATTGCAGAAGGAATTGATCAAACACGCGGCTGGTTTTATAGTTTATTAGCAGTATCCGCACTATATACAGGAAAAGTACCTTATAAACGAGTGTTATCACTAGGGCATGTTCTAGACGAGGAAGGACAGAAAATGTCTAAAAGTAAAGGAAATGCACTAGATCCAGTTGATTTAGTAAATCAGTTTGGTGCAGATGCTTTAAGATGGGCTCTACTTGTTGACAGTGCTCCGTGGAATGCAAAGCGTTTTTCTGAAAGAACAGTACTGGAAGCAAAATCTAAATTTGTAGATACGTTAGTCAATGTATATAGCTTCTACGTTTTATATGCAAATTTAGATGAGTATAATCCAGAAGAAAAGTATGAAGTTAAACGTACGAAATTAGATGAATGGGTATTATCAAGATTGCATAGCACAACGAAAAAAGTGAGAACAGCACTTGATGATTATCAATTTACGAATGCAGCTCGTGAAATCGCGGCGCTTGTAGATGAAGTGAGTAACTGGTACGTAAGACGATCACGTAATCGTTTCTGGGAATCTGGTATGAATCCTGAAAAAGCAGCTGCGTATGAAACGCTTCATGAAGTGCTTGTAACAATTAGTAAATTAATCGCACCATTTACACCGTTTGTAGCTGAGGATATTCATCTGAATTTAGAAGGAAGCAGCGTTCATTTAGCAGATTATCCGGTTGTAAACGAATCACTTATCCAGCCTGAGTTAGAAGCAGAAATGGATGCTGTTTTACAAGTTGTTGAACTTGGAAGAAGTAATCGTAATCAACATTCATTAAAAGTAAAACAGCCGTTAGCAGAACTTGTATTACTAGCGCATAATGAAAATGATATGGATTGGGAATCTTATCGTGATATCATCATGGATGAGCTAAATGTAAAAGCGTTCCATGTTGAACTCGATGAAACGAAATACACGTCCTATCAATTAAAGCTGAATTTTAAAACGGCTGGGCCGAAGTTTGGTAAAAGTGTGAATGCAGTAAATGGCTGGCTAAAACAATTATCAAAAGAAGAAGTACAACACTTTGTATCTACAGAAAGAGCAGTTTACGAAGTAGCACCAGGAGAAGAAGTAGTTGTAACAGCTGAAGATGTATTAGTAGAGAAAGTTGCGAAATCAGGATTTTCAAATACGACTAACGGTCAATATACGGTAATGTTAGATACGAATGTAACGGAAGAATTGTTACAAGAAGGAGTAGCACGTGAATTTATTCGTGCAGTTCAAGAATATCGTAAGCAGTTGAATTTACCAGTTAATTTACGAGTGGATGTAATTCTTGATACAGAAGAAGAACTACAGCAAACGTTAACGAATCATAAAGATTTATTGGAAGAAAACTTACTCGTCAAGCAATTTACATTTGGTCACTTAACGAATGAGGACGATGAACTTTCTTTAGGTGAGACAAAGATCCGAATTAAATTAAACGCGGCTAATTAAAGAAAAAAGGAAGTTGGAATCATTCCAACTTCCTTTTTTGTATGAAGATAAATTAATCAGTTATTTTCCGCATAATCCATTCGATAGGTCCTCTAGAAAAGTTCCTTCGCCATAATACGCTAAATAAAATACCGAAAATGAAAAATGCAGTAGCAAATAATAAAACGAAAAGTAGTGTTTGATGTTCCATACGATTTAATACAATCAATGCGCCAATACCGATAAATACATGACTTACATAATGCGTTAATGTTAATTGTCCTGTTTGTATAATGGAAGTAACAAACCAATTATTTTCATATTTTTCAGCAATGTAGAGGCAAATTATTAATATAGCAATAGCAGATCCTGTAGCGGATGCGACGTATAATATATTGGGCAAAATGGGTCCTGTGTTAAACAAAAATGTAGAGGCTGCTTCACCAATGTATGGGATAAAAAGGTTTGTTAACCCTTTTGATAATAGCTCTATAATTACGGTTACTGTTAAACCCAGTAAGAACAACCAATGTCTAATTTTCCTATTATGAAGATCTAACCTGCCAATTATCATACCGATTAAGAAGAAAGAAAACCATGGGAAAATAGGGTGATAGCCATTAAAAAATAAGTTGCGAAGAAAACCTGTTAAGGTCCAAAAGTCTATATAGTTTATAAATGGGATTGTGCCTCCCCATCCTTCGAAGGCGTTGAAAGTAAGTTGGAGATATTGTGCAGCAAGTAAAATAATGATAGAAAGCCATATTAGTATAGTTCTTCGTACAGTAATTAGTAATGCAGCGATGAAAAGGTAAACGCCGTAGTAGTGTAAAATATCACCCGTCCATTCCATTACATACAATAATAATCCTAAAATAAATAAGAATAGTGATCGTTTCCAAATCAATATTCGGCTGGTATTGATTTTTATTTTCTCTTGGCTAGCAACAGATGATTTAGTCATTAAAGTTATGCCAATCCCAGCAAGTATAACAAACAAGGCAGAAGCTCTACCTTCAAAAAGTGTCATAAAGGTTTTTAACAGAGGAGGTCCATTTCCTTCCGCCCCTGTTATCACCATGAAATTAACTAGTAACATTCCAAACATTGCCCACGCTCTAGCAAAATCTAAGCCGATAATGCGCTTTTTTGTATTCACTTCAATCCCTGCTTTCAAAAATGCTATTTACAGCTTCAATCCATATTTGTTTATAATCCATATCTAAATGTAACATCATAAAATTCCCAATATTATCAAGAACTAATGCTAACATATGAGCTTTTGAAACTAGATTTTTATTTTGAATGAGTTGAAGTTCATTTGCTTTTGTTAGGAGTGATTCAAATCCGTTTAAATATTCTGTTTGTACAGTTAGTAATCGATCTTTGTACATATCGTTTCTTGAAGATAGTAATACATAATCTTGTAATACACGATTAAAATAAGGATCTTTCTGTTGTTCGTCTATCATTTTAAAGCCAATTTCAACACATTTCTCAATGAAATTCTCTTTCGTAAATTCTTCTGTATGAAAGAATGAGGAGAACTGCATCGCTGCACATAATTCATTAAAAATACTTTCAATTAATGCATCTTTAGATTTAAAGTAATAATAAATAGATGGCTTGGCAATACCAACTTCTTCAGCAATCATTGTATAGGTCGTTTTGGCAATGCCGTGACCGGCAAATAGTCGATAACTTGCTTCGACTATGGAAGAGAGTGTTTCTTCACTTTTGCTCATGATAAGTCCTCCTAATAAAAAAGGTTACATAAATCGTATCATTCATTAATATTATTTTCAACCTATCGTTAGGTAAAAAATAACTTATTTTTTTACACATTACTTTAAAAAGCATAATGTAAAGAAATTTACAAAAGAAATATATTTCTACAGTATTTTTCTCGGTTTACACATAAATATTGAGAAAATTTCACTTACCCAAAATGTAAAGGTAATAGAATTGTTTGTATAGAATTACTCGTAGATTCACTTTATTTCGTTACTTGTGGACAGTAATAGCCTTATAGGAATGGGGTAAAGGGTTCAATTTATTAGGGGGAGTGGTTTTATGTTAAACAAAAAAATGGTGGCAATGGCAATGACTGTACCATTAGTAATGGGGACAATTTCCACAGTTTCAGCATTGGAAAAACAACAGCAAGTAAAGCTAGAAGCTTATTCACTACAGAAAAAAGCAATTGAATATTTAAAAGGACATGCTACGGAATATGGATTGAAGGCAGACCTTTCAGACTTACAATATATTGCTACAACAGAAACATCAGTAGCTTCATATGTTAGGTTCCAACAAGTGGTCAATGGTGCGCCTGTATTTTCAAAACAAATTACAGTTACTCTTAACGGAGAGGGAAAAGGCTTACTTGCGGTTTCTGATTATCAGCCTGTTACAGGTGTGAAGGAAGTTACGAAAAAAATTAGTGAAAAAGATGCAGAACAAAAATCGATGGCGTATGTTGGAGGAGAAAGTGAGCAAAACTTATGGGCTCCTACAGAAAAAGAATTCGGATATATTGTTGAAGAGGGAGTCGCTATTCCTGTATATAAAGTGTTAGTCCATTCTAATAATCCATTCGGTGCATGGGAAACATTCATTGATGCGGAAAATGGAAAGTTAATTAAAAAAGTTGATATAAACCGAAAAGCAGAAGGAACAGGAAAAGTATTTTTACCTAACCCTGTCGTATCTAGTGGAAGTTTAGCAGGGTTAAAAGATAATAATGATGCAGATTCAACAGCATTAACGAATCAATTGAAAACTGTTACGTTAAAAGGTTTAGATGGTACAGGATTTTTAATTGGTGAGTATGTTACGATTTCTTCAAAAGCGAAGACGAAATCTACAAACTTACAATTTAACTATACACGTGCAAATGATAGTTTTGAAGATGTTATGTCATATTATCATATTGATACATTACAGCGTTACATTCAAGGATTAGGCTTTCAAAATATTAATAAACGTTCGATTAAAGTGAATGTAAATGGTACAACTGACGATAATTCATTCTATTCTCCATCAACGAAAGCTTTAACTTTCGGTACTGGCGGAGTAGATGATGCAGAAGATGCTGGCATTATTGCGCATGAATATGGTCATTCTATTCAAGATAATCAAGTGCCAGGCTTCGGAAGTTCACCAGAAGGTGGAGCGATGGGAGAAGGATTTGGAGACTTCTTAGGTGCTACTTATGAAGATGCAGTATCGACAACAGGATACGGGAAAGCATGTATTGGAGAATGGGATGCGGCTGCTTATTCTAGTTCAGATCCGACGTGCTTACGCCGATTAGATACGAATAAAGTATACCCGAAAGATATAACGAATGAAGTGCATAATGATGGGGAAATTTGGGCTCAAGGTCAATACGAAATGGCGCAATCTTTTGGACGTGATGTAGCAACGAAAATTATTTTACAATCACATTGGTCATTAACGCCAAATGCGAAATTCCGTGATGGAGCGAAAGCGATTAAGCAAGCAGATGCTCTTTTATACGGCGGACAACATGCCGCGGAAATCGATCGAATTTGGACAGCGAGAGGAATTAGTACGAATTAATATAAAAAGTCGTGGCGTTTAAAAGCCACGACTTTTTATTTGCTTAAGAACTGGTACTGGAAAATTTATTGGTAGCGGTAATAATATACATATACAGATAAGTTCACTTTACTGCTTCTTTAAAAACAAAATGCTCTTTAAATTTTCTAGATTCAACTTTTTGACCGTTTCTCATGGAGCGGAAAGGATGTTCTTGCCACGTAATGATCACGTCAACCTTATCTGATTTTGTAGAAACTGGAAAATTAGCATGTTCAAATCCAGTTTTTCCACTTGCTAGACGACCTTCTTTTAGAGAAAAGAGTCCGTATTTTGTTTTCATATTTGGTTCATTGCGGAAGACTTCAACTTGTACGTTATATACTTCGTTTTCTCCAACATTCTTTACTGAAAATTGATATGTTTGAAATTTATCTTTTTTAGCTTGAAGCATATTTTCACTTGTTTTTTTCGGTTCATCAATATTCACTTGCCATTGATCAGAGTTTTGAGAGATTGGTAAAGATTTTGGTGAATAGGCGTATGTTTCATTAACTACAACTAAGCATAATAATAGGAGAAAGAAACTAATTGTTTTTTTCATATAAACACCTCGCTACAAAATTTTTATTAATATGCGTAAATGAAACGGAGTTTATGTAATAAAATGGAAAAAGGTGATACTTTGATTCAAATGAATTTGAAAAAACTTGAAGAGGTAGTAGATGGAGAAGGATTACAAGAATCGTTTCATCATATAGAAATACATGGTGTCTGCATAGATTCCAAAAACATTAAAGAAGGAAATTTATTCGTTCCAATCATTAGGGTGAAGGATGGACATGGTTATGTGAAAGAAGCAATGGATAATGGAGCTGTCGCTTCATTATGGAAAAAGTCTTACGGTAATCCGCCAAAAGGGATACCAATTATATTTGTAGATGACACTTTGTTTGCTTTGCAACAATTGGCGCAATTTTATCGAAAAGGGCTAGATGTAAAAGTAATCGGAATTACTGGTAGTAATGGCAAGACAACGGTAAAAGATATAATAAGCACGATTTTAAGTACAACTCATCGTGTGCATAAAACAAAGGGCAATTTTAATAGTCAAATCGGTTTGCCGTTAACAATTTTAGAAATGAAACGAGATACAGAGTTTTTAATACTTGAAATGGGAATGAGTGAGAAAGGACAAATTCGAAATTTATCACAAATAGCACAGCCAGATGTAGCGATAATTACAATGATTGGACAGTCTCACTTAGAAACACTTGGATCAAGAGAAGAGATTTCGAAGGCTAAATTAGAAATTATAGACGGATTAAAAGAGGAAGGATTGCTCTTATATAATGGTGATGAGGCGTTACTTTCTCGAAAAAATAATGTACTAGTTCTAGAATGTAAGTCATTTGGTGAAAAGGATACAAATGATTTGTTTCCAACAAACGTGCAATTAGATGAATATGGTGTTCATTTTAAATTAAATGATTCAAAAATACAGTATGATGTCCCCTTACATGGAAAACATAATATTTTAAATACGATTGTTGGAATCGCTGTAGGTCAATTTTACAATGTCCCTACAGAAAAAATACAGGATGCATTGAGGCAAATAAATATTACTCATATGCGCTTTCAATTTTTAACTGCTAAAACAGGTTTTACGATTATTAATGATGCATGGAATGCCAGTCCATCTTCAATGAAGGCTGCAATTGAAACGTTAGAGAAGTTAAATGCTTATGAGAAAAAAATCATTGTCATTGGGGATATGTTGGAGTTAGGGAAGGAAGCTGAAACTTATCATAGAGAAATTGGTAAAATGTTAAATCAAGAGAATATTTCATATGTGTTTACTTATGGAGAGATGGCAGAAATAGTGGCGGAAGAAGCAAGAAAGAAATATGATACAGGAAAAGTACAGTCATATAATAATAAAGCTAAGATAGCAGAGGAAGTATTGAAAATTATAACGAAAAAGGATGTCGTATTATTGAAAGGCCTCGTGGAATGGCTTTAGAGGAGATTGTGCAAAATTGGATATGAAAAATCAGAATATATTTTAAAAAAGCTTGCGTTTTATAAAATAAAGAGATAGAATACTCTGCAAATATAAAAAGTGATGATTAGGAAAAGTACATGATGCAGGGGTCTACAGAGAGCAATCGATTGCTGGGAAGATTGCGATACCGCATGATGGAAAGACACCTGTGAGTGTTGCTTTGAACGTGATAATTAGTAAAAGCAAACGGTACCTACCGTTATCAGGGCTAAGATGGTCATTATGACAATTTGGGTGGTACCGCGGAAAAATCCGTCCCTATTTATAGGGGCGGATTTTTGTATTCTTTGAAAGGAGGTGAGTGACCGTGGATGACGACGATGACAACAATAATGTAAATAAAAATAAAACTATTGGAGGGAAATGTAATGGATCAAATAATGAAGCGTTCACTCACACGAGAATGTACGGAACATGGCGGGAAGGTTGTATTACTACAAGGATGGGTAAAAAAGATTCGTCATCTAGGGAATGTTAGTTTTTTATTATTAAGGGACCGAACGGGAGTTATTCAATGTGTATTAGAAAACGAGTTAGCCGGATACAAAGTTGATGTTGAAAGTGTGGTCCAAATAATTGGAGAAATAGTAGAGACACCGAAAACAGAATTAGGTGTTGAAATACTTGCACATGAAGTGAAAGTACTAAATGGAGCAGAATCACTCCCATTTGAAATAAATAAAAAAAAGTTACAAGTTGGCCTAGATCAATTATTGAATGAGCGAGTATTATCGTTAAGACATGAGCGAATCGCGGCGATATTTAAAGTGAAATCTATACTCGTTCAGAGCTTTAGTGAATTTCTGATAGAGAACGATTTCACACGTATATTTACTCCGAAAATTGTTTCGCAGGGGGCAGAAGGAGGCGCGAATGTTTTTAAACTTCCATATTTCCAAAAAGAAGCGTATTTAGCTCAATCACCACAGTTTTATAAACAAATGATGGTAGCCGGAGGACTCGAACGTGTTTTTGAAATTGCTCCTGTGTACCGGGCTGAACATCATAACTCTTCAAGACATTTAAATGAATATATATCGTTAGATGTAGAACTTGGATTTATTCATGATTTTCATGAAGTAATGCAATTAGAAACGGATGTTTTACGATATATGTTTCAACAAGTAGCAAAAAACTGTGAAAAAGAATTACAACTACTACAAATAGAAGTACCTGTCATTACAGAAATTCCTAAAATCACATTGGCAGAAGCGCAAGAAATTTTGAAAATGAAGTATCGGAAAGAATCTCCTGAAGGGGATTTAGATACAGAAGGTGAAAAGTTACTAGGGAAATATGTGAAAGAAACATATAATAGTGAATTTGTATTCATTACACATTATCCGAAAGAAGCGAGACCGATGTATACGATACCGAATAAAGAAAATCCAACTATTACTGATTCATTCGATTTATTATATAAAGGATTAGAAATTACATCAGGTGCACAGCGAATTCATAACTATGACATGTTACTTGCTTCTTTTAAAGAAAAAGGATTACATCCAGAGAAATTTCAATCTTATTTAAATACATTCCGATACGGTTGTCCACCACATGGTGGTTTTGGGATAGGATTAGAAAGGGTTGTATATAAACTTTTAGAATTAACAAACGTCCGAGAGGCGAGTGCTTTTCCGAGAGATTGTACACGTCTTATACCATAAAAAAGCATCTTCGCCATTATCGCGAAGATGCTTTTTTACTGTTCTTTCATTTTTACATTGAAAGTTTATAAAAATCCTTTTCGACAAAAAAATAATATATCCCTTGACAGTTATAAATATAACCGATATACTTCATATTAATTTCAAAAGAAAATATATTCTAAATATTAAAATGTGTTGAATAGGAGTAGTAAGGTCATGTATTTGTGCAGAGAGCTATGGGTTGGTGCGACATAGTCAAATGACATCCTGAACTCGCCTAGGAGCAGTAAGGTGGAACGGAATCACATTCTTAGTAAATCTTAACGGTTAACCTTCGATATTAGGTTTGTAATCAAACGATTACTACTAAGGTGGATTCATAATGGAATCAATAAGGGTGGTACCGCGTTAAGTAAATGGCTTAGCGTCTCTTTATATAGAGACGTTGGGCCATTTTTTTATTTTATAGAAAAAGAAATGGAGGTTTTATTCAGATTGATCAATAATATTTATTTATTGATATAAAATGATTTTAACAGGAGGAAAATAGGATGAAACAGACGGAGCAATGGACTTCGAAATTAGGTTTTATAATGGCAGCAGCAGGATCAGCAATTGGACTTGGCGCAATATGGAAATTTCCTTATATCGCTGGGAAGAGCGGGGGAGGAGCATTCTTTTTAATTTTTATATTATTTACTGTATTAATTGGATTACCGCTACTTATAGCTGAATTTATGATTGGACGCAGTACACAGAAACAAGCAGTTGGAGCATTTAAGAGTATCGCACCAAATACAGGATGGCACTGGATTGGACGTCTTGGCGTTGGAACTTGTTTTATATTACTTTCATTTTATAGCGTTGTAGGTGGATGGGTTTTAATATATTTTTTCAGGGGAGTAACAGGACAGCTTATTACTCCGGGACAAAATTACGGTTCGTTATTTACTGAAACAATTGGAAATCCGCTTTGGGCTATTACTGGACATTTCGCTTTTATGTTCATTACGATATGGGTTGTATCAAAAGGTGTACAAAACGGAATTGAAAAAGCAAGTAAATATATGCTACCAGCATTGTTCGTTTTATTTGTCGCTCTTATTATTCGTTCATTAACACTGGATAATGCGATGCAAGGCGTGAAGTTTTTCTTACAACCAGATTTCTCGAAGATTACTTCAGAAAGTATTTTATTCGCAATGGGCCAATCATTCTTTGCGATTAGTATAGGGATTTCGATTATGGTTACGTATAGCTCGTATTTAAATAAAAAAGAAAGTTTACCAAAATCAGCAGTTACGATTGTCGGATTGAATTTATTCGTTTCTTTATTTGCAGGTCTTGCTATATTTCCAGCAGTATTTTCATTAGGAATGGAGCCGACAGAGGGGCCGGGCTTACTATTTATTGTATTGCCATCTGTATTTAGCCAAATTCCATTCGGAGGATTGTTCTTAACTGTATTTCTTGCGCTATTTACATTTGCCACATTAACCTCGGCATTTTCTCTACTAGAGACGGTTGTTTCAGCATTAGCAAATGGTGAACAAGAAAGAAGAGCTAAACTTTCATGGATCATCGGTTTCTGCATTTTCCTAGTAGGTATACCATCTGCCTTATCATTTGGAGTATGGAGTGATATTACGATTTTTGGGAAGAATATTTTTGATGCAGTAGACTTCTTATCTAGTAATATATTAATGCCGCTTGGAGCGCTATTCATTAGTATTTTCGTATCATTCAAGATGGAAAAGAAAGTGCTAGAAGCTGAATTTTTTGTAGGTGGAAATTACGGAAAGAAAGTATTTACTTGCTGGGCATTTTTACTTCGGTTTGTAGCACCACTTGCAATAATTATTGTCTTTTTAAATGTAATAGGGATTATTTAATATTAAATGTTATAATATTCGGTAAAAAAGAAGGTGATGATCATAAAAACGAATTTGATTGAAGTTGGGAAATATATGAACATTAGAGGGAAAAAGCTATACGTTGAAACACATGGAAGTCCTAAAAATAAACCAGTATTATTTTTACACGGTGGTCCAGGTGAAAGCTGTTATGATTTTTCATTTCATCAAGCGGAACGATTAAAAGATTCCTTATATGTAATTATGATAGATCAAAGAGGAGTTTGTCGATCAGAAGGAATTACTGAGGAAGAATCTTTTGGATTAAATGATTTAGTTGAAGACTGTGAGGAAATAAGAAAACTACTACAAATTGAGAAATGGTCTGTAATCGGGCACTCTTTCGGTGGATATGTAGCATTGTTATATGCAAGGGCGTATCCAAATTCAATAGAGAAAATAATATTTGAAGGTCCGACTTTCGATTTTGCATTAACAAGTAGGGCTCTATTACAAAAGACAGGAACGTTATTAAAAAAGTATGGAAAAGAAGCGGCAGCAGAAGACTGCTTTGCTTATTCATCTAATAATGCTAGTTCAGAAGAGTTGTTAGAAGCTTATATAAGATTAAGTGCTGAATTAGAAGAAAAAAGAATGGAGATTTACAATTATAAAAAAGATGAGACAGACGATAGTTTATATAGTGATGAAGAGTGGGAAGTATTTTCAAATCGCTCCAAAATTCATTTTGATAGATTAAAATTAGAGGGAGCATGTCATACGTCATTATTATCTAAAATAAAAGATATACAAAATCCAATGTTATTAATTGTAGGAAAATACGATGTAGTAACGTGTGAAAGACAAATTGAAATATTTAATAATGATGCTTCAAATGGGAAGTATATTGTATTCGGAGAAAGTGGTCATTCACCGCATTATGAAGAAGCAGAGAGATTCGCAGAAACAATCATTCATTTTTTGAAATAAAAAAGAAAGGTGCTTCTAATAATGAGAAGCACCCTTTTTAAATTTCGGGATAAGTGATTGTAATGTTAGGCCATTTGCTTTGCCATTTCTTTTGATTAACTCTTTTGTTGTACATATGTATTCGTTCTTTCGTTTCAAGAAAATGAGGTGTAGGTTTCACTTGTAATGAAAGTACATCTTCTATTCCGCATGGGGATGTTAATATGACTTTGTTTTGTTCGTCCAAAGAAACACCAAGAGCGGTTGCTGTTTCAGGAAATTTAGAAATAGCATCAACAGAAGAAGAGTATGGTGGCATTCCATTCACTACATGCATGCGAGTTTGATTTTTTACTGACCAAGGGATAGAGGCATCCATATTCGCCAGCTTCTGTTTTAATGATTGTTCGTACGCCTCATCTTTATGTAATGGATCATAATAAATGACATCGACATCTGGCGTAGCCGTTCTTACTTCGTAGTTATGTAAAGTATCCCAAATTTTAGAACGGACAAACCCAGCGCAAATCCACCAATCAGGTAGCTCTAGTGATTTTGCCATTTGTAATACATTCATCATCCACGGATCATTTTGGATCAATTGAATAATATCTTGTTCGGTTTTAATAGTCATTTGATAGTACACCTACTTTTTTTAGAGAGTGAATTAATTCATAAGCTTAATAATCCATGTAATCCAGTAAGCACCTGGTATGAATAATAGTTGCGCTAATAATGTACCGAGAAGTCTAGAAATCATGAGCCAACCATACATCTTACTCATTGCTTCAGAACCTTCTTCTGATTGAAGAGCCCGTTCTGTTAAAAGAGCAATACGTGGATCTAGTAAAACGGTTAATAAAATAGTAGCAAAACCATTAACAAGACCAGAAGCTGTAGTAGCCTTTGTTGCATAAGTCGGATTTAAAAAAGAAGCATATAGTGCGGAAAGAACACCAGCTGTATAAATGGCAGTGGCAAACATATTAATAAGCATAATTCGCTTCGGAATTCCGCCAATACGCATTCGATGAATCATCTCAAACTTTGGAAAGCGTACATATTTTTTTGTGTACTTTAATTTTTGAATGTTATTCGTCTTCATCATTCGAATGAATGAACCATCTGTTTCAAAGTTTTGAATGACGTATCCAAATAGCTTTGTCAAAGTTGGATAGAGTATAATCGCGAGCAATGTACCGACAGAAGCAGATAATAGAACGAGCCGTATAATATGCTCTAAATCAATAGAAGAATCTAGCTTTGCTTCATCGACAATACCACCAATTAAAAAAGCTTGTAGTAAGTTAGATGTTCTTGAAATAAGTAGTACCATTCCTACGATGGATAAGGCAACGACAATCTTTTTTAAACGGACACCAGCTAATCGAATACTATAAGAGCTAGTTTCAACTGCGTGGATAACAATTGTGAAAGCCATTATAAAAATTAACGTAATTGACATGTGATTCACCAGTTTCTATTAAATTAAGTATAACTTTTTCACTTTATCATATCTTTTGTGATTTTGTAACTGAAAGTATAAGGGTTAGAAAAAGTAATTCTCTGAAAAGTTAGATAGTGATAGTGTAGTAAAGGGGTAAGTAGGAGAATGGCCTTAATGGGGTACATATAAAATCAGTGGGGGAATTAAATATGTATACAACATTTCTATTTGATTTAGATGGAACATTAACTGATCCGAAAGAAGGGATAATCAATGCTGTTCTATACGTGTTAGAAAAAATGGGGATTGAAGAAGTGAATATAAGTGAGTTAGATTCATTTATCGGTCCACCAATTCAACAATCTTTTGCAGATAGATATAATATGAATGAAATAGAAGTAGAACGAGCGGTGTTTTACTTTCGGGAATATTTAAAGCAAAGTGGTTTATTAGAGAATAAAGTATACGATGGAATTACAGCCCTATTGCAAGAATTAAAGGATGCTGGCAATCGTTTGTTTGTAGCAACTTCAAAGCCTACTGTATTTGCGAAACAAGTAATAGAGCACTTTCAGTTAACATCTTTTTTTGAAGAGATTGTTGGGAGTAATTTAGATGGGACAAGAATAAAAAAGGAAGAAATAATTGCTCATATTTTACAAACAAATGAAGAACTCAAAAAAGAAGAAATGGTGATGATTGGTGATAGAAAGCATGACGTAATCGGTGCGAACAGTAACGGAATTGCTTCAATAGGTGTATTGTATGGATATGGTAGTGAGATTGAATTGAGTGATGCTGGGGCGATTCATATAGTGAAAGATGTCGAAGAGTTACAAAGCTTTTGTATAGAGAATAGTACGATAAAACTATAGAAATAGAACCTAGAAATCCCTTTATAACATATGACGATGAAATCGTTTTTGTTTAAAGGGATTTTACATATGTAATCGAATACTATAATTAGACAATTTTAGCATGAAAAATTTGTAATAAAGTAAAACTTTAATTAGTGGAAGTTTTGTCCATCCGGCACTGATTATCAGCCCTCACCAATCGGGCTGTTACGAGCAGTTGATATCCCGCCTAGCTTCTGCACATTTGCTGAATTTTAAGGTGGGAGTCTTACTGCCCGCAAATAGCGGGATAAAAAGAGGAGGAATGTCATGAAATAAAAGGGTTCGAAATACGAGTAAAAGTTCGTCATAAAAAGATTGAATTTTCAGTTTAAAAGGAGGGTTATAATTGGAGCTAGTTATTATTTTATTGGCACTTAGTTTACTCATGTTTGTAGCATATAAAGGATTTTCTGTAATATTATTCGCACCGATTTTTGCATTATTTGCGGTATTTTTGACAGAGCCTAGTTTTGTATTACCTTTCTTTTCAAATATTTTTATGGAGAAAATGGTAGGATTTATCAAATTATATTTCCCAGTGTTTTTACTTGGAGCAATATTTGGGAAAGTAGTAGAAATGTCAGGAATCGCTGATTCCATCGCAAAGACGATTGTAGAGTTAGTTGGAGAAAAACGTACAATTTTAGCAATCGTTTTAATGGGAGCTATTTTAACGTATAGCGGTGTTAGTGTGTATGTAGTGGTGTTCGCTATATTTCCGTTTGCGGCGAAGTTGTTTCGACAAGCGGATATTCCAAAGCGTTTAATCCCTGGCACAATCGTTCTTGGAGCAGCAACATTTACAATGGATGCGCTTCCTGGATCACCACAAATTCAAAATGTAATACCTACAACTTTTTTTAAAACTGATATTTATGCAGCACCGATACTTGGTATTTTAGGCGCAATTTTTGTTTTAACGTTAGGTTTACTTTATTTAGAGAGTAAGCGTAAGAAGGCAAAAGCAGCAGGAGAAGGGTATTTTGGTTTTAACGATGGAAATTCTGAAATGGCAGCATCTTTGCAATTAGAACAAAAAGATATGCCGATATTAAGCGGTATTGAAATTACAAGAGTACAGCAAGTAATTGCGTTTGTACCACTTATTTTAGTAGGTGTAATGAATAAAGTTTTCACAATCATGATACCAAAGTGGTATCCAGATGGTTTTGATTTCTCAGCTATTGGTATGAAAGCATTTGGAAAAGTTGAATTAAGTGCGGTAGTTGGGATTTGGTCTGTAGAATTGGCACTTATTATAGGGATTTTATCAACGCTTTTATTATATTGGAAACGAGTAGTAACTGGATTTCAAGCTGGATTGAATACAAGTATTGGTGGAGCGCTACTTGCAACAATGAATACAGGCGCGGAGTTTGGATTTGGTGGTGTTATTGCAGCACTTCCAGGCTTTGCAATTATGAGAGATAGCATCTCTGCAACTTTCACGAATCCATTAGTAAATGGGGCAGTAACGACGAATATTTTAGCTGGAATTACAGGTTCAGCATCAGGCGGAATGGGAATTGTGTTAAGTGCGATGGGGGATAAATTTATTGCAGCGGCCAATCAATATGATATTCCATTAGAAGTTATGCACCGCATTGTATCAATGGCATCAGGCGGAATGGATACATTACCACATAATGGTGCAATTATTACTATTCTAACGGTAACAGGATTAACACATAAACAGTCATATAAAGATATATTTGCTATTACAATTTTGAAAACGATTGCTGTATTTGCAGTCATCGCATTCTATACTTTAACAGGGATCTATTAATACTAGTTAATATATGAAAAGAAAATATTTATTAGATTGATATTTTACATAATAAAATATTTATTGTAACTATTCAGTCACTCTATGAAAAATCGGCAGAAAAGTTTTTTAAGTTGGTCGAGAGAGGACCTGGCTATTTATAGGAGCGGTCAGGGCCTTACCTGCCACGCGCAAAGTTTTAAAACAAAGTATAGTTAATAAGGGGGCTTATTTTAACTGGAATAATAGACTTTATCAAACTCCTGAATGAAATGCATGGCTGAGTAGTTGCAAATATTTATTATAGATAGAAGGGGTGGAGTACTTGCAAGAAGTTGCTGAGTTTCGTATGCCGAAGTCTGTATTATATGGAAGAAATTCGTTTGAAAAACTAGGGGATCAATCAAGAAAGTTAGGGAAAAGGGCTTTTATTGTCAGTGATACAATTATGGAGAGTTTCGGTTATGTTGAAAGGTGTGTGGATCACTTAAATGCGAAAGGGATTACTGTTATTACGTACAATGAAGTAAACACTGAGCCTACAAATTTACACGTATTGGAAGCGTTATCTATTTGTAAAGAAGGAAAATGCGATTTTATCATAGGTATTGGAGGAGGAAGCTGTATTGATGCTGCGAAAGCAGTAGCGGTGTTATATACAAATGGTGGAGAAATTGAAGATTACGTCCAAAAGGATATAGAAATAGAATACAATCCACTACCGCTAATCGCAATCCCGACGACTTCTGGTACTGGATCGGAAGTAACAAGTGTAGCAGTAATTACAAATAAAAAAACAGATGTGAAAATGATGATAAAACATCCAAGCTTTATCCCTCATGTTGCTATAATAGACCCGATTTTTACAAGTTCGGTACCACCTCATATTACTGCAGCAACGGGAGTAGATGCATTATGCCATGCAATTGAAGCTTATATTTCTAAAGTTTCACAACCTCTTACAGATGTTCTTGCTCTTTCAGCTATTGAAAGCATTATGAAATATTTACGTATCGCATATGAAGATGGAGATAATATGGAAGCAAGGGAAGCAATGATGATTGCTTCATTACAAGCTGGGATTGCTTTTTCAAATGCATCTGTTACATTAGTGCATGGTATGTCCCGTCCAGTGGGAGCATTATTCCATGTACCACATGGAATATCGAATGCAATACTATTACCTACAGTTTTAGAGTTTACAAAAATGAGTGCAATAAAAAGGTTAGCAGAAGTAGGACGTAGCTTAAACAAAGATTTGTATTCTCATTCTGATGAAGAAGTAGCGAACTACACGATTGCTGAAATTAAGAAACTTTGTTTTGATCTTCGTATTCCTAATTTAAGAGAATACGGAATTGACGAAGTTGAATTTGAAAATGCTATTTCTAAAATGGCGAAAGATGCAATTGCAAGTGGTAGCCCAGGAAATAATCCACGAGTTCCTTCTTATGATGAAATAAAAGAGCTCTATCGAAAATGCTTTGATTATAAATATGAGTCTACTACAAGGGTTATTTTCTGAATATTCTTTAATTATTTCCGTGGAAATGAAAAATAACTTTTTAATGGTTATAAAATTATTGATTATATTTCAGTATAACATTATTTATTGTGTATAAATTACAGTATGAATTACACGTTTTAAAATTTTATTTTGAAGGAGAATATATGAAATTAATAGGTCTTATTGGCGGAATGAGCTGGGAGTCATCTACTGAGTATTACAAAATGATAAATGAAGAAGTAAAAATGAGATTGGGTGGATTACATTCAGCGAAATGTCTGCTTTATAGTGTTGACTTTGAAGAAATTGAGCGATATCAATCTGAAGGGGATTGGAATAAAGCGGGAGAAGTATTAGGAAATGCAGCTTCTTCTTTGGAGAAGGGTGGTGCTGCTTTTATAATAATTTGTACAAATACAATGCATAAAGTTATTAAGCATATAAAAAATAGAATCAGTATTCCAATATTACATATTGCTGATGCAACAGCGAAGGAAATACAACAACATGGAATTCAATCAGTTGGTCTACTGGGGACAAAATACACAATGGAGCAGGATTTCTATAAATTACGTATAGAAGAAAATGATATAAAAGTAATCGTACCAACAGAAGAAGATAGAGAGAGAATAAATAAAATAATATATAACGAATTATGTTTAGGAAAATAAACCCACAATCAAGGAAGTATTTTAAAAATGTAATGGAAGATTTGGCGCAAAGAGGAGCAAAAGGCATAATATTAGGTTGTACGGAAATAGGACTATTAGTAAAACAGGAAGATTCAGTAGTTCATTTATTTGATACAGCCCGGATACACGCAATTGAAGCTGTGAATATGTCTTTAAAAAGTGAAGATAATTTTATTATGTAAACAACAATCGTATGTGTGGAAAACATTCAGAAAATATCTTATAATGTAAGTGGTTACATTTAAGGGGGAATGCGGATGTTTTCAGTTCAGCCAATCGCATTTGTACATAATGAAAGAAAGGAAATAAAAGATGATGAGTGGGGAGAAGTAAGATCTTATATTACTTTAACTGATATGTATACAGAGGAAAGTATACAAGGGATTGAAGATTTTTCTCATATTGAAGTTTTCTTTTATTTTCATAAAGTAACTGATGAACAAATTCAATATTTTGCTAGACATCCTAGAAATAATAATGATTATCCTAAAGTAGGCATTTTTGCACAGCGCGGGAAAAATCGTCCGAATCGCATAGGAGCAACAATTGTAAAGGTGATCAAAAGAGAAGGTAAATCAATTATTGTTGAGGGGCTAGATGCTATTGATGGCACCCCTATACTGGATATAAAGCCGATAATGAAAGAGTTTATGCCGAAAGAAGAAATTCTACAGCCTAAATGGGTAACGGATATTATGAAACAATATTGGAAGGGGAATAAAACAAAATGAGAATATATGAGGCAACAATTGCAGATTTAGATGGACTAGCATCTGTTTTTAATAACTATCGCGTATTTTATCGACAAGATTCCGATATTGAAGGAGCAAAAGTATTTTTACGAAATCGAATCGAGAGAAAAGAATCCATTATTTTCGTGGCAGTTGAAGATGGAGAATATATCGGGTTCACGCAACTATATCCATCATTTTCTTCTATTTCGATGAAAGAGTTATGGATTTTAAATGATCTGTTTGTACAAAAGGCGAAGCGCGGAGCCGGAACAGGTAAAAAATTGTTAGAGGCCGCAAAAGAATTCGCATTAGAAAATGGTGCAAAAGGTGTAAAATTACAAACAGAGATTGATAATTTATCAGCACAGCGATTATATGCTGAAAATGGATATTTAAGAGATAATCGTTATTTCCATTATGAATTAACTTTTTGAAATATATATAGTTAAATGAGACGTTTTCAAAATGAAGACGTCTCATTTAATTTTTTATTGATGATTTAAAATCCAATTTGTAGCATCTTCAAAGTTTTTTGCGATGTAATTTGGTTCAATATGTGCCCATTTATCTCGGAACGTATGTAAAGCATCATATCCAGCACCAGTTTGAACTAATATAGTCGTTGCATTTACTTTTGCCCCAGCAACAATATCTGTCCAGCGATCACCGATTACAGCGCATTTTGTTAAATCAAGCCCATGTTTTTCCGCTGCTTGCAGGAGCATACCTGTGCTCGGTTTGCGGCATTCACATCCGCCACCATGTTTATGAGGACATAGATAAATATCATCAAAACCAAACCTTTTTAATTCTTGCACAAAATCATTCGCAGTTGCTTTTCCATCCGCGATACCTGGTTGATTCGTAAAAGAGAATAGTTTAATATTTTGAGCTTTTAACTTTTGTAAAGATTCCTTTGTAAAAGGAAATAACGTGAAAGAACCTGGATAATGTATTGTAGTATCACCGCCAATTGTTCCGTCACGATCAATAAATATTGCTTCAATGTTTGTCATAGTTATAGTCCTTTCTTCGTACCAGTAGTTTAAAAATATTTTACAAATCGATACCCATTTACTTCATAGCCCAATTTTTCATAGAAGGGGTGTGCTTCTTTGCGGTTCATTCCACTAACAAGCCAAGTACCAATACAGTCATGCTCTTTTGCTAATTGTTCTGCATAATCCATTAACACTTGTCCAATACCTTTTCGACGTATTGTAGAATCAACACTAATAATTGAAATCTCTCCATAACGAGTTACATCTTCTAAATTTTCACGTATACGAAATCCTAGTAATCCAAAAATAGTATTATCTTCCTCATATACATATAAAAAATCAAAAGGGCTCATTTGTACGAATTGCAATCGGTTGTTCATATCTTCATAGGAAATAGAGGAACCTTTTAATTCTTTTGTTAAAGAACAAAGTGCATCTATATCGTCTATCGTAGCTTCACGAATTTGAAAAGACATATTATCCACTCCAATAAAATGTAATCAAACATTAAGTATTCTGTTAAAAAGTATTTATTCCTGCTACGAAAATAGATATTTTATAATGATATATAGATAGTTATATGTTATTCTTTTCCTTGATTGTATTGGAAATGGAAAGAAGGGGAATGTATGTTAGAAGTGAATATCCGCTCTGCTGGATATGATATAGGGGAAAAGACAATTCATGATATTGCTTTTTCGATTGAACAAGGGGAATTAGTTGCTCTTATTGGCGCAAATGGTGCAGGAAAGAGTACGACAATTAAGTCGATACTCGGTCTACTTGTCAATATGGATGGTGAAATCTCGTTTGGTGAAAAGAAAAATCCATATGCTTATGTACCGGAGCACCCCACTTATTATGATTACTTAACTTTGTGGGAGCATATTGAATTGCTAATGGCTGCCCGTGGAAATGAAGTGGGAAATTGGGAGGACAAAGCAAGGGAATTATTACATACGTTTCGAATGGAAAAACATATACACGAATACATATCAAAATTTTCAAAAGGTATGAAACAAAAATCGATGCTAATATTAGCATTTTTAACAGAGCCAGATTTTTATATTATTGATGAGCCTTTTATCGGTTTAGATCCAGTAGCCACGAAAGACTTTTTGAATTATTTATATAAGGAAAAAGAGCGAGGAGCAGGTATATTACTTTGTACGCACGTGCTGGATACAGCTGAAAGAATTTGTGAAAGATTTTTACTCATTTCGCAAGGTACATTAGTAGCAGATGGGCATTTAGAGGCGATCCAATCGTTAGCAGAAATGCCAGGAAGTACACTGTTAGATTGTTTCGATGCAATTGTAAGGCGGGAACAAAATGATTAAACAACAGTTTAATAAAAGGTTACGTCATGAATTGCAAAGAAAATGGAAAGCGATTCGTTCTGTAACAGATTGGACAGTAGCATTATATATTATTATTCCAGCACTTATATTTGCGGGGATCTATTATCGTTCACTATGGATGAAAGAATTATCGATGGAAGAGACCATTTATTTTGGGTTAGGTTTACTTGCGTTTTATTTTGTCACATTTTCAAGAGGACTTCGCTCATTTTTTGAACAAGCAGATAGTTTATTTTTAATTTCGTACCCAAATCATATGCGAAAATTAATGAAGCTTGGCATTATATATACGTTAATTCGGATTGCAATAACGAACGCAATTGTAGTATTCATTATGCTGCCTATATTGATGAAAAGTATGGGAGTGACAATTATACAAATCGCACTGTTCTGGATGTTCTTTACTGTTTTTCGATTTATGCTATCGTTGTTGACGAGATTCATAAATGTACGTGTGGGGAAACGATGGGTTTTATTGATTATAAAAGATGTTATATTTTCTTTAAGTTTAGTCTATTTTGGAATCAGTGTATTTTTTATTTTTAAAAATCCATTGTATTTCATATTATTTACCGGCCTAGTAGCTGTACTTACTGTAGTCTTAGTAAAAGAAAAGATGAATTATAAAAAGTTCTTTTTTAAAGAAGTTGAGAAAGAAAAAGAAGAAAGTATGCGCTGGACTGTAGGGATTATGCAAGTTGGTGGTCATGCAGCTAAGCCAAGTAGTTCGAATAAAAAACCGTGGATGTTCCCTCGGTCTAAAAAGATATTAGGAAAAAATTCTGATTCGCGTATTGTAGAAGCTTTTTTAAAAGAATTTTTGCGTACAAGTAGTGCTTTAATGTTTTATGTTCAAATTGTATGTATAAGTACTGTAGGTATTATCGTGACTCCGCAGTGGATAACAGCTATTATTCTTGTATTTGCTATAGTTGCTATTTCTCGCTATGCGCGTGATTATTGGAATGAATTTACGAAGAAAATGTTTCTACATTTATATTGTGATGAAGGAGAATTACTATTATTAAGGTGGAAGGCGGATCGTTATTTGCTCCTTCCAGTCGTATTCATATACGGGACGGTCATCCTTTCTCAGTTTTATTTATTACCAGCAGTAATTATTGGGGTTATTTTTATAGTATTCATTGGTTGGATTGTATTTTTACCATAGAAAAAGAGCCGGAAATGGCTCTTTTTCTAGTCTGTAACACACTGATAAATAAAATATACTAAAAGAAGTATGCTTGCGGCGGAGTACACGACATCTAAAGTCATCTGATTGCCCCCTCATTGTTGTTGTATTTATAGTGTATGAAATCTTACAATTTCATATTCAAGTGAAAAATATGTGAACGTTAACAAAATTGTAAAGTGCAAAAATTACAATCATTTTGTATAATAGAAGAAACAACCGTTATATAAAATATAATGAGTGAAAGGGGAGGGAACATAAATGCCAAATTGGTTTAGAAAAACCTTAGTCGCATTAATTACCGTATTTACGTTTGGTTTAGTGACGCCTCCTTCCATATTACTTGATAATGCCAAAGCTGCGGACAAGCCTACGAGCACAGCTGGGCAACAAAATTTGGAGAGTACGTCCTATACATATGAAGAAACAAATGATAGGTTAACCACCGATACTTTTGTTAACTATGCGATGCAAGAAGCAGAGAAGCAATCTATGCAAAAATTCGGCTCTAAAATTGGGCCTGTAATTGAAGATGAATTTAAAGATGTTGTATTACCTAAAATTGAAGAGGCAATTGCGGAACTCGCAAATGATGTGCCAGAAGAATCTTTGCAATCATTAGCGATTTCTCAAAGACCGGCTGGCGGAAATAATGAAAAGATTTTTCATGTTTATGACACGAAATCAGGAAATGACTTACTGCGATTTCATGTGAGGAGAGATCATCCACCGCAAGATGGATATTATTTTAATTTCCACTATCATCGTTTTGATGATGGATATTCAGGACACCATGAGTTAGGAAATATTTATTGGAATACGAATGTACCGCCGAAATGGTTGTCTTAAAAAGAACGAGAGAAAATCTTGTTCTTTTTTTATGTTGATAAAAGGGTAAACTATGTTGTTGAATAATATAGGTTTAGGAAAAAAAGCAAAGGGAGTAGGGGAATGCAAAAATACATTGTTTTTGACTGTGATGGCACATTAGTAGATTCACAAAATATATTTGTACCGATTTATAATCAACTTGCTGAAAAGCATGGATATAAGACAGTGAGTGAGGAAGAAATTGAGCCTTTACAAAAATTGACTATTTCTGAAAGGTGTAAAAAACTCGATGTACCACTTTATAAACTTCCTATATTGGCGTTAGAGTTTTATAAACTATATCAACCTACCATAAAAGATCTCGTTTTATTCGATGGGATGAAAGATGTATTAGATGAACTACATAAAAAAGGCTACGGGATTGCGATTATATCTTCGAACTCAGAAGAGCATATTAGGGTATTTTTACATAGTAATGGCATAGAAAATATTCAAGAAGTGTATTGTTCTAAAAATTTGTTTGGTAAAGATAAAATGATTAAAAGATTTTTAAAGTCGAAAAAGCTAACAGAACAAGATATGTTGTATGTCGGTGATGAACAACGTGATATTGCAGCTTGTAAAAAAGCTGGTGTGAATGTCATTTGGGTTTCTTGGGGGTATGACGTAATTGAGACAGTAAAAGGAGACGCGCCAGATTATATGGTTAATACGCCAGGGGAAATTGTGCAAGTAGTACAGGCGGCACATTCTTAATATAAATAAACTTTGAGCAGGTATTCATCATATTGAATTTTAGGTAGCAAAGTTTCTTACTGGCAATAAGGTGAAGGTTATACGTGGTCCAATTGAAATGAATCATTATTCGGATGTTGCTATACAATAGACTTTTATGACCCGAAGGGCTTTATTGTAGAGGTTGCGTATACAGCGAATACAGAAATGTAAGGAGAATAGACATGAAGACAATTACAACGTGGAAAAACAATATACAAATAGTAAAAGATGCTGCAAATATTGAAGAAATCTCTAAAGGTTTCTCTCCTGATAAAAAATATATTATTACGACTACTGATGATGAAAAATATTTATTACGGACAGGTGATATAAAAGAGTATGATAGGAAAAAAATAGAGTTTCAAATTTTAAATGAAATGGTAAAACGTAACGTGCAGGCTCAAAGACCAATTGAACTCGGTATATTGGAGGAAGAAGATTTATGTTATAGTATTTTTTCATATTTAGAAGGAGAAGATGCTAAGAAGCTATTGCCTACATATACGCCAAAAGAACAATATGATATTGGTATAGCAGCAGGAAAAGACTTAGCAACAATGCATACACATGAAGCTCCTAAGGATATACTCCCATGGTATGAAAGAGCAATGAAAAAACATAGAAAATATTTAGATGCGTATAAAACATGCGGAATTAAAATTGAAAATGATGATAGAATCATAAAGTTTATAGATGAAAATGAAATGTATGTAAAGAACCGCCCAAATCGATTTCAACACGATGATTTTCATTTAGAAAATATAATTGTACGTGATGCGAAATATGTAGGTGTTGTTGATTTTAATGGCTACGACTGGGGCGACCCACTTCATGATTTCGTAAAAATAGCATTATTTGCAAGAGACATTAGTATCCCGTATTCAATCGGACAAATAGAAGGATACTTTAATGGGAGAATACCAGAGGAGTTCTGGAAATTATATGCGGTGTACGTTGGCATGACGGTTTTTTCTTCAGTTGTCTGGAGTTTACGAGCAGCACCACATATGTTAGAGGATACGTTAGAGCGTCTTACTATAGTTTTAGAGGATCATAAAAACTTTGAATTATCAAAGCCAATCTGGTTTGATAGTGAAATGATGAATAAAAAATAAGGATAGCAGGTGGGAAATCTCACACCTGCTATTTGTAAATAACTCATGAGACGGTCTCTTTACATACTATGTATGTAGTTTTTTTATGAAGGAATGAAAATCTTGACGTCTACTTTATAATATAAAAAGGGGGTGGGAAATTGAAAATCAGGCAAGGCAAATATGAAGAAATAAAATTACGCGATAGAATTCCAGGAATGGTTGAATATATATAGGATACAATGTTACCTACTGGTTTTCACTATTATATTCCTCCTCACTGGCATAGAAGTATTGAAATTAGCCTAGTCGTATATGGAGAGGTTTTCTTGTATGTGAATGGGCAAAAAAAGAAAGTATCCGCTGGCGAATTTATTTTTGTGAATAGTGGCGATGTTCATGAATTCGAAAAAGTTAAAAATACAAGTTGTGCAGTAATGATGTTAATTATTTCTTATGAATTTCTTAAAGAGGTAAATGGAGATTTTGATAAATATAGATTTAATATAAAAGAATCAGTTGTTCAGAAAACTAACCTCCAGCAAATATTTTATGAATTAAAGGAGTTAGTCACAAATTTTGATGATTTAAGTTACATAAAAATTAATAATTTAATTTATGAAATTGTTTATATTCTATTGCGATATTGCAAAGATGGAGAGAGTATAGACAATAATTATCAACTTGGAAATAAACAGAAAGAAATGATTACGTATATTTATAAACATTATGATGAAGAACTTAAACTGAAAGATGTAGCTAAACATTTTTTTGTAAGTGAAGAACATTTTTCTCGTATGTTCAAAAAATCGTTCGGATCAAATTTCACCACTTTTTTAACGAGATACAGGCTCTATAAAGCGTATGAAGATATTATTAATAGTACAAATTCTATACAAGATATAGCAGTGAAACACGGATTTCCAAATGTAAAATCATTTATTTCACAGTTTAAAGAAAAATACGGATATACACCATTACAGTATAGGAAAAATATCATATCAAAAAATGACAATAATCGAATCAAATAGGAACAACAATAAAAAAACGTTTCATGTTACATTTTGTACATGGAACGTTTTTTATTTAGTAATAGTAAATGAAGTGAGATTCAATAGAGATTTATCTAATCTGAAGAAATAAAAGCGTTTAAAATAAGGGAGGATGAATACTAGATGACTAGAAAATATGACTTAAACCTATTAGAAAAAATTCAAGAAAAACAAGAAATCATTAATGTACAGGGGGCGAAAGTTTTAGTAAAAAACATACCAGATTGTGATGAAAAAGGAGCGATGGATCCACGTCTTTATAAGGACACGAAGGTTCAAATGAATGTAATGAGGTTTATGCCTAAAAATATGATGAAAATGGACGCTTCTGAAAAATCGGTAAGGAATATGCGAAAACAATTTAATGGAATTAAGAGTGTTCCAATTGTCACTAAAGACGTTAATATTACGCATAAAACAGTGAAAGCGGAAGATGGATATGATATTCCGATAAGAATTTATAACAGTGTTTCTAAACAAGAGAATGCGCCAGTTTTATACTTTATTCATGGTGGTGGATTTATGGCAGGATCACCAGATGTAGTAGAAGAACTTGTGAAATTGATAGTAGAAAAAATAGATATACTAGCCGTTTCTGTGGATTATCGATTAGCTCCGGAAAATCCTTTTCCAACTGGGCATACAGATTGCTACACTACTTTAAAGTGGATTTATGAAAATACTGATACATTAGGCGGGGATAAGAATAATATCTTTGTGGCAGGTGATAGTGCAGGAGGGAACTTAACACAGTATTGTACAACTAAAGATATGGAAGATGGTAGGAAGTACGTGAAGGGACAGTTGCTTCTGTATCCTACACTTAATATGTGTGACTATGAAGATGAATTTTATTCTTGGAGTATAGATAAATATGAAATTGCTCCTAAGTATAAAAAAGGATTAGAAAAAATGCTTAATATAATGCATTCAATGGTTGGAGGTATGTCAGAAGTACTTGGTACGAAAGAAATTCATTCGAAGTATTTAAGTCCATATGTTGATGTATCCCCAGACTATCCAAGTACATTTATTACGGTAGGAGAGCATGATTTTTTAATGATTGAATGTTTAGCGTATGCAGCTAAATTAACTAAAAAAGGAGTTGATACTGAGACAGTTCTTTATCGAGGGTTGGGGCACGCTTATGGAGATAACGTAGGTGTCTATCCTCAAAGTGAAGATTTAGCAATTGAGATGGGGAATTTTATATTAAAACATAGTGGAAAGTAGGAGAAATAGAAAAGTGATATTAATTTCCAGCTTCGCTATTTTACTATGTATCTACAGACTTATAAATATCCAATAGTCTATATGAACCAACTAATAAGATACTAGTACCAATGAGTCGTATTGTGGTAGGAGCCCATTTTGCTTCAGATGTTACAGTTGGAGTCGCTATTTCAGTTACTGTTTTTATGTGTTTGAAAAAAATTATATGGAGAGATAAGAAAAATAAACGCGCCAATAATAATGATGTTCTTCTTCATTCAGGAAATCGATAATAAAAAAGTTATTTCTTTGAGATTATATAACAATTAATAGATAGCTTGTTCATTAAGTTGTTTTTGATTAATAAGTTAGTATTTGGGCTACCCTTAATTTATTTGTTTAATTAAATAACAGAATTATCGGTTTATGGAAGGGTTTCTAGTTCCAAAATAATAGAGGGAAGCACAATCTTCCCTCTATTTAATTTGTTATTTAATTTTCGTAAATGTAAGAGGCTGAGTACTTAAAGTTGCAGGTACGTGTAATTGAAGAGTCGGGAATTCACCATTTACATTCATATCATAAGCGAATAAAAGCCCCATTTTCATTTGGAACAAACTAATTGATGCTGAGAAGATGTCGTAATGATGATGTTTTAGCTGAAATTCCATATCCATAAATTGTACATGTAGGAAATCATCTTGTTTGTATACTTTCAGTGTTCCATAAGCGGGATGCTCAAAAGTTCCAGTGTAGTCATCTAATGCATGAGAAGGGATAGTCCCTTTTATTGGTTCGGGAAGTGATGTAGTTGCCTCTTTCATCATTTCTTTCATTTTTTCACTATCTTCTACAGCACGTTCATGCCATTCGATATATTCTAGTCCGAGAAGTTCATCGTAAATATGCTTTGTAATATAAGTAGGAAGTAAAGTTTGTCCAGAATTTGTTAGTACGATAATACCGATATTTTCGTTTGGCATAAATGAAGCAAGTGCAGAAAATCCATCAATATTACCGCCGTGATGAATCATTTTATAACCGCGGTAAGCACTAATAAACCAACCGAGTCCATAGCTATTTAATGGTGATTCACTCGTTGATAACATTGGCTGATTCGGGATTGGAGTGTGTGGTGTATACATTTCTTGGAGTAGTTCAGTAGAAATCAAATCATGATTTTCTGTTTTTCCTTCGTTTAAATGAAGCAAAACCCATTTTGCCATATCTTCAATGGTAGAATTAATACATCCAGCCGCTCCAACTGTATCGATATTTCGGAATGGAATTTCTTTTATTTCACCGTCATTTTCAATATAAGGTAAAGCATAATCATCTGTATTTTGTGAGTCTGTAACAGAGAAGTTTGTTTGATCCATATTTAAAGGTTCTAAAATATGTTCTGCAACGTATTGCTCCCACGTTTGATTCGTAATATTTTCCACAATATAACTAAT
The DNA here is from genome assembly GCF_003264175.1 of Bacillus sp. SRB_331. Lineage (NCBI taxonomy): Bacteria > Bacillati > Bacillota > Bacilli > Caryophanales > Bacillaceae > Bacillus > Bacillus sp. SRB_331. The sequence goes on along the minus strand of NZ_NADV01000021.1, from coordinate 183,708 downwards.
TGTCGCATACATTAAGTTGTTATAAAGAAATGCTGTGCGGAACGGAGCATCAAGTGATAAATATTTTATTTTTTCTACTATATCTTTTCGAGTTAAAGAAGAGCTGTACCAAAGAGCATCGTGACGACTTACCCCAGTACGATGAGAAGCTAAATCTCGTCCTGTAACTTGCGAGTTAGCGAGCATATCGGATAAAGAGAAGTTAGGTACGTAAGTTTGGACAGGAGTATCCCAATTAAACTTTTTTTGCTGTGCTAATAAGCTTAATGAAAGTGTACCGAATGCTTTCGTCGCAGAACCGATTGCGAATCGTGTCTGCGGGGTAACGGCCTCTTTTTTCTCTATGTTACGATAGCCGAAACCTTCTGAAATAATGACCTCACCATCTTTTATAACAGCTACAGCAGCGCCAGGAACGTGTAAATCCTTCATCATCTTCTCAACATTATGTTGTAACGTACTTAAAACAGGAGTTTTGATTTTAGACATGCTTCCAACCTCCAAATATAATTTTTATGTTCCGCACTATACTTTCTGTAATAGAAAAGTGAAAACCTTTTTTAATATTGAAAGTTAATAATTTTGTAAGAAATATTGAAAGAATTTTTATTAATTTGGATTATTAAATTCGCTGTTTTTCATGTTATGATAAATTTCATATAAGATTGAAAGAAGGTTTTACTACATATGAAACATGCTGAATATGAATACTTAAATTTATGCCGCCATGTAATGGAGCATGGTACGAAGAAAGAAGATCGTACAGGGACAGGCACTGTATCTGTATTTGGATATCAAATGCGTTTTGATCTAAGTAATGGTTTTCCTTTATTAACGACAAAGAGAGTGCCGTTTCGCCTTATAGCAAGTGAACTGCTTTGGTTTATGAAAGGTGATACAAATATTCGTTATTTATTGCAGCATAATAATAATATTTGGAATGAATGGGCATTTAAGAGCTGGGTAGAAAGCGATGATTATACTGGCCCTGATATGACAGATTTCGGTCTCCGCTCACAACAAGATGAGGAATTTAAGAAGCAATACGATGAGCAAATGGAATTGTTTAAAAAGAACGTTTTAGAAGACGATGAATTCTCAACGAAATTTGGATATTTAGGAGACGTATACGGAAAGCAGTGGCGTGCTTGGAAAACGACAGCTGGTGAGACACTTGATCAATTAAAAGATGTAATTGAAATGATTAAGAAAACGCCAGATTCACGCCGTCTAATTGTTTCTGCTTGGAATCCTGAAGATGTACCAAGTATGGCTTTACCGCCTTGTCATACGCTATTCCAGTTTTATGTAGCAGATGGAAAGCTTTCTTGTCAGTTATATCAGAGAAGCGGTGACATATTCCTTGGCATTCCATTTAACATTGCAAGCTATTCACTTTTAACACATTTAATAGCACATGAATGTGGTCTTGAAGTAGGAGAGTTTGTTCATACAATTGGAGATGCACACATTTATACAAATCATTTTGAACAAGTAGAAAAGCAATTGGCACGTGAACCACGCCCGTTCCCTAAACTTACATTAAATCCAGATGTGAAATCTGTGTTTGATTTTGAGATGGAAGATTTAACGATTGAAGGATATGATCCACACCCAGCGATTAAAGCACCGGTTGCAGTGTAATTGTAGAGGAGATGACAAGATGATTGTTTCATTTATGGTCGCAATGGACGAGAATAGAGTGATTGGTAAAGATAATAACTTACCTTGGCGTTTACCGAGTGAATTACAGTATGTAAAGAAAACGACGATGGGTCACCCACTTATTATGGGGAGAAAGAACTATGAAGCAATTGGTAGACCATTGCCTGGAAGACGTAATATTATTGTAACGCGTAACGGTGATTATCATGTTGAAGGTTGTGAAGTTGCTCATTCTGTGGAAGAAGTATTTGAGCTATGCAAAGATGAAGAAGAAATCTTTATTTTTGGAGGAGCGCAAATTTATGATTTATTCTTACCGTATGTGGAGAAGTTGTATATAACAAAGATTCATCATGCATTTGATGGAGATACATTCTTCCCGGAAATGGATATGACTGGTTGGAAAGAAGTTTTTGTGGAGAAGGGCTTAACGGATGAAAAAAATCCGTACACGTACTATTATCATATTTATGAAAAGCAACAATAAAAAAAGATTGATGTGAGCATTCACATCAATCTTTTTATTTATATTATCAGATGTATCTTTATAGATGGGATTCGATAGTGCTATAATGAGAGTTAGCATGTATAGAATGCTATAAATCGTTAGAAGTACGCCATGTAATAAAAGGAGGAGAATCAGTTGAGAAAAATATGGGGGATTCTTTTTCTTTGCTTAACATTCATGTTAGTTGGATGTGGTAAAGAAGAAAAACCACAAGAAGCGTTTGATACATATGTAAAAGCATGGAATAAACAAAAATTTGCAGATATGTACGATCAATTATCAGAAAATGCAAAAAAAGATATTTCAAAGAAAGAGTTTACTGAGAAATATGAAAAAATTTATTCTGGTATTGAAGTGAAAGACTTAAAGGTAGAAACAGGGGAAGTAAAAGAAGATAAAAAAGATGAAGGCCCTGTTCCTTTTAAAGTAAGCATGGATACAGTTGGTGGTAAAATCACTTTTGGTCATGAAGCAAAAATGGTGAAAGAAAAAGATGGAGATAAAGAGTCTTGGAAAATAGATTGGACACCTGATTTCATTTTCCCTGGCATGACAAAAGATAGTAAAGTGCGTATGCAAACAACACAACCAAAACGTGGTGAAATATACGATCGTAATGGAAAAGGTCTTGCGACGAATGGGAAAGCTTCTGAGATTGGAATTGTTCCAGAAAAATTAGATGAAACTGCTCCGCAAACGAAAGAAGCAGTAGCGAAGTTGTTAAATATGTCTGTAGAAGAAATTGATCAAAAACTAGCTGCTAAATGGGTAAAACCAGGGTATCTTGTACCAATTGGAATTTTACCTGAAGGGACAACGCAAAATATGTATATTGATTTACCTGGTGTTGCAGCAAAACCTGTAAATGTTCGTACATATCCGTTAGGGGAAGCAGCAGCGCATCTTACTGGTTATATCGGAAAAGTAAATGCTGAAGATTTAAAAACGCTTCAAAAGAAAGGCTATCAAGCCGATGAACCAGTTGGTAAGGCTGGATTAGAGCAAGTATTGGAAGAACAGCTACGCGGGAAAAAAGGTGGCCGTGTCTTCATGGAAGATGCACAAGGAAAAGAAATTAAAAATTTAGCGAAAACAGATGCTGTTGATGGAGAAAATGTAACTTTAACTATCGATAGTGTTGTACAAGAAAAAACGTATAATGAAATGAAGGGAGAAGCTGGTTCAAGTGCGGCAATTAATCCGAAAAGTGGAGAAACAATTGCTCTTGTAAGTAGTCCAGCTTATAATCCTAATTTAATTGCACGAGGAACATCAAAAGCACAGCGCGAGGCTTGGAATAATGACCCGAAAAAACCGATGACGAATCGATTTACACAATTATCGGTACCAGGTTCTGTATTTAAGCCAATTACAGGTGCAATTGGTCTTGAAACAAAAACAATCGATCCAAAAGAAGAATTGAAAATTGAAGGACTGAAGTGGACGAAAGATTCTTCTTGGGGCAATTATTACGTAACACGTGTAAAAGATGCAAATCCGATTGATTTTGATAAGGCAATGAAATACTCGGATAATATTTATTTCGCACAAGAAGCTTTGAAAATTGGAAAAGATAAATTTATGGCTGAGGCGAAAAAATTCGGATTTGATGAGAAATTACCAATTGAATATGGATTCCCAGCTTCTAAAATCGCAAATGATGGCATAAAAAATGATATTCAAATGGCAGATACAGGATATGGACAAGGACAAGTCTTAATGACTCCTCTTCATTTAGCTTTAACGTATGCACCGATTGTAAATGATGGAAAGATTCCGTCACCGTATCTTATTAAAACAGATAAACAACCAAAAGCTTGGAAAGAGAACGTGATTTCTAAAGAAAATCAAGATATATTGAAAACGGCTTTAACGAAAGTAATTAACGATCCAGATGGTACGGGGAAAATTGCGAAAATTGATGGTATGACCCTTGCTGGTAAAACAGGAACAGCAGAATTAAAAGTATCAAAAGAGGCAGAGGGAAAAGAACTAGGTTGGTTCGCTGCGTTTGATTTAAATTCACCTGATATGGTCATTACAATGATGATTGAAGATGTAAAAGGTAGAGGTGGAAGTAATATTCCGGCTGAAAAAGTGAAACATGTTTTTCAAAAGTAGTAATTGATGAAAACTATCTCCATGAAATATGGAGGTAGTTTTTTTATTTGGTTAAAACCTTAATACTTATATACAAAAACTAATTGAAATAATATAACTTATTAACTTACGAAAAAAAGGTAGCTATTTTTATTGACAGTCATTAAAACTTTTTGTATTATACTTACATAAGGTAAGTTATTTACTATAAAATAATAAATCTCAAATTAAAGATAAATTAGAAAAAGGGAGATAATATAATGACAAAATTACTATTTATTACAGCAAATCCAAATTCAGCAGAAGGTTCTTTCGGTATGGCAGTAGGGGAAGCTTTTATCGAAGCATATAAAAACGAACATCCACAAGACGAAGTTGTAACAATTGATTTATTCAATACAACTGTACCAGCAATCGATGCAGACGTATTCGCTGCTTGGGGTAAATTTGCAGCAGGCGAAGGATTCGAAGCTTTAAGTGAAAATCAGCAACAAAAAGTTGCAGCAATGAACAATAACTTAGAAACATTTATGCATGCAGATCGTTATGTATTCGTGACTCCAATGTGGAACTTCAGCTACCCAGCAGTAGTGAAAGCATACTTAGATAACTTATCAATCGCAGGTAAAACATTTAAATATACTGAAAATGGTCCAGTTGGCTTACTAGAAGGAAAAAAAGCACTTCATATTCAAGCTACAGGCGGCGTTTACTCTGAAGGAGCATACGCATCTATGGACTTCGGTCGCAATCATTTAAATGCAGTATTAGGATTCATGGGTGTATCAGACACTGAATATATTGCAGTTGAAGGAATGAATGCAAATCCTGAAAAAGCACAAGACATTAAAGAAGCAGCAATTGCAAGTGCACGCGAATTAGCAAAACGTTTCTAATATAGAAAACTTCAAAATGTCCAAACACTTGTTGTTTGGACATTTTTTCTTCTTTTTCCTTCGTTTGTCTAGTATAATGAAGGTCGGAATGATAATAGGTGGGGGTTCTGTATGATTCAAACGTTTTTTAAAATCTTTTATTTAATTTTAATCGTAATTGCGATTACACCAAGGTTGTGGCGTATAAAAAGAAAAGCAAATGCGATGTCACCGCAAGAAAAAGATAGTGTTGTGTATAAAACAACAAACTGGTTTGGTAAGAAAATGGTGCGTGTAACTGGATCGACTGTAGAAGTAAAGGGACTTGAAAATGTTCCGAAAGACAAGCCAGTGCTAGTTGTAAGTAATCATCAAAGTAATATGGATATTCCTGTGTTACTAGGTTACTTAAATAAGCCAATTGGATTCGTTTCAAAAGCGGAAATTAAAAAGTTTCCGGTTGTGCCAACATGGATGGAACTAATGAATTGTGTGTTTATGGACCGTAGCGATCGTCGTCAATCTCTTAAGGCAATTAAAGATGGAATTGAACTGTTAAAGAGCGGGCATTCTATCGTGATTTTTCCAGAGGGAACGAGAAGTAAGGGTGGCGAAATCGGTGAGTTTAAAGCAGGGAGTTTTCACCTTGCTGTAAAATCTGGCGTATCTATATTACCAGTAACTTTAGATGGTACATATAAGATGTTTGAGGCTAATGGAAATCGTATGAAACCAGCTCATGCAACATTAACAATTTCTAAGCCAATTACACCTGAAGAATATGCAAGTATGGATGCTAAAGAGTTAACCCAGCATACAAAAGATATTATTGCATCTCAATTACATAAGTAATAAAAAAAGCTTCAGCTTAAACAAGCTGAAACTTTTTTTATGCTGCGGGTAAGACATAAAACAGTACGCAGAAAAACATCATTGTACTACCGCCTAGTACGAAGAGATGCCAAATGGCATGATTGAACGGAAGCTTTTCCCAAAGGAAGAATATAGCTCCGACAGAATACAAAATGCCGCCTATTAATAGTAGTGAGAAGCCGTGACCGGTTAAATTTTCATAAAGGGGTTTAATGGCAACGATGATGAGCCAACCCATAATGATATAACATAATGTTGATGTTTTAATAAAGCGACGAACAAAGAAAATTTTGAAAATAATGCCACCAATCGCAAGGGTCCAAATAATTGCGAGTAAAGTCCAACCGAGCGGGCCACGCAGTGTAATGAGTAGAAATGGTGTATACGTGCCGGCAATTAATAAATATATGGCGGAGTGATCTAAAATGGTAAATAACTTTTCTACTTTTGGATGATGGATACTATGTAGCAGTGTAGAAAATAAGTATAGCAAGAACATGCTTACGCCATAAACGGTAAAGCCAACAACAGCAGATGCTGTGCCATGTTTGGAAGCATGAATAATTAATATGATTAAGGCAGGGATGCTTAAAATGGCACCGATACCATGGATAATTGCATTCGCAATTTCTTCTTTTACAAATTGGGTCATTCTTTTAATTTTTTGCGTCATAATGTTAATCCCTTTCACTGTATTGAGATAAGTTATATCTTCCTTAACCATATCATATACAAAAGGAATAGAAAATGATATTTAATTGATTATATTTTTGAATTTTTTTGACAAAAGGCAACGGATACATTGACGTTTACGAAATTTTTTGACAAAATGAACTTATGGAATAGTAGGACAAGGAATCTACTTATGAAGGGGATGGGGAAATGTTTTCAAATATTGGCTTTCCAGGGTTAATTTTAATTTTAGTAGCAGTGTTAATTTTATTTGGCCCAAAAAAGTTACCGGAAATTGGGAAAGCTTTAGGGGAAACGTTAAAAGAATTTAAAAAATCAACAAAAGAATTGACTGATGAGGCATTTCAAGAGAAAGAAAAAAATAAATAAAAGAATATGCTGAAGTTTTTCTCGGAATGGATAAATAAAGTGTGGTGAACGAGATGGAAGATCGGGAAATGAGCGTAGTAGAACATATTGTTGAGCTTCGCAAACGAGTAATATATACAGTATTATCCTTTGTATTATTTTTAATTATTGGATTTACTTTTACGAAGGATATTTATTTTTGGCTTGTAAAAGATTTACCAATGAAATTAACTGTTCTCGGTCCAAGTGATGTGTTGTGGATTTTTTTCTCGATTGCTACAGTATTTGCTATCGTTTGTACAATTCCTTTTGCTGCGATACAAATTTGGTTATTTGTAAAACCAGGTTTACATCCCAATGAACAAAAAATGACATTAATGTATATACCGGTATTGTCTATATTATTTATAGCAGGCCTATCTTTCGGTTATTTTATCGTCATGCCATTTTTATTTCATTTCCTAACTACAATTGGTAATGAGATGTTTAATACGATGTTTACAACGGAAAAATATTTTCATTTCGTATTAAATTTAACAGTTCCGTTTGCTGTTATATTTGAATTACCTGTAGTTGTTATGTTTTTAACGAGTATAGGTCTTCTAACGGCAGAATTTCTTCAGAAAATAAGAAGATATGCTTATGTCGTGTTGATTATAATTGCATCATGTATATCGCCACCAGATTTTTTATCACATAGTTTAGTAGCGGTACCGCTTATTTGTATTTATGAAATCAGTATCGCTTTATCAAAGATAGTTAGTAAACGAAAACAGAAAAGAGAAGAAGAAATACAGTCGAAAAGTGCCTCGTTATAAAGGCACTTTTTAATTTATTTGTTATACTCTAGCTATAATTGTATACAATATATAGAAGGAAAAAATTATAGAATCTCCAAAATTTAGACAAACTTTTCATTTTTATAAGTTTATACTGAAGTTATCAAGCTATATATGGGTAATAAGACTCCCGTCTCAAAGGATATATAGGACAGGGTTCGAATTAGGTGGATATAAATGAAGTATTAACTTCTAAATGGGGCAGCTTAAGGATATTTTAGTATTCATAGGAAACCTACACTAAAAAACGTGTTAAAGAATAAAGTGGAGGAAGTTCAAAAATCCAACGAAAAAGAGGATTGATATTGTGATTACGAAAAGTTTTTATTTCACTCATGCAACAGGGAATTGTATTAAAATATTTGAAATCCCTGTCCTACAAACACAGCATCCATTAGCGTTTCTAATTCAGTCTCGTCTTCAATTATTTATTGCGAAAATTCAAAAACATAAAAACCCAAGATTCTCGTACTCTTTCCGTGAATATTTACAAAGTTGTTTGAAGTGGAATGATTATTCAAATGTATATAAGACAAATACTCTTGAAAAGAATGCATAATACACAGCAGGGACAGAGTTAGGTAGGCTCTGTCTTTTTCATTTTAGGTATAAAAATATAATTAATTTGGTGAAATTTATTCGAAATTGTTGAAAGCATCGGGAATACTAGTATAATAACAGGGAGAGCGTATTGGAAAGGGAAGAATATAATATGCAAAAAATTAAAATTGTAACAGATTCAACGGCAGATTTATCTCCAGAAGTGATTGAGAAGTATGATGTTCATGTTCTACCATTATCTATTTCTGTAAATGGACAAACATACTTAGATCGTGTAGATTTGCAACCGGATGAATTTATTGAAGAAATGATTAAATCAGAAGAATTACCAAAAACATCACAACCGGCTATGGGTACATTTGTAGAAATGTATGACAAGCTAGGCGAAGATGGAAGTGAAGTACTTTCCATTCATATGACAGGTGGAATGAGCGGTACTGTCGCAACAGCGAATAGCGCTGCATCAATGACAGATACGAAAGTAACAGTTGTTGATTCTCAATTCATTACACATGCTTTAGCATATCAAGTAATTGAAGCTGCAAAAATGGCAAAAGAAGAATGCTCACTAGAAGATATTTTAAAACGTATTGATGAAGTAAGAAAGAATACTCGTTTATATGTTGTCGTAGATACATTAGAAAACTTAGTAAAAGGTGGACGCATTGGTAAAGGTAAAGCACTTATTGGTTCTTTACTTAATATTAAACCAATCGCAAGTTTAGAAGGCGGCGTATATAATCCGGTAACGAAAGTACGTAGCCAAGGGCAGATTGTAAAAACATTGGCTAAAATATTCGAGGAAGATACTGCTGGAAAAGTAGTGAAAGCTGTTGCGATTCCACATGCTAAAGCAATTCCTTTAGCAGAAAGTGTAAAAGCTGCTGTTGAAAAAGTGAATGGATTCACTCAATCAGAGATTTTCTATACAACACCAGTTATCAGTACTCATACAGGACCAGGAGCAATTGGTTTTATGTATTTAGCAGAGTAATAAAAAAGCTACTTGAAATGAATTTTCAAGTAGCTTTTTTATGTGTATATGAAGTAAGAAATGAGAAGGGCAATACAGGCGCTTCCGCTAATGATATAGCGAGTCTGTAAATAATCGTTCATGGAAAACACCCTTTTCGATTTTCTATAGTATATGATAAATTATTCAAAAAAGTAGTTCTGTTATACATGAGAGATTTCTGTGATTTTTTCTAGTTCTTTATCTGGAACAGTAGGGCTATAAGTGAAAGTTTGGCCCAAAAAGAGAACATGAAGTTGTTCCCACGGTAGCATGCGTAAATTCCAGTTATTACGAAGCCGTGTTACAGCTTCCCTCGGCGTTTCATTTGCTAGCGCAAAAGTACCGTAGTGCATTGGAATAAAGTGTGTAGCGTTTATATCTAGATAGGCTTGCACAGCTTCTTCCGGTGAAACATGGGATACTTTCATAAACCATTCTGGTTCATAGGCACCAATTGGCATAAGTGCAATATCGATTGAAAAACGTTTGCCAATCTCTTTAAATCCTTGGAAATAACCACTATCACCACAAAAATAAATGGTTTCTGAAGAAGTCATATTATCAATGATCCATCCTCCCCAGTGAGAGGTGTTCATATCAAATAATGTTCTTCTCGTCCAGTGCTGGGCAGGTACGAAGTGAAAAGAGACTTCCTCAATTGTTGTACTTTCCCACCAGTTGTATTCTTCTACATTGGTGAATTTTTTACGAGTAAATAATTTTTTTAGCCCAATAGGAACAAGGTATAAGGTATCATCATTTAGTTGACGAAGAGATGAAAAGTCTAAATGATCGTAATGACCGTGTGAAATAAGAACGATATCGATTTTAGGTAGTTCTTTTATAGTGAGCCCTGGCTCAGTAAGTCGTGGAACTAACTTTAATTTATTTGCCCATACTGGATCTGTTAAAATATTTAAGCCGTTCGTTTGAATGAGAAAAGTTGAATGACCAATCCATGTGACAGTCGTTTTTTCAAAGTTATTTAGTAGAAATTTACTTTGTTTAACAGGTGATTGTTCTACTAGAAAAGAAAAGTCTTTTTTGTTTTGCTTTCTCTCTTTACGCCAACGTAAGAAGGAGCGAATTGATTTTTTTGTACTTGCATTATCCATATTTTCATAGCGCTTTGCCATGAACATCACCTCATTTAAAATCGTTGTAGTTGTATTGTACCGAAATGTTGTTAAGGAATACAGTGTTTAACATGGATTAATGTTTAAGTAATTGTAAAAAAATAGGGAGATTTATTTACAAATTTAACAATGAACTTCGTTTCGCAAATAATGGTTAGAGAAATAATAGTAGTAAAATATATTTTGTCTAGTAATTCGCTTGAAATAAAGAAGTAACATACGTAAATTCGTACGATTTCGTGAACAAATGATGTAAACAATTTTCTCATAGTGTTTACTTTTGTTATGATATACATAACTTACATAAATTAAGGATAGAGAAAAGAGGTTTAATAATGAAGCGTTATCAAAAGTTAATTGGTCTTATGGTTGTGTTATGTCTCTTTGTACTTGCAGGTTGTAGCAGTTCAGGGGCAAAACTCCGTAAACCGTTAAACTGGGATTTGGAAACTTTCCAATTTACAAATCAAGAAGGAAAGCCGTTTGGTACAAAAGATTTAAAAGGGAAAGTTTGGGTAGCTGATTTCATGTTTACAAACTGTCAAACAGTTTGTCCGCCAATGACTGCTAATATGGCGAAATTACAGAAAATGGCTAAGGAAGAGAAATTAGACGTTCAGTTTGTTTCGTTTAGTGTAGACCCTGAACTTGATAAACCAGAAAATTTGAAAGCATTCATTCAAAAGTTTACAGAGGATACAAGTAACTGGAACTTGTTAACAGGTTATTCACTGGAGGATATTACAAAGTTTTCAAAAGATAACTTCCAATCGCTTGTAGATAAACCAGAGAATGGGCAAGTAATACACGGTACATCATTTTTCTTAGTCGATCAAAATGGAAAAGTAATGAAAAAATATAGCGGCATTAGCAATACGCCATACGAAGATATTATACGTGATATGAAGCGATTAGCTTCTTAAAAAGAAGGGTGCTAAGCACCCTTCTTTTATTAGTATTCAGTCTATGGATAATATGTCATGCTGTTGTGGTAATTTCGGTGCGCGAATTTCTAATACACCGTTTTGATAAGAAGCTTTCGTTGCTTTTTTATTAATTAAATATGGTAACTTAATAATTCTTGACGCTTCTGAAATGGAACGTTCTCGGCGATAATAGTTATGAGATGTTTGTTCTTCTTCCGTCTCTTCAAGTATATCTTCTTTTACAGAGACTTTTAAGTATTCGCTTTGTATTTCAATTTGAATTTGTTCTTTTTGTATACCTGGTAGTTCGGCTGTAACGACGAGTTCGTCACCAACTTCGTATAAATCTACTGGGAATGTTAATAAACGGTTTCCTTTTTGGAAAAAATGATTTAAATCAGCAATTACGCCACGAAGAGGCGTTTGTTCGAAAAAATCATCAATTTGTTTTAAATAATTACGAACCGGTGGGCGAGAAGAATCTTTTTTTTCTTCACTCATGGTATTACCTCCTAGAAATCAATTTGCAATATCATATGACAAAAGCGGAGAAAGGTGAGTGCCTAGTTTTCATGTTTTCATAAAAAAATGTTAAAAATGTGAAATGGAGTGAGTTTTTTATAGTTTTTGGTCGCCATATTCAGTTGATTATGCTAGTATAAATAGGGTTGATATAGTAGTATTGAGACAGAATGAAAACTGAAAGAGGGTAAGAAGTATGTGTGGTTTTGTAGGATGTTTATGTGAAAACCCTAGAGAGTTTTCAGAAACAGAAAAACATCAATTTGAAAATATGAACACGATGATTTTCCACCGCGGTCCAGATGACGAAGGATATTTTCGTGATGAACATGTACAATTTGGCTTCCGCCGTTTAAGTATCATTGACTTAGAGGCAGGACATCAGCCGTTAACTTATGAAAATGATCGATATGTAATTATTTTTAATGGTGAAATTTACAATTATGTAGAACTACGTGAAATGTTACTTGAAAAAGGTGCAACTTTTGCTACACAATCTGATACAGAAGTTATCATTGCATTGTATGCACATATGAAAGAAAAATGTGTAGACTACCTTCGTGGTATGTTCGCATTTATGATTTGGGATCGTGAAGAAAAGACACTTTTCGGTGCACGTGACCACTTCGGTATTAAGCCTTTATACATCGCACAACAAGGTGATACTACATTCTTCGCATCTGAGAAGAAAAGTATTATGCATGTAATGGAAGACAAAGGGGTAAACCCAAAGTCACTACAACACTACTTTACGTACCAATATGGTCCAGAGCCAGAAACATTAACAATTGATGTTAATAAAATTGAGCCTGGTCATTACTTCGTAAAAGAAATCGGTAAAGAGATGGAAATCCATCGCTACTGGAATCCTTATTTCAACGCTTCAAGCGCAACGAAAGAGGAGCATATCCAAGCAATTCGTGATGTATTATACGATTCTGTAAAAGTACATATGCGTAGTGATGTGCCAGTAGGTTCTTTCTTATCTGGTGGTATCGATTCATCTATTATTGCTTCTATCGCAAGAGAAATGAATCCAAATCTATTAACATTCTCTATTGGTTTCGAACAACGCGGTTTCAGTGAAGTTGATGTTGCGAAAGAAACTGCTGAGAAATTAGGAGTTAAAAACCATAACGTATTCATTACAGCGCAAGAATTTATGGATGAGTTCCCAAAAATCATTTGGCATATGGATGATCCTTTAGCGGATCCAGCAGCTGTACCATTGTATTTCGTTGCGAAAGAAGCGCGTAAACATGTAACGGTTGTTCTTTCTGGTGAAGGTGCAGACGAGCTATTTGGTGGATATAACATTTATCGTGAGCCAAACTCGTTAAAAATGTTCTCTTACATTCCTAGCCCAGGAAAGAGTGTTCTAAAGGCATTAAGTGGTGCTCTTAAAGAAGGGTTTAAAGGAAAAAGCTTCTTAGAGCGTGGATGTACGCCAATCGAAGAGCGTTACTATGGAAATGCGAAAATCTTCCGTGAAGAAGAGAAAGCTGAATTAATGAAGTATTACGATGAAAGTGTTAACTATATGGATATCACGAAACCATTGTATAACGAAATTAAAGATTATGATGATGTAAGTAAAATGCAGTACATTGATATGTTCACATGGTTACGCGGCGATATTTTATTAAAAGCTGATAAAATGACGATGGCAAATTCATTAGAACTTCGTGTACCGTTCTTAGATAAAGAAGTATTTGACGTTGCATCTAAAATTCCGACAGAATTTAAAATTGCAAACGGAACAACGAAAGCTATATTACGTGAAGCTGCTCGTGGAATTGTTCCGGATCACGTGTTAGATCGTAAAAAGCTTGGATTCCCAGTACCAATTCGTCACTGGTTAAAAGATGAAATGCACGATTGGGCTGTAAATATTATTAAAGAAAGCAAAACTGAGCATTTAATCGAAAAACAGTATGTATTAAACTTACTGGAAGCACATTGTGCAGATAAAGGCGATTATAGCCGTAAAATTTGGACTGTACTTGCGTTTATGGTATGGCATCAAATTTATGTTGAGCATAAATACGATACGAATAAGTTCCACGAAGAAACAAAGCGTGCGTATAGCTTAGTTTAATAAAAAACCTTAAGGTCGCATTCGATCTTAAGGTTTTTTTCATAAATTGCATTTATTATTGATACAATAATAGTAAAAGGATGGACAACATATGATTACGTTTGAGAAAGTAAATACAGAAAATGAAAGCGCTGTAAAAGAAATGTTTCATTCACACAGCTTAGATGAGAAAAAGGTTCAGTATTGTGTAAAGGTTGATGATACATATATTGGTGTAATAGATTATAGCGTTCAAGAAGAGAGTGCTATTTTGTCACAGTTAATTATTCATTTTGATTATCAAGGTTATGGATACGGGACAAATACGTATTTTACATTTGAAGAAATGATGAAACAGAGAAATGTGAAAGAAATAAAAGTATTGCAAGAGATGTTTACGGAACAAGCTAAATCTTTCATAGAGGGATCTGGTTTTATTGAGGAAAATGGGATATATGTAAAGAAAATATAGTGAATATTGATTAGGTGATGATATGAATATAAGGTAGGTGGACGTATGACGATAACTTCTGGTCTTGTATTAGTTGGAGGTTGTTTTATAGTAGCAGAACTATGCCAGACTTTTATTCGGAAAAGAATGTATAAGAAGAGAAGACCATATGAATTACAATATATTCCCGTATTTTTAATTTTGTTTTGTATGCTATTTGTATTGCAAAACATAACGTATTTCCCACCTCTTTTGAACATCTTTTTGAAGTTTGGGTTGCTATATAGCGGCGGTGGGATATTTCTTTTATTTCTTTTATTTTGCATACGTTACATCCATTATCAATCGTATATATTCATTTTAAATTGGCTAAAGCAAAGCGATAGAACCCCCCTTACATAAGGGGGTTTTTTTATTTGTACTTGTAACGGAACTTGTACAATTAACATAAAATAGGACGAGTAGAAATGAAAGCTTATTACAATAAAGAAAGGAACGAAAAAGATATATGAAACTTGTTATAGACGCAGGGCATGGTGGATATGATTCTGGTGCTGTTGGTAATGGGTTAGTGGAAAAAGAGTTAACACTTCAAATTGCTAGACGTGTGCGAGATATTTTATCTGCAAATTATCCAATCAATATTAAAATGACACGTGATAGTGATGTGTTTATCTCTTTATCAGAACGTGCTAATATTGCTAATTCATTTGGTGCAGATTATTTTATCTCATTTCACATTAATAGTGGCGGTGGAACTGGATTTGAAAGTTATATTTACAACGCGCTATCTAATAGTAGTTCCGCATATGAAAAGCAACAAAAGATGCATGCAGCAGTCAATCCTGTATTAACAAAATACGGTCTTCGTGACCGAGGAGCCAAAAAAGCAAATTATGCGGTACTAAGAGAGACTGCAATGGATGCAATTTTAACAGAGACTGCCTTTATTGATACAACGTTTGATGCTAATTTATTGAAAAATCCACAATTTATTGAAGACTTAAGTCAAGCGTATGCAAATGGGATAGCAGCTATTTTTGGAGTTGCTTCAAATCCCAATCCTCCAAATCCCCAGCCAACACCACAAACGAAGGGGATCGCCTATATACTTGGGAAAAATGTGAATTTAAGAAGTGGTCCATCAACGTCTTCTTCAGTTATTCGTCAACTAAACTCCCCAGAGTCGTATGTCGTATATCAGGAAAGTAATGGATGGTTGGACTTAGGAAATGGACAATGGGTGTATAATGACCCTTCGTACATTAATTTTGTAAAGACGAGTAATAGTGATGGAAGTGCAATTGGTGTCGCATATATACAAGGAACGAATGTGAATTTAAGAAGTGGTCCATCAACATCTTCTTCAGTTATTCGTAAATTAAATAATCCAGAATCTTATTTAGTATATATTAATCAAAACGGTTGGTTGAACCTTGGTGGAAATCAATGGGTGTACAATGATCCATCATATATTAAATATAATCAATATTAGGAAATGAATTTATAATGTAATATGAATGCGTATTTATGTATAACGTAGATACGCATTTTAAGAACGTTTATTATTTTCATACTTATACACTTTATTTTAAAAATAAACATTTGAATAGCGGATAGAATCTAAATTGTATATATTAAAAAAGTTTTCTGATATACATTGACAATGTATGTAATATACATTAATCTTTAATTGTTAATGATAATCGATTTCATCTAGGGAGGACATATGGTACATAGTAAAAAAATATTTATGTTCTGCATTATGATACTTATGGTAATAATCGCAGGGTGTAGCAAAGAAGAGGAAAAAGAAAATGATACATCGGCTAAAGCAAAAGATTCGTATACTGTAAAGCATGCAATGGGTGAAACAACAGTAAATGGTACACCTAAAAAAATAGTTGTTTTAACAAATGAGGGTGCGGAGGCGCTTTTAGCTGTCGGAGTAACACCAGTTGGAACTACAAAACCACGTGCTGGTGATGAATGGTATCCTCATTTAGCGAAAGATTTAAAAGATACGAAAGTTGTAGGTACTGAGCGTGATATTAATTTAGAGGCAGTTATGAAGCTTAAGCCAGATTTAATTATCGGTAATAAAATGCGTCATGAAAAAATATATGAGCAATTGAACGAAATAGCGCCAACTGTGTACGCTGAAACATTGCGCGGGGATTGGAAAGAAAACTTTACACTCTATACAAAAGCTGTAAATAAAGAAAAAGAAGGGCAAAAGGCTCTTGAAGATTATAAAAAACGTATTGAAGGAATGAAAGAGAAGTTAGGAGATAAATTGAATTCTAAAGTTTCTATTATTCGCTTCGTACCAGGTGACGTTCGTATTTATCAGAAAAACTCATTCTCAGGTGCTGTTTTAAATGATATTGGATTTAAGCGACCACCACTACAAGATAAAGATGAGTTTGCGATAAAAGGAATTACAAAAGAGCAAATTCCGAATATGGATGGGGACTACATATTCTACTTCACATCTGATAAAGATGCAGATAAGAATAACGAAGGAACCACGTTAGCAAAAGAATGGACAGAAGACCCACTCTTTAAGCAGCTGCAGGCTTCTAAAGACAATAAAGTATTCCAAGTGGATGAAGTAATTTGGAATACAGCAGGCGGTATTAAAGCTGCAAACTTAATGCTAGATGATATTGAAAAATATTTTTTGAAATAAATGAATGGTTGAGTGCATTACTTTAAATAGGTGATGTACTTTTTTTGTTTAGTTAAATACAGAAAATTCCTTCTTTTAAGTGTGGATAAGTTGTACAATAAAACCAATCATGGAATAAAGGAGTGGAAAGGAATGAAAGCTACTCATAAAGATTGGATTTTATTTAACGGAAGAATTGTGAATACGAAGGAAGAACAGCCGATGGTCCCATTAGAGGAGAGGGGCTTTCAATTTGGTGATGGCATATATGAAGTATTTAGGCTATACGATGGGAAGCCTCATTTATTAGACTTACATTTGGAACGCTTTTTTAAATCTATGAGGGAAATAAATATTGTTCCGCCGTTTACAAAGGAAGAGTTAGTTGAAGAACTTCATCAAATGATTGAAAGAAATCAATTTCAAGAGGATGGGAATGTGTATCTTCAAATATCACGTGGAGCTCAAGCTCGAAATCATGTGTATGCAAAAGATTTACAGCCAACATATTTTGCGAATATTGTTTTGTTTCCAAGACCTACCGCTACTATGGAACAAGGAATAAAGGTTACTGTAGAAGAGGATATACGCTGGAAGTTCTGTCATATAAAATCTTTAAACCTTCTACCTAATATCATGATTAAAAATAAAATAAACGAGCAAGGGTATCAAGAAGCGATATTAGTACGAGATGGAGTTGTAACAGAAGGGTGTCATTCGAATTTCTTTATGGTGAAAAATGATAAATTAATTACACATCCGGCCGATAATTTCATTCTACACGGCATTACTCGTCACTACGTTATTACATTAGCGAAAGCTTTACATATTGAAGTAGAAGAGCGTGAATTCTCATTGCAAGAAGTATACGAGGCTGACGAATGTTTCTTTACAGCGACACCACTTGAAATATTCCCTGTTGTTCAAATTGGTGATGAGAAGTTTGGAAGCGGCGAAAGGGGACCAATTACGAAAAAACTACAAGCTGCATATGAAGAAAGTATTAGTTTGTTTAAAGTGACAAATTAATAATGAGGGAAAAAGCTGGTATTCCCCCAGCTTTTTTTCATGATATAATTCAACCATAGGACAAGTTTTGAAAACGTTGTAAAAAGGGGATTTAATATATGAATTATGAAGATTTTAAAGAAGTAATTCACGGTAGACGAAGTGTTAGAAAGTTTACAGAACAAGAAGTATCCACTAGTGATATAAAAGAAATTATTGATTGTGCTCGTTATGCACCGAGTGATACGAACTCACAAACGTGGGAGTTCTTGGTCATTATGAACCGAGAGAAAATTAAAGAAATTGAACAAATGACATGGGATGCATTACATAAACTTGCAGCAAAAGCAGCAGAAAATGGAGAAGAGAAAGCAGGGAAATTACTTACACGTTCTTTCGGTCCATATGCGACAGCTTTCTCTGAGGCGCCAGTATTAATCGTATGTTTGGCAACACCATATGAATCAAAGTTTCGTGAAAAGATATTTGATCCAATTGCCTTCGTTCCGGATTCAGTATGGGAAGAGGAAGGAATTAAGAGTAGCTGTTTAGCAGCACAAAACTTAATGTTGGCTGCACATGCGAGAGGACTGGGTACTTGTCCAATGACAGGACCTGTATTATTAGCTCAAGATGAACTGCGACAATATTTAAAAATTGAGCCTCAAAAACAAATTAATATGGTAATTTCACTCGGGTTTCCGAAAGATAAGCCGAAGAAACTTTCTCGAAAAGAAGTTGATGAGATTACAACATTTATTTTCTAAATGTTATGTAGAAAAGACATTGAAATGACAATGTCTTTTTATTTTGAATGGATATTTTTTTAGTGAATTGGGCTAAAATGATGAATAGAGTGGAATTACTATTTATTTCTTTAAAAAAATTAATGTTCTTAAAATGAAAGTATGGTACAGTAATCGTGAGCAAGCTAATATTTGTTCATGAAAGTGTTAAAAACTAGTTTTAAAATCAAGAAGTTATTTTTGTATAATAAATTATAATGAAATAACAGGGGGAATGAATTTTGAAGAAATTCATAATCGCTGGATTGTCTGTATTGTTATTAGTAGGCTGTGGTACTCCAAAGGAAAAAGAGGATGCACAGTCAAACCAGGAAGAACAAGTTGTAAATGCAAGTGATGAGAATATGGTCGTATTTCCTGAAGGAGCAGTGCCAATCGGAGAAGGGAAAGTAAAAGTAACTACTCCAGATGGTACTTCTGAAAATGGCAATATACCAACTGTATTCATAAAAAAGGATACTTTAATTCAGCAAGTCGAATTAGAACTTTCCAATTTTCAAAACGATAAAGAAACATTTGTATTTGTAGATCAAATATTTGCAGATAAACATCAAGTAACTAGTACAACACAGACAACAGTACAATTAAAAGAAAAGACGCTTGAGACAGGTAGTCATACGATTACCGCAGCTCAGTTTGAAAACAATGACCCAAAAGGAAAAGTCATTAGCTTGAATCAAGCGACGTTTGAAACGAAACCTGCGTCTTAATATGGAAAAAAGTACATTACTCAAAAGTAGTGTACTTTTTAGTTTGGATTGAATTATGTCATTGAGAATAATTTGTTTCACTTTCTAGTACGAATGAATAGAAAGAACTTATTCTTTACTATCATGTAAGAGGAAGGAATTGAAAGTTTGAAACGAGTTATTCGTATTTATTATAATGTTTTCGGTCATTTGGTTTACTTTACAAGAGGCGGTTGAAGTTACGCTCAATTATCACATTCATGACTTGTTAATTGGAGCTGTATGTTTTGTCATTGTGTATCGGTTTTATCAAGCCTTAACGGACAATAAGAACCCCACTTGAAAATTCGGCACATGCGAGGAAGTTAGGTGGGAGATCAACTTGCCCGTAAAAGCCCGATTGGTGAAGGGTAATACCCCCTATGATTAAA
Organism: Bacillus sp. SRB_331; assembly: GCF_003264175.1. NCBI lineage: Bacteria > Bacillati > Bacillota > Bacilli > Caryophanales > Bacillaceae > Bacillus > Bacillus sp. SRB_331. The sequence continues at coordinate 163,514 of NZ_NADV01000021.1, read as the reverse complement.
GTTTCGCTTTATGATAAACTCGGATTAAGGTAAGTATTGAGTTGGAAATGTAGGGATTTCATTTGAAATGTCGAATAGTACATACGATGTCGTAATAACAAATTTTCTATTGTTTACTGTGAAACAGAAGAAGGAGAGATTGTAGTTATGAAAAGAGCTCTTATAAATATTGATTATACATATGATTTTGTAGCTGAAAAAGGTGCTTTAACATGCGGGAAACCAGGTCAAGAAATTGAGAAGGAACTTGTAAATATAACGAAACAATTTATTGAAAAAGGTGATTACGTAGTATTTGCGATCGATAAACATGAAGACAATGATGTATATCATCCTGAAGCAAAATTGTTTCCACCTCATAATATAGCAGGTACAAATGGAAGAGACTTATTTGGTGAATTACAAGATGTATACGATAAATATAAAAATGCAGAGAATGTATACTATATGGACAAAACACGTTACAGTGCTTTTGCAGGAACAAATCTAGAAATGAAGCTACGAGAAAGAGGAATAGAAGAAGTTCATCTTGTAGGTGTATGCACAGATATTTGTGTTCTTCATACGGCAGTAGATGCTTATAATAAAGGATTTCAAATTGTGGTTTATGAACAGGCGGTTGCATCTTTTAATGCGCAAGGACATGAGTATGCACTTGGACATTTTAAATCTTGTTTACATGCAGAAGTGAAGTAAAAAGAGGCCTTTAAAAAGGCCTCTTTTTACGTTTAAATTGAGACGACATTTTGCTCAATTAGTTTTTTTATGAACGGGCTAATGTTTTCTGGTAGCCCATTTAAATCAAAAAATTGTACATGTAATGATTCAACTCCATCAGCTTTTAGCAAGCCACCTTTAATGTCTTTGCAAAGGTAAGCGATTGTTATAGGATAAAATTCATCTCCGTTCGCTAATTTCACAAAAAACTCTTTACCTGAAAATACACTTACTAACTGAAGTGTACCAATTTCAATGCCTGTTTCTTCAAGAACTTCCCGTCTTCCAGCTTCTTCGGTGGATTCACCAAGCTCCACAAATCCTCCAGGAACACCCCACATGCCATTTCGTCTTTGTTGTAGTAATATTTGTCCTTGTTCATTAAAAACAGCTACAGCAACTCCTGCTAGATTGAGTGGTCTTGATCCAACAACTTCTCTTAGTTCTTCAATATATCCCATTGTTTGTAACCTCCGTGAGAAAAAAGTATCAAATGGAATATTCGGTGTTATGTGAATATATTCCTTTTAACGACGTGAGTATTGCGGACTTGAATGAAATTCGTTTATAAAAATTTCTGCTGTAATCTCCCTTTAGATAATTAAAAAGGGTATATTTATAGTAAATTGAAAAGGATAGCTGAAGTTGAAAGATTGATTAAAGGGTTATATTGTTGAAGATGAACAATGAATACAAATACATAGTTAAGAAAGTACGATTTAAGATCAGGATGAAAGATGTTTCGAAAACAAGTGTTGAGATGATAAATACGTATTTACAATAAAGTAGCTCTGTATGAAATTTTACATTAGTAAGGAAGTGGATGGATGAGTTTATTAACGTATACTGAAGAGTTTTTTAATTATGTAAGGGAGTTTTTACTTTTAAGGTTTTTACTATTTGCTTTAGTTCTTATCATTATTTCTTTTGTTATAAATCGCATTATTGATTGGTTTTTTAAAAAATCAAGCTTTTTTGATGAAGAGGTAGAGCAGACGATTCAAAGTGTTATTCGATCTATTTTTAGGTATATCATTATCATCAGTCTTATCATATATTTAATTAGTCAATTTGTAGATATAAAAAGTATTATTGCAGGTGCAGGGATAGCGGGTGTTGTCATTGGTTTTGCTGCACAACAGATGCTTAAAGATGTCATATTAGGCTTTGCAAGATTAGCGGACAAAGAGTTTCGTGTTGGCGATTTTGTTACTTTTAACGGAACAAATTCAGGAACTATTGAGGAAATTAGTGTTCGTTTTATGCAAATTCGTGAATGGTCAGGGAAACTCCTTACCATACCACACGGAGAGATTAGAACGATACAAAATTTTAATAAAGGATGGATGCGAGTTATTGAACGCATCACGGTAAGTTATCAGGAAGATCCTACAAGAGTTAAGGAATTGTTAGAAGAAGTATGTGTTATTTGTAATGAAAAATTGGATCAAAGTCTTTATAGAGTAGATGATGAAGCGGTTGAACCATTTAAATATGTTGGAGTTACAGACTTAAATCCTAACCTTAAATATGTTGGATATGAATTTTGTATTACAGGTTTGATTAAGCCAGAAGATTATTTTGAAACTTCTAGACAAGTAAGATTTGAATTAATGTCTATGGTCCATAAAAATCAAGTGCAAATGCCAGCAGCGAATATGTTCGTTAACACTGAAAGTTTACAGAATATCCATGTGGGACAATCTTTATCAGACAGTTAATGAAAACTAGCTAATTTCTGTTTTGGTTTAGAATATAGATTTGAATGAACTGTATGGGATATCCCCTAAAAAAGAGCTGAAGGAATTCGGTTCTTTTTTTGTTTGTAGAATTTAGAAATTTCTTAATGTTATAATGATAGTTGGTGATGAGAATGAACATAGATGAAAAAGAGATGCATCGTTTAGAAGCATTAAAAGAAATTGCTGAGTTACTAAATGAAGCAACAAACTTACAGGAAATGTTAGGAAAAGTGTTACATACATTATTACAAGTTATGAATTTACAAACAGGGTGGATATTCTTTATTGATGAAAGTGGAAAGCATCGTATGCTTGTAGACCAAAACTTACCCCCAGCTCTTACGTGGCAGGAAAAGAAGCCGATGTGTGAAGGAGATTGTTGGTGCGTAGAACGTTTTGTGAATGGAAGATTGGAAAAAGCGACAAATATTATTGAATGTAAACGAATAGAGGATGCGATTGAATGTAATTGGGGCGAGACAGAAGATGTTACACATCATGCGACAATTCCGCTAAGATCTGGATCAGAGAAATTCGGTTTATTAAATGTAGCCTCGCCTCATAAAACACATTTTTCAGAGGAGGAATTAGCGTTATTAGAAGCGATTGCATTTCAAATTGGAACGACAATACAACGTATTCAATTAGTTGAGAAAGAACGAAAATATGTAGTTGTAGCTGAAAGAAATCGATTGGCACGTGACCTACATGATTCCGTTAAACAATTGTTATTTTCAATTATGCTAACAGCGAAAGGGACTCTAAATATGACGAAGGATAGAGACCTGCAAGAGATGTTAAGTTATATTGGAGAATTATCACAGGAAGCATTACAAGAGATGACACTTTTGATTTGGCAATTAAGGCCTGAAGGATTAGAGAAAGGTTTAGCAGAAGCGATTCAAAATTACGGAAAACTGTTAGGGATTCAAGTGGAAGTTCGAATTGATGGAATGGTTTTAATTGAAGATGAAATAGAAGAAGTTTTATGGCGTATAAGTCAAGAGGCATTACATAATTGTAAAAAACATGCCTCATGTGAAAAAGTATGTGTTCATTTAAGGATAGAAAATAATAAGTTGCATTTTTACATAGAAGATAACGGAATAGGATTTATACAGGATCAAGTAAGAGAGTCAGCACTTGGTTTGAAAAGTATGAAAGAACGAATTGAATTAATGAGGGGAATTTTTCGAATAAAAGCAGAACCGGAAAAGGGGACAAAGATAGAAATTCAATTACCGGTTTGAGAGGGAGAACGTCAGTGAAAATTAAATTATTACTTGTAGAAGATCATCATATCGTTCGAAGGGGACTCGTATTCTTTTTGAAGACGAGAGAAGAATTTGAAATTATTGGGGAAGCAGCAAATGGTGAAGAAGCATTAACATTCGTCCAAACAGAAAGGCCAGATGTAGTATTAATGGATTTATCAATGCCGAAAATGGATGGTATTGAAGCGACAAAACGTATAAAACAATACGATGAGACAATAAAAATTCTTATGCTCAGTAGTTTTTCAGAACAAGATTACGTTTTACCAGCATTAGAAGCTGGGGCAGATGGTTATCAATTAAAAGAAGTGCAGCCAGATCAACTCGTTGCGTCAATCGTTGCGGTATATCAAGGAAACGCAAATTTTCACCCGAAAGTAACACCAGCACTATTAGGACGATCAGCAGTCAAGAAAGAAAAAGAGAATCCTTTTTCTATGTTAACAAAAAGGGAGCAAGAAGTACTTCGTGAAATTGCGAAAGGAAGAAGCAATAAGGAGATTGCAGCAGAACTTCATATTACAGAACAAACTGTGAAAACACACGTTTCTAACGTATTGGCTAAATTGGAAGTAGATGATCGTACACAAGCTGCCTTATACGCAGTAAAGCATGGGGAAAACTAGAAATAAGTATGAATAATTGTGTCATATGCTACGGAAGAATACATATGAGAAATTAAAATGTATAGAGATGCCGAATAAAGGTTTTTCTTCTTTCAATAATTAGGTACAATAAAGTGAAACTTTAATCAGTGGGGGGCCATCCCCACTGATTATTAGTTGAACCAATCGGTTTTTTACGGGCAGTTGATCTCCCACCTAACTCCCTTGCATTCATCGAATTTTGAGGTGGGAGTCTTACTGCCCGTTAATACGGGATAAAGCTACTATGGAAGGGGAAGATACGCTATGCCTGGTACAAAAAGTGGGATTGGAAAGATTCAGGCTTCGTTAAATGGTTTATCACCGAAATTACGAAGTATTGCCGAACATATTTTGAAACATCCACAAGATGTTGTACATAAATCGATTACGGAATTAGCGGAAGTTACGAATAGTTCCGAAGCAACGATATTCCGCTTATGCAAACACTTAGGTTTTCAAGGGTTCCAAGACTTGAAAATTACATTAGCTCGTGAGATTGTACATACCCCGATGCAAAATATTCATGAGGAAGTATCGGTAGAAGATAATATTGTCACTGTTGCTAAAAAAGTTTTTCATTCACATATTACAGGACTGCAAGATACATTACATTTGTTAAACGATAACGCGTTGGAACAGGCAGTAAGTGCGCTGAATGAAGCGAAACGAATTGAGTTTTATGGAAATGGTGGTTCAGGTATTATTGCGATGGATGCTTATCATAAGTTTATGAGAACGGGTATTTCTTGTATTGCTCATACGGATTCACATTTTCAAATTATGGGAGCTGGCTTGTTGACAAAAGAAGCGGTGGTCATTGCAATTTCTCATTCAGGCAGTAATAAAGGTTTACTTGAAGCGTTAGAAGTAGCGAAAGCAAGAGGGGCCAAAATTATTGCGATTACGAGCTATCAAAAATCGGCATTAAGCCAACTTGCTCATATAACATTATATACTTCGACGCGTGAGACAGAATTTCGTACAGAAGCAAGTTCGTCACGATTAGCGCAGCTTAGTTTATTAGATACTTTGTATGTGGGATTGTCATTGCAGCGACAAGAGGAAACACTACAAAATTTACAAAGTATACGTGAAACTATTTCGATGAAGCGAATATAAAGGGCTCTTCAAATGAAGAGCTTTTTATATTGGCGAGTAGTCTGTTGATATACCCTCTAAATCTACTTGTTCTAAGTGTCTATAGAAGTATGCCAATTACCTATAATAATAATCTCTCATCTTTTAGACCATTCATTTTTTAAACCCCGATATTTTGCATATGAAATTTAACAAGTAGCTTGATACATCAAAATACGTATTGGGTAATAATTCAAATATTGTTCAATATTTTACAATAAGCTTATGAAATTCCATGTTATGATGAACCTGTAATGATGATTGAACACTTAAATTTGGTACAATAATTAGCCAAAATAGTGAGGACAGTAGTTGTGAGATAAACTCATTAAAACTCTAAAACACTAAAGGGGAGATCACATATGAAAGCAGTAGTAGTTAATAAAAACAGCAAAGCAAATATTGAAGTTATTGAAAAAGAATTACGTCCGTTACACTCGGGTGAAGCGCTAGTAGATGTAGAGTATTGTGGAGTTTGCCACACTGATTTACACGTTGCGAATCATGATTTTGGAAACACCGATGGCCGCATCCTTGGTCATGAGGGTGTAGGTATTGTTACTAAAATTGCTGATGATGTTACTTCACTAAAGATAGGTGACCGTGTAAGTATTGCATGGATGTTCCAATCTTGTGGACGTTGTGAATATTGCGTAACGGGGAGAGAAACATTCTGCCGTGAAGTGAAAAATGCTGGTTATTCAGTAGATGGTGGTATGGCTGAACAATGTATTGTTACAGCTGATTATGCGGTGAAGGTACCAGAAGGATTAGATCCTGCTCAAGCATCATCAATCACATGTGCGGGCGTAACTACATATAAAGCTATAAAAGTATCAGACATTAAACCTGGTCAACCTATCGTAATCTATGGTTGTGGTGGATTAGGTAACCTAGCTATTCAATATGCTAAAAACGTATTTGGTGCAAAGGTAATTGCAGTAGATATCAATGACGACAAATTAGCCTTAGCAAAAGAAGTTGGTGCTGATATGACTATCAATCCGATTTCTCAAGGTCCTGCTGATAAAATTGTGCAAGAGGAGTTTGGTGGTGCTTATGCTGCTGTAGTAACAGCAGTTTCTAAAGTAGCATTCAACTCAGCAGTTGATGCAGTACGTGCTTGCGGTAAAGTAGTTGCGGTAGGTTTACCAGTAGAAACTATGGATTTAAACATTCCACGACTTGTATTAGACGGGATTGAAGTAGTTGGCTCTCTAGTTGGTACTCGTAAGGATCTGGAGGAGGCATTTATGTTCGGCGCAGAAGGAAAAGTAGTGCCAGTTGTTCAAACGTGTTCTCTAGATAAAGTACAAAATGTATTCGAAGAAATGGAACAAGGTAGAATTCAAGGACGTATGGTAATCGATTTTAAACAGCATAATTGTGATTGTAAATAATTCATTTTAAATATAAAAAGCATGAGTCTAGCAAAGGATATGTAAAAAAGTTAGACGGCATAAAAAAGATGATCCCTCGTATTCAATAGGGATCATCTTTTTTATATTTTACTAATATCAATGCCAATTAATACTTGATTGATGAGACATGATTAAAAGTTCACTTTATTTGCAAACGAAAAAGAATCTTTATTTTTAACAAATTTTTTATGATCTGGAACGGTTTGAATTGCTACAACTTGCGAATCTCTTACTTTCAGTGCATCTTGAATCCCGATTGTCATAAGCTTAATAAAAAGAATCGTAATAAAGAATGAAACGAGAGTATAAAAAATAATCCACCATGAAAGATGCATTTCATAACGATTTAATCCAATAAGACCTGCCCAATCATTAGATAGAGAAACAGGTTTGGGTACTCCGTCATAGAGTTCCCGCATTTGTATCCCGCCAATTACAATGTTAAGCAACGCTAAATGGATAACGAGTATGAGTGCTTGGACGATATGTTCCATGAATAACACAAATAAGCGATCAAGTAATAAGACTCGTAAATGTTTTTTGATAATATGAAAACGGCTAGCACCCAGTAATTGTGAACTTAAAATGTAATCTCGTTTCATAAATTCATCAACCTCAGAGGAGATATATAAAGAAAGTGTAGGTAGAGCGACGAAAATAAGTACGAGAACTTGATAAAACGTAAATGAAATATTTGGATCTAATCTATCAGCATTTGATGTAATTACAATATTAACGGGCGTGATGAGTATGAATGCGATAAATAGAGTTGGGATATAATAAAAAACTTCTGAGCATGCCTGGAAAAATCTCTTGAATCTTGGAGCGTATAAACTTAAGAGGATTCCTATACATGTTCCGCATAAAATTCGAAAGAAGCTAATTGCCACGGCTAATAAAATGGTGAATTTTGCTCCTTCTACAATTTGTAAGAAAACAGACTCTCCAAAACGATCAGATCCAAAAGGTGGCATTAACGATGGCGAAAAGGGGGCCTTTCCAAGTAATTCGTTATTGTCATTGTAAAGTAACTGAGGAGGTTTTGGGATGTTATCTTTAAAGAACCAACTATAAATAAAACTAGCTGAAACAAGTATGAATAGATAAGTAAACCCGATTAAAAATCGTTTTGATTTCCAAATAGATTTCATAATGCTGCTCCTTTCAATTGCTTTTGCCATCTATTCATCATGAATGAGATCATTTGAAAAATGGTATAAAACGGTAAAATAATCATAACAAGTATGATAAATGCAGCTGGAGGTGATATAAACGCCTTCTTAAATAAAAATTGAATAATGCCTTCCATATTAAAAACAAATTCTAAAATGAATAAGTTAGAAAGTAAGAAAACAAAAATCGTTTTTAAATGGTGAAAGAAGTGGATAGATATATTTTTGAATAAATGAATGCATAGTATATAACTTGATGAAAGTCCTTTTCCATATGCAACCTCTACGTAATGTTTTTCATGTTCTTCTTTTATGTATAACACCATCATCCGAAACATTTGTAATGTAGGTAAGACTGCTAAAGATAAAATAGGGAGTAAATAAGCTCGATTTTCATTAAAAGAAATAATGGTGACAGGAGATTCCCCGAATTTCTGAAGTACCCATATGAAAAATATTTGCAAACAAATCATCATCATCATATCAGGGACAGCTTCTAATATGAACACAATTCGGTTTATCCATTTTTTTATATAATCTTTTGCTAAAAAATAAAAAAATGCCAAACTAGATGATAGAAAGAGTGCAAGCAAAAAGGCTATAAATAATACAGTAAATGAATATAGGTAGGGTTCTAAAACAGTTGGAAATAATGGTGTCTTTTTGAAATGACCAAATTTCGGGTCTGATCCTATAACTACTAATGATTCAGGGGAGAAAACCTGTTTTAACATAGTAACGATCTGATTAAAAAAATGAATTGGTTGAAAAGTGAATCCCTGTTGAGTGATAAATAAATAAGGTAAATTTAGTAATAGTAAGAGTGATAAAAGAATTGATGAAAGTTTTATTGTGAATTGAGATATTTTATATAACATTAAATCCCTCCGACATCTTTTTACAACATTATACAATAAAATTCATATTTTGTTTTGATTTTTCAGAAAAATATAAATACTATTAGATTTTATAGTATGGGACATATATTTACAAGGTAAAAAAGTGATAGTAGGGAGCCACGCCCTATGTCCATCAAGCTAAGAAAACGAGAACTCATATATTATTATCTTTAGGTGGAGGGGAAAGAATGTTTGATAAATTAAAAAGGTTATTTAAAAAAGATAAAGAGAATGATTAAGAAGATGAGAGGTACATTTCGATTATGAAAAAATATTTTATATACTAATTCATGTAAACGGTTTACTAGATCGTATTTTGCTAGAAACGAAGGGAAGGTTCGCATGGAAACAAGGGGGAGAGTAATCGGGGTTGACATCGGTACCACAAGTACGAAAACGGTTGTATTCACTGAAAAAGGAAAAGTCGTTGCTTCACATGCAATTGATTATCCAATTATTCAACCGAAGGTCGGATGGGCTGAGCAAGATCCTGATGTAATATGTGCTGCTGTATATAAAACTGTAAGCGTTGCCATTGAAAAGGGTAATGTGTCACCGGAAGATATTTCTTCTATCGGGATTAGTACAGCGATGCATGCCTTAATTGCTGTAGATGAAAACGGTGCGCCGTTAACGCGCTCTATTATTTGGGCAGATAATAGAAGCACAAAGCAATCAGAAAAACTATTACAACAAATGAATGGTCATGACATTTATAGAAGAACTGGTACACCGATTCATCCGATGTCACCACTTTCTAAATTATTGTGGATGAAAGAAGAAGAAACGGAGTTATTCAGAACTGCTCATAAATTTATTTCCATTAAAGAGTATGTCATTTATCAATTATTTTCACGCTATGTAGTTGATTATTCTATCGCATCTGCTACAGGGTTATTTAATTTAAAAACATTAAACTGGGATGAAGATGTTTTAACTATGTTAAATATGTCACCAGAACAATTATCAACACCTGTACCAACTACATATATTTTATCGGGAATGAAGCCGGAATTAGCACAAAAGATGGGTATTAGTGAGGATACTCCAGTTGTTATTGGTGCAAGTGATGGTGTTCTTGCAAATGTAGGTGTCGGTGCAATATCACCTGGCTCAGCTGCAATTACGATCGGGACAAGTGGTGCGGTTCGAACAATTTCATCGAGTGTTAATACAGATGAAAAAGGAAGAACTTTTTGTTACGCATTAACAGATGAGCACTGGGTGATCGGCGGACCAACGAATAACGGTGGAATATTACTTAGATGGTTACGTGATGAATTTGGTAGCCCAGAGCAAGAGGTAGCAAGAAAGCTTGGAATTGATCCTTATGATTTATTAATTAAGTATGCAGAAAGTGTACCAGCTGGAGCAGATGGATTACTATTTTTACCGTTTCTATCTGGAGAACGTGCACCCTACTGGAATGCAAATGCTCGAGGTACATTCTTCGGGATAAACCTTCAGCATAAACGTGAACATTTCATACGAGCAGTTATGGAAGGTGTTTGTATGAGTGTGTATTCAGTAGCACTTGCCATTCGAGATTGTACAGGGCCACTTACTGAAATACGTGTTTCAGGAGGCTTTGCGAAATCTGCATTTTGGAGACAAATGTTATCTGACATGATGGGGAAAGAATTGCTTGTTCCAGAAAGTCATGAAGCATCTGCGCTTGGGGCAGCAGCACTTGCTTTGTATGCAATTGGGAAAATTGATTCTCTTGAAGAGGTGAAGGATTGGATTGATATTGTCCATCACCATGTACCGAATAAAGAAAATACGGCTTTATATTTAGAGATGTTTTATATGTATGAACGACTTTACAATCGTTTGAAAGAAGAATTTGATTGTATAGCTGCTTTCCAACGTAAACAATAGGGGGATTGGGAGAAATGGTAGTTGGGATCGTACTAGCGGCTGTTGTTATATTACTTTTACTAATTACGGTAGTAAAATGGCATCCATTTGTCGCGTTAATTTTAACAGCAATCGGAGTTGGGCTAGCAATGGGGATGCCCTTAATTGGAACTTCACCACAACATCCGGGGATTATCGATTCTATTAAATTAGGTCTTGGTAATACGTTAGGGTTTTTAGCGATTGTTTTAGCTTTAGGAACAATGCTTGGAAAAATGATGGCTGAGTCTGGCGGTGCTGAACGAATTGCAAACACATTAATTGGACGTTTTGGGAAAAAGCGTGTTCACTGGGCAATGATGTTCGTTGCATTTTTAGTAGGGATTCCGGTGTTTTTCCAAGTTGGATTTGTACTATTAATTCCGTTAGTATTTACAATTGCGTTAGAAACAGGGGTATCACTTATTACAATCGGAATTCCGCTAGTAGCAGGTCTTTCGGTTGTACACGGACTTGTTCCACCGCATCCAGCAGCAATGGCAGCGGTAGGTATATTTAAAGCAGATGTAGGGAAGACAATTTTATATGCATTAATTGTCGGACTTCCAACTGCAATAATTTCAGGTCCGCTTTATGGGAAATGGATCGGTGCTCGTATACATAAAGAAGTACCATTAGAAATAGCGGAGCAATTTATTGAAAGAGATAAGAAGAAGGAACTTCCTAGTTTCGGAAATACATTGTTTACTATTTTACTTCCAGTATTTCTTATGCTTGGTGCATCCATTGCGGAAGTAGCGTTAAGCAAAACGAGTCAACTTGCACAAGTATTGCACTTTATTGGAGATCCAATAGTCGCATTATTAATTGCAACGATATATTCTTTCTTTAGTCTTGGCTATGCAAAAGGATTTTCTAAAGACAAAGTCTTACAATTTACAAACGATTGCTTAGGGCCGATTGCAAACATACTGTTAGTTATCGGTGCAGGGGGCGCATTTAATAAAGTGTTATTAGATTCTGGGATCGGAACTACAATTGCGGAGATGGCGAAAGAATCGCATATTTCACCGATATTATTAGGTTGGGGAATTGCTGCACTTATCCGAGTTGCAACGGGATCGGCTACTGTTTCTATGATGACAGCAGCTGGAATTGTAGCACCGATTGCAGCAAGTACACCAGGAGTAAATGTAGAGTTACTGGCACTTTCAACAGGAGCAGGGTCATTAATTTTATCGCATGTAAATGATTCAGGATTTTGGATGATTAAAGAGTATTTCGGAATGACTGTGAAAGAAACATTATTAACATGGACTGCAATGGAGACAATATTATCTGTTGTAGCACTTGGGCTAATTTCGTTATTAAATATATTTGTATAGAATGGGAGATTGATTAATATGAAACTAGGTTTAATTGGATTAGGAAAAATGGGATTCCCATTAGCTGAACACTTACATGAAGACAAGCATGAAGTAGTTGTATACGATGTAAATAATGAGCTTGTTGAAAAGGCAGGGGAATTAGAGATTACTGCCCGTCATACGTTAAAAGAAATGATTGCTGAACTAGAAGCACCTCGTACAATTTGGGTAATGGTACCTGCAGGAGAAGTTGTCGAGTCAGTACTAAAAGATGTATATCCATTATTAGAGGAAGGCGATATCGTTATTGAAGGCGGAAATTCATTCTATAAAGATACGTTACGCCGTGCTGAAGAAGCGAAAAGCTTTGGTTTACATTATGTAGATATCGGTACATCAGGCGGTGTGGAAGGAGCGAGATACGGTGCTTGCTTAATGGTTGGTGGAGAAAAAGAAATTTATGATCAACTAGAACCTTTATTTAAAGATTTAGCAGTAGAAAATGGTTATTCATATGCAGGCCGCGTCGGTAGTGGGCATTTTTTAAAAATGGTTCATAACGGTATTGAATACGGAATGATGCAAGCAATCGCTGAAGGATTTGAAGTACTAGATAAAAGTGATTTTGATTTCAATTATGAAGATGTTGCAAAAGTATGGGCGAACGGATCAGTTATCCGTCGTTGGTTAATGGACTTAACTGAAAAAGCATTTGCAGATGATCCAAAACTTGATGGCATTAAAGGTGTAATGAACTCTTCAGGAGAAGGGAAATGGACTGTTGAAACTGCGCTTGAATTACAAGCAGCGGCACCAGTTATCGCTATGTCATTATTTATGCGCTACCGTTCACAAGAAGATGATACATTCCACGGAAAAGTGGTTTCTGCACTTCGTAATCAATTCGGTGGACATGAGGTTGTGAAAAAATAGGAAATATTAGTTTTGTGAAACTCATACGAAAGTATGAGTTTTTTTTATTTCTCATACTATTTAATGAAAGTTTTTCCCTCTTTTTACTGTGTTTTGTATAGAAATTTCTGATAATATATAAATATAACTTGAAAACAAAGGGGAGAAATAATTATGAAACTAGTCGTTATTAACGGTACACCAAGAAAATTCGGTAGAACTCGCGTTGTGGCAAAATATATTGCAGAGCAATTTGAAGGGGAGTTATACGATTTAGCAGTAGCGGAATTGCCTTTATATAATGGAGAAGAATCACAACGTGAATTAGAGGCAGTAAAAAAATTAAAAGCTTTAGTGAAAGCTGCGGATGGAGTAGTACTATGTACACCAGAATATCATAACGCGATGAGCGGAGCGCTGAAAAATTCGTTAGACTACTTAAGTAGCAGTGAATTCATCCATAAACCTGTCGCATTGCTAGCAGTTGCTGGAGGAGGTAAAGGGGGAATAAACGCATTAAATAGTATGCGCACTGTCGCTAGAGGCGTTTACGCAAACGCAATTCCAAAACAAGTCGTGCTTGATGGATTACATGTGCAAGATAGTGAACTTGGAGAAGATGCAAAACCATTAATTCATGATTTAGTTAAAGAATTAAAAGCATATATGAGCGTATATAAAGAGGTGAAAAAACAATTAGGAGTTGAGTGATATGTCCTCTCTTTATCATGATTCTCGCTTGTATTACATTCTAGGCGCCAATAGTTTATCTGCTATTGGCTCTGGGATTGTTATGATAACGATTCCGTGGCTATTGATTAAGGAAAGTGGGGGAGAGACAACGTTTGGGTATATTTCTATCGTTGCAACTCTCATCATGTTTTTACTAACACCATTCATTGGGCAAAGCATAGATCGTTTTTCAAGAAAATCTTTATTGTTATGTAACGAAGGTATCGGGATAGCCATTATAGGAATGATGGCCATTTGGGGATTTGCTGGGCAATCATACAATTCTATTCATTACATTATTATTTATATAGCAGGTTCTTTCTATTATCTATTATTCTATCCCACAATATTTGCATTTAACCAAGAAATATTTCAATCAGAGCATTATAAAAGTTTAAGTGGCACAATGGAAATACAAGGACAATTAACGCAAGTTATTTCAGGCGCAGCTGCTAGCTTTTTAATTGAGATTATTTCTTTGAAATGGATCTTGTTAGTGGATATGTTAACTTTTGCAGGAGCATTTTTCCTGTTCTTATGTATACCGTATGTAAAGAAAAAAGAAGTAAAAGGGAAAGTAACATTTAAGAAGCAATTGTTCGAAGGAATTCACTTTATGAAAAAGCGCCCTAAGTTATTTTGGTTTTTACTAGTGACTTATATGCCGTTTATCGGTGTCATGATGGCAAATTATTTAATCCCAGTATATATTTCAGATATACTCAAAGCTAGTGCCTCTGTATACGCGATAGAAGGTATGATGTATGGTGTTGGGGCTGTTATTGCGGGAATAAGTATTCCAATAATGATGAAATATGTCAAAACAGAAGTTTCAATCGTTATGACGATGTTCATTTATGTAATTTCAATTACCGCAATGATTATTGAGCCTTCCATTATGTTATTATATGGACTAGCGATTTTTCATGCGATTGGAAATGCTGGAACGAGAGTGGCGAGAAATGTATTGATGATGGAAGAAATTCCAAATGAAGTAATGGGACGTGTGGACAGCTTATTTCGATTAATTGGTACAGGAATTCGAATTGTATTATTAATGTTGTTTACGGCAGGCGTATCTAAAGCAGGGGTGATGATCCCGTTTTATGTACTGAGCTGTATATTGATCCTATCACTAGGGATTGCTTTTTATTATGTAATTTCAAAACGTAAAATGGAAGCGAATGTGTCTAATAAATCAATTGTTTAAAAAATACTTCTGCCTCCTTTTCTTTTTCTATATAATAAAAAGAAAGGGAGTGTTAACTTATTTATGAACAAATGGATATTGCTTATAATCTTATTACTACCTCCGCTATACATCATTTATATGACGTTTCGAATGAATAAAGTTGCTCGTGAAACATTGAGTAATCACTCTCCATACGTTCTTATATTAGGTGCAAAGTTATTTGGAGATAGACCGTCTTTAGCTCTTCAAAATCGTTTGGATATAGCGTTGGAATATTTACATGCTCACCCTGAGGTGAAAGTAATTGTTTCAGGTGGTCAAGGGGAAGATGAAGATATACCGGAAGCTCACAGTATGAGAAACTATTTAATGGTACATGGTATAGATGAGAATCGTATTTTAATGGAAGACCGCTCTACAAATACGTATGAAAATTTAAAGTTTAGTATGGATTTATATGATGTAAAGCATGCGGTAGTTGTAAGTAATACGTATCATTTATATCGAACGAAAATAATTGCAAAGCGTTTAGGGATAAAGATGGAAGCTTTGGCTGCTGAAACACCGAGACGCTCTAAGAAAAAAGCGTATGTGCGTGAATATGCTGCAATTATGAAAACAATATTGTTCGACCGTTAGAGCTCAAATGAGAGCTCTTTTTTTGTATAATAAAGCGTATCATTTGAAATGAATGCTATATTCCATCAAAATAAAGGAAACAACATGAAAGGAGTTGTGTCTGTGATTCAATTTAATCATGTGTCAAAAGCGTATGAAGATGGCACAAAAGCAGTGGATTCATTGCATTTAGAAATTAAAAAAGGAGAATTTTTTGTTCTCATTGGTCCGAGTGGTTGCGGGAAAACAACGACAATGAAGATGATTAACCGTTTAATTGAAACGACGGAAGGATCAATTTTAATCGATGGAAAAGATATTCAACAATATAACATAAACGAACTACGTTGGAATATAGGGTACGTGTTGCAGCAGATTGCGCTGTTTCCACATATGACAATTGCTGAAAATATTGCAGTTGTCCCTGAAATGAGAAAATGGACCAAAAAGGAAATAAAAGCACGTGTCGATGACTTGCTACAGCTGGTTGGGCTCGATCCAGATGTATATCGTGATCGTATGCCGGATGAATTGTCGGGAGGGCAGAAACAACGTGTTGGTGTCGTACGGGCATTAGCCGCAAACCCGAAAATTGTACTTATGGACGAACCATTTAGTGCGTTAGATCCGTTAAGTAGGGAGCAGCTTCAGAAGGATATCGTACAATTGCAAAAAAAGATTCAAAAAACAATCGTGTTCGTAACGCACGATATGCAAGAGGCTTTATCACTTGGTGATCGTATTTGTGTAATGAAAGAAGGAAAAGTTGTTCAATTAGATACACCGGAAGGAATTATACATAACCCGAAAAATGAGTTTGTAGAGGAGTTCATTGGAAATCGTGGACGACCTTGGTATGAGGGGAAGAGTATAGAAGAGGTATTGCCGCTAGACGAGGGTATACGAGTTGAAGGGAATGCTTTATCTTTACATTCGTCATTACAAGAAGCACTAGTCCGCTTACAAACTGAAGAGTCAGTGCCGGTTGAAGAGCATGGTCAATATGTTGGAGCGTTAACAAGTCGTCATATTGTCAATTACATTGTTGAACAAATGAAGGAAAGAGGCTAAACAGTGACTGATTTTATTCAAACGTTCCAAGAACGAAAAGTAGAATTGCTAAGTGCATTAAGTGAGCATTTACAAATATCGCTTATTTCACTATTTTTTGCAGTAATTATTGCAGTGCCGCTCGGCATTATATTAACGAGAAAAGAACGAATGGCTGAATTTATTATAGGGACTTCTGCTGTTATGCAGACAGTGCCCTCACTTGCTTTACTTGGACTATTAATTCCGTTAGTAGGAATTGGAAAACTGCCAGCTATAATCGCATTAGTTGTGTATGCACTATTACCTATTTTACGAAATACATATACAGGAATACGGGAATTAGATGAATCACTTATAGAAGCGGCGAGAGCTATGGGGATGAATAGCTGGAAAAGATTATGGAAGGTAGAGCTTCCGCTCGCATTGCCAATTATTATGGCTGGTATTCGTACAGCGATGGTATTAATTGTTGGAACGGCTACATTAGCTGCTTTAATAGGCGCTGGTGGGCTCGGTAAGCTCATATTATTAGGTATAGATCGAAATGACCATGCGCTTATCATTTTAGGGGCCGTACCAGCTGCGTTACTCGCTTTATTCTTTGATATAGTACTTCGCATACTTGAGAGCCCGAAACGCTCTTCTAAGCGCGTTATATTGACGATATGTATAGTTGTAGTAATGATAGCTGCTCCATTTCTTTGGAATACCGAAAAGAAAGACATAGTTATTGCTGGTAAACTTGGATCTGAACCAGAAATATTAATTCAAATGTACAAGCAACTTATTGAACAGGATACAGATTTACAAGTGGAATTAAAGCCAGGCCTTGGAAAAACAGCATTTGTATTCGAAGCGTTAAAATCAGGTGAAGTAGATATATACCCAGAATTTTCAGGTACAGCTTTATCTACTTTCGTGAAAGAAGAACCGAAAAGTACAAATCGTGATGAAGTATATGAACAAGCTCGTATTGGAATGGAAAAGAAATATAATATGGTTATGTTAAAGCCAATGGAGTATAACAATACATACGCACTAGCCATGCCGAAAAAAATAGCAGATCAAAATAACATAAATACAATTTCTGATTTAGGAAAAATTGCACAGGAAGCTAAAGTAGGATTTACATTAGAATTTGCTGATCGTGAAGATGGTTATAAAGGAATGCAAAAATTATATAACTATAAGTTTTCAAATGTTAAAACGATGGAACCGAAACTGCGCTATAGTGCAATACAATCGGGAGATGTTAACGTAATCGATGCATATTCAACAGATAGTGAATTGGAGCAATATGGGCTTAAAGTGCTAAAAGATGATAAAGGACTATTCCCGCCTTATCAAGGAGCACCATTATTAAGAAAAGAGACGTTACAGAAATATCCTGAACTCGAAAAAGTATTAAATGAATTATCTGGAAAGATTACAGATGAAGAAATGAGAAAAATGAATTATGAAGTAAATGTGAATGGGAAAAGTAGCGAAGAAGTCGCAAAACAATTTTTACAAAAAGAGAAGTTACTTCGTTAATTTTACAATAAATATACAATTTTATATGTATGAAATGACCGTTCATTACAAAATGAACGGTTTTTTTGTGCATACTTATACATTTTTTCAAAAAAGTATTCCATTTTTCTTCATTTTCTTTTAGAATAAGTAATGTTTTCCTGAAAAAATATAAGAGAAACGTCTATTAGAGAAAAAGGTGACTTTAATAGTTGAACGAACATAACACCTAGAATGACAGATGGGGTGGTACAAATAGAAAAGAAGTTAGGATTTTTTCCGTTAATCGCATTAGTAGTTGGAACGATGGTTGGTGGCGGTGTTTTTAGTTTACCGCATGATTTAGCAGTAGGAGCAAATAGTGGTGCAACGATAATTGGTTGGTGTATTACAGCAATGGGAATGATTCCACTTGCGCTCGTATATCAAACGTTAGCAAGACAAAAACCGGAGCTTGAGGGCGGAATTTATAGTTATGCACGAGCTGGATTCGGTGAATATATTGGTTTTAACAGTGCTTGGGGATACTGGCTAGCAGGGATTTTAGGGAATGTTGCAACAATTATGTTACTGTTTAGTACATTAGGTTACTTCTTCCCAATTTTTAAAGGCGGAAATAATGTTGCGTCAATCGTAGGTGCATCACTTTTATTATGGACATTGCATTTTCTAATTTTATTTGGAATTCGTGAAGCTTCCATTATGAATGTTATCGCAACGATTGGGAAATTAGTTCCGATTTTATTATTTATTGTCGTGATGGTAACAGCGTTTCGCTGGGATACATTTACACATGACTTTTGGGGCGAAGGAACTATCTCAGTTTCCTCTGTACTAGGTCAAGTGAAAAATACAATGCTTGTAACCCTTTGGGTGTTCATTGGGGTTGAAGGAGCAGTTGTATTATCAGGAAGAGCTAAAAATAGTAGAGACGTTGGAAAAGCGACAGTACTTGGGCTTATTTTAGTAATGTCTATTTATATTTTAATTTCTGTTCTGTCAATGGGAGCCATGACAAGAAAAGAACTTTCAGTATTAGAGACTCCTTCAATGGGACATGTATTAGAACATGTTGTTGGGCCATGGGGTGCAATGGCAATTAATATTGGATTAGTTGCGTCACTTGTAGGTACATTAATTGGCTGGTTTTTACTTGTTTCTGAAATTTCTCACGTAGCAGGAAAAGACGGCGTGTTTCCGAAAGTCTTTACGAAAACAAATAAGAAACAAACGCCGCATATGGCATTGTGGATTTCAAATATCGTTGCCCAAACTATATTTATAATCGTTCTGTTTTCACAATCGACATATCAAATTATGTATTTTATTGCGTCAACATCTATATTACTGCCGTACTTATTATCAGCGCTATTTCAATTGAAATTAGTCATCACGAAAGAGCTGAAAGTTGCGAGAGTAAAAAATGGATTGTTAGCATTAATTGCTTCCCTATACTCTGTATGGTTAATTTATGCAGCTGGTTTAAAGAATTTATTGCTTGTTTCAATCGTATATGGTATTGGGATTCTCGTGTATATGTTTGCAAGAAAAGAAAAAGGGAATCGTTGTTTTGCAGGCAAAGAGCGATATGTGATGTGGGCAATTGTTATTGCAGCTATTACATCACTTTATATGTTACTGACAGGAACTATAAAAATGTAAAAGTCCTTTTAATTTAAAGGGCTTTTTTCCTTGTCTAGAGAATATTTAATACATAAGATATTCAGGAGGGATGAAAATGGAAGAAAAAGAACAGTTGTCTAGAATTATGGATTTAGCTAGTGATTTAAGGAAAGTATTAGTACAAGAATCTTTTTTTAATCATCATCCTGAACTTCGAGGCGTGATTGAAAATTTAGCGAGTTCTGTAGAGAATTTGGCGAGTTTGCAGCAAAATAAAGATGAAAATGCCGAAGATCGATTACGGTACGTACTTGCTAAAATGAAAATCGCTCATAATGCCATTTTACAAGAAAAAAAAGCATTTCCTTCTCATTAATATACGTTTTAATTTTGAACCTGACGGATGACGTCAGGTTTTTTATTTCTAGTTTTAGATTGTAGTTCATACAATAAGAATAGTATGAAAAAAAGAAGGTGACTACGTTGAAATTACATAAAGCTCTTCATCCAAGTTTTATAAAGCGAATGTATTATATGAGGTTTATTGGGAAGTTTGCAAAAGCTGAGGGAGAGAAGAATGGAGAAAATTTCTTTGTACAATGTCTTTCTTCAATACCTTTAACTTTACAAGAGTTATTTCCGACTGGAAAATATTTGTTTGAAGGATTATGCAGTAATAAAAAGAATGAAAAAATCTTTACTGATTTAAAGAAGCATAAATTAGAAAAGCAACTGGTTATGTTTCGTCTTTATTATGATCGTGGAAATTTATTTCTGGAATTAATATGCACAGAAGAGCCTCGGGAAATAGCATCTTCATATAAATTGATTCCTTCACCAAAGGTCTCAAATTATAAAAAGAGAGCGTCTTTGGAACGGAAGTTAAGCAACGGTTATTTATCATTTCTTATGCCTAAATTACCAAAAGACTTTGAGCCTCCAGAATTATTGTGGCATGAAGGAAGGCTATATGGAAATTTATCGTTAAAATCATCAATAAGTTCAATTTCATATTTTGAGCAAAGAAAAGAATGCAAATATATTGAAATAAACGATTGGATGAAACATGTAGAAATAGCAGTAGATGATCATTTATATTTTGTAAGTGAAAATGTGTATGACCAACTAAATAAACGAATTGCTGAAGAAGGTAAGTTAGTTGAAGTAGAAGATATTAAAATGCAAAAGGATGACTGGGAATGGGATGAGCGTGAATCCTCTTTTTTGCAGTATGTACAAAGTATGGTTCGTAATAAAGGGTTATATTTGGATGATACAGATATATATAATTTTCACATTAGTATTAAAACCAATATGTTAACAATTGTTGGTGGTATACCAGGTGTTGGGAAATCACGCTTTGTGCAAGCTTATGCAGAATCACTTGGGTTACGTTATGGGGAAGAATTAATTTGGATTCCGATTTCACCATCGTATCAAGAACCACATGATATTCTCGGTTACCTTCATCCGAATGGTAATTTTATTGAAAGTGAAACGAAGTTAGTTCGGACATTGTTAAAGGCTAAAGAAAATCCAAATCAATTGTATATAATTGTGTTCGATGAAATGAACATGTCACATATTGAGCATTGGTTTACTCCGTTTCTATCCGTTCTTCAACTTGAAAAGAAAAATCGTATTTTGAGTTTGTATGAGAAAGTACAAGAAATAGAAAATCAAATTCCACCTTCAGTGGAAATTGGTGAGAATATTATTTTCGTAGGCACTGTAAATTTTGATGAAACGACGAAAGAGCTTTCCGATCGATTATTAGATCGAACAAATTTGATTACATTACAAAAAATTCCGTTTTGCGAGATGAGTATAGAACATGAGAAAGTTGTTCAGCAACCTCCGCTGAAAGTAACAACGGGAGAATTTCGACTCAATTGGTTTAGGAATAAAGAGATGATCGAAGTGTATACTGAAGAGGAATTAGAGTTATTGGATAAGTTACATGATGTATTATCATCACACGATATATCAAAAGGAATTTCTTTCCGATGTGCAAGCGCAATTGCTACGTATTTGCAAAATATACCGTTCCAAAATAATCAGTCTTATATGATTAGCAGGGAAGAAGGTTTTGATTTGCAAATAAAGCAGCGTGTATTAACGAAATTAAGGGGGACAGAAATGACAGTGGGCCCTCTACTTTCTGAAGAAGCAAAAAGGGGAGCGACATTGATACCACTTTTACAGTCTCCGCTTGCAAATCGTGTATCTACATTTGAACATTCTTTAGCTTATATAAGACAAAAGCGTAGAGAACTGGAGCTGTATGGCTATGCAAAATGAGGAGCGTTATGAAACAGCAATCGTCGATACGAAAGAAACGCTCCCGTTTGTATTGAAGCTAATTATTGGTACTGAGGGGAAAGGCGATTTTATCCTTTTAAACCGGCTTTGTACGTCTACTACAGCATTAGTTCAATGTATTTATAAAGTACAGGAATTAAAACCACTGAAATTACATTTCCATTATCAAAATCCAATGGATATTACATTCATATGGAATAAAGTATATGAGGGACAAAAGAATATAAAAGAGTCACAATATGAATTAAATGAAAAAAAACAAAGAGTATTAGTGTATGAACATGGAAAAACTGAATTTTTTTATCCGTGGCGCTGTGGCTTATACCATTTTGAAGTGCGTATAGAAGATAAAACTTATTATGGTGCGTTTCAAGTGGTTCCTAAAAACTTTTTTGATGACCAATTTGAAATGATTCAAGATTATGTGAAGTCAATTTTAAACGAGTTAATTTTAGATAGAGGTTATTACAAGAAAACTTTCTCAGCACTTAGCGATATTGAAGATTCTTCTTATTTGGTATTGTTAAGAAAGTTGCCACAAAAAATGAAAAGAATAAAACAAATTTTTAAAAAAGTAGAATCGAATGCGGAATTTGTACACGAATATGAATGGGAAACGAAAGCGCGGAAGACAACGAGAAAAACTGCCATTATGACAGAAAGAAAGCTTTATGCGAAATATTACAACCGTAAATTTAAGGAGCAAAAAAATAGTATTGAAAATGCATTTCTTAAATTTAAAACGATGCAATTCTATTATTATTTACTTGAAGCAGAAATTTTTGTACGTAAAACTATTGAAATACTAGAAGGAGAAAAGAAGAAAAAGTCAGATGAATTTCAAGCTGTTAAAACAATTATGAAAACGATTGAACGAAATGGATCCGTGACGGATAGGGAAAAACAAAAATATAGAAATCTACATTTACTGAAAGAAGCAGATTTACGGAAAAGTTCTGTGAAAATACAAGAATATAAAATATTAGCTCATATCGTATATGAAAGTGTGCAATACTTTCGAAATTTATTATATTCTCCATTTTGGAGGGAAGTTTCTGAAACAGCTACCATTAATTCGAACACTTTATCTATACCGCATCAACAATTAATCCACCATTTAGAATTGTTACCGCAACATACGGAGCAATCCCCATCTTTATTATTCGTATATAAACCAACGTTTTTAGTGTATGAGTATTACGCTTTTTTTATCGTTATTTCTATATTAGAACAAATCGGATTTGAAGATAAGAATCCTATTCGTGAACAAATACAAGAACATTTTTATTTAGACGGATTACAAGATGGAACGACAGTGATTTTACATCGAGATGATATAAAAGTGCACGTCGCGTTTAATGATTTAATTGAAACACACCCTCTTATTGCACTAAGCAAAGGAAGTAATTTTTATAACGGAGAGGACACAAAGAAGCCGGATATTCGTTTAGATTGTTATGTAAAGGAAGAAGAGAAGTATGTATATAAATCTTCTATTATTATCGAAGTGAAATACAGCCCTATGTACAATATTTTTCAGCCTGTCGGTAATACGAAAGCAACGGAGCAAATGTATAAATACTGGTCTATTAAGTATGTAGAAGAACAGAATGGTAAACGAATTTTTAAGCGAAGAGCGATTTATGAAGTGATTTGTGTATATCCAGGTAGCCATATGCATAGTAAAAAAATTGAATCTGGATGTGGAGTGTTTTTACAACTATATCCATATAAAACGAAACAAGGAGAAGAGAAGTTGGCTGGGAAGCATGGGATGATTCAAATTTTTGAGAAATGGTTAAAAAGTAATAAAATGTAAAAGGAATCCTTTTTAATGAAGGATTTCTTTAGGTTAAGAAGAATTATATGCAGTACGGAAAGACACATTATACGGTTCGAACTTGATTTGATAGTGATTATCATTTTTTTATTAGAGTAATTGAATCTTGTTATGTTTGTAACAGTATGGGGAATTAAGGGGTTTTGCATGTGTATTAATGACTAATAAGTAGGAATTTAATTCATTTTGCAGAATATAATAAGACATAAATATTTTTAGTTGCATACGAAGATTTGTTCTTATATGATAGTAAGTGAAAGCGTTATCAAAAACAGAGCAGCGATGGGAAAGGCGGTTAAATATGTTCCAGCGTGTTCAAACAAAGGAAGAGCATTTTTGGTTCGAGCAACTGTGGGGAGATTTTTGTGAAGAAAGAAACTTAATGTTTGTAGAACGTAATTTAAATCCATCACGATTTTTATTAATAGAAGATGAACATCATATTGGTACAGTAGAATGTATTAAGTTTACAGTACCTGAACAATCAAATTCTGAGTTTTTCTATCCGTTTTCTAAAAATGATTTAGTGAAAGATTTGAAAAATGTGTATGAAATAGGAAAGTTAAGTATTGCGAAAACGTCTCGGGGGAGAGGACATTTCAAAAGGCTGGCAGCTATTTTATTTATGCATGCGTTAGAGACGAAAGCGGAATGGTATATTGCAGCAGTTACAAAAAGAATGTATATGTATTTACTTACACTCGGTTTTCCAATCGAACCGATAGATAGTCCATTCCAGTTTCATGATACTTTACAAGGTGTACCAGTGCGAATTCATGCTCGAAAAGGTGCTACACATCTGTATTCTTTGAAAGAATTCCGTGATATTATTCAAGGGAATGCTCATGCGCAGGCACTTATTGCAGAATACAGTAAAAATATTATGTTAACAAAATGAAAATATATGAATATGTATAGTATGAAGAAGAGTTACTTATTACGGGCATCTGTTTTCATACAAAAAGTAGACCCTTATTCTCAGAATAAGGGTCTAAAATATTATAGTCCAAATATACTAAAAATCATTTTACGACGCTTCGGTTTCTTTTCTCTTTCATATGTTGGTTTTGCATCAGGAGTAATGTATATTGGTTCTTCTTTTTTTAGGGCAGCTTCTAGTTTTTGAATTCGTTCTAACATTTCCTCTATTTCGCGGCGATGTTGTAAAAGTTGGTATGTAACGACATCATTTGCTTTATCTTGCATTTGTTCTTCCATTCGATCTAGTCTTCTCGTAATTGTGGTAAATTGAGCTGTTAATTGCTCAAAATCATTCGATGATGTGTTTTGAACAATTGTGTTTACTTGAGTTTTTAATTTTTCTACATCATTTGAAGATGGTTTTTGAGTAGTTTGAGAGTTTTGAGGCTGGTCCATTTGAGAGCGATGGTATTCTAACATTAGATCTAAATCACCTTGTGTGAAAATAAAATGACCATATTTATTTTTTTTAATCGTAAGATTTAATTGTTGTGCAATCCGGACAACAGCCTTTGGGCTAACACCTAATTTCTTTGCGATAAATGGTGTTTTATATTCCAAAATAATCCCTCCTATATATATCCTGTTGAATGATTTCTAGTTATGTAGCAAGTTCCCTTCAGGTGTGACAAAAGAAGTGTGGAATCGGCAAAGAAAGTGTTTTTTCACGAAGTTCAGCTGTTTAGCACATACTATTTATATAAATCATTTTTAGTTATCGGAAAATTGGGCTTATTATAGTTTGACGATAATAAGCTAATTAGATTATCATAATTATAAATATCTTTTTTATGTATGCATATAATATATAAAAAGGTGGTTACTAATGTAGAATTTTATTAGAGTATAAGAATGCTTACTTCACTTGAATAAATTTAAGTAGGAGGTGGCTTCCTTGCTTACACTGTAAGTAAGGAAAAGTATTTGGACATATATAGTATAAGTATAGTGATTGTTTTAATTGCCTTAACGGCATTTTTCGTTGCAGCAGAATTTGCAATTGTTAAAGTGAGGAGTTCACGAATTGACTATTTAATTGCAAAAGGAAATAATCGTGCAATATCTGTCAAAACAATCATTACAAACTTAGACGAATATTTATCAGCTTGTCAATTAGGAATAACTGTTACAGCTCTTGGGATTGGGTGGTCTGGTAAACCTGCGCTAAAGCACATGTTTGATGTGTTGTTTGCAAATTGGAACGTCCCTACTCAACTCGCAGACATTTTAGCTATAATTTTAGTATTTTTGTTTATCACATTTTTCCATGTGGTAGTAGGAGAGTTAGCTCCAAAAACATTTGCGATTCAAAAAGCAGAACAAGTGAGTTTCTTTGTTGCTAAGCCACTCATTTTGTTTTATCGTATTGCATTCCCATTCATTTGGATTTTAAATGGATCAGCTCGGTTAATTACAAAGTTTCTTGGGTTGAAACCACCAAAAGGGCATGATGAAGTGCATTCAGAAGAAGAATTGCGGTTGTTAGTTTCAGAAAGTTATAAAAATGGTGAGATTAATCAATCTGAATATAAGTATGTGAATAAAATATTTGAATTTGATGATCGTATTGCGAAAGAAATAATGGTACCACGAACAGAGATGAATATTTTAAATAAAGAAATGCCTGCTGAAGAGGCTTTACAAAAAATGTCTCATGAAAAATATACGAGGTATCCGGTTGTTGATGGTGATAAGGACCATGTAATAGGCTTTGTGAATTTTAAAGATATATTTACAGATTTTGTGAAGCACCGAGTTGTTAGTGAAAAGACAGTGGAGCAATATATTAGGCCAATTATTTTAGTTATTGAATCTATCCCGATTCATGATCTATTTTTAAAAATGCAAAGAGAAAGAACACATATCGCTATATTAATTGATGAATATGGTGGTACATCAGGTCTTGTAACCGTTGAAGATATTTTAGAAGAAATTGTAGGGGATATTCAAGATGAGTTCGATACTGATGAACAACCGGAAATCCAACAAGTTAGTGAGACGAAAACGATTTTAGAGGGAAAAGTACTTGTTAGTGAAGTGAACGCATTATTAGGTTTGACTATTGACGACGATGATGTCGATACGATTGGCGGTTGGATCCTAACAAAAAATATTGAGATTTCCGAGGGTGATACCATTGAGATTGAAAATTATAAATTTTGCGTAAAAAAATTAGATGGACACTATATTAAGAGATTAGAAGTAACGAAACCTTCAGAATCGATTGTTATTGTAGGAGATGAAAAAAAGATTTCGCTCCAAGAACAAATTAGTTCGTAAACTCTGCTTTGTAGCAGAGTTTTTTTGAGCAAAATGTTTTTTGGATGTATTAGGGCTATGATACAATTACACAAGTCAGACCTTTCACCAGGTGAAATAAATGAAATGTATTATTGTATACGTATATTCGGAAGGAGAACCACTATGAAAAAACATTTATATATAAATGGGGTATGGAAATCAGTAGAGACGTATAAACCATTGTATGCACCATATTCTGAAGAAACATTAGCGGAGATTGCGCAAGGTACAGAAGATGACGTTAAGGAAGCAATAGTTTCGGCCAAAAATGCAATGAAAGAAATGAAAAAATTATCCGCATACGACCGTGCAACTATTTTAGAAAAGGTTGCACAAAAAATGGATGAGAGAAGAGAAGAGTTTGCAGAGATTATCGCAAAAGAAGCTGCAAAACCAATTCGTGCTGCACGGGGAGAAGTAGATCGCACTGTTCAAACATATAAGTTTGCAGCTGAAGAAGCGAAGCGAATATATGGTGAGACGTTACCATTAGATGCTGCACCAGGAGCAGGTGGCCGTATAGCGTATACAATTCGACAACCAATCGGGGTTATTGGTGCTATTACACCGTTTAATTTTCCACTTAATTTAGTAGCACATAAGGTAGGCCCAGCAATTGCGGCTGGAAATACTATTGTGCTAAAGCCTGCCGACCAAACGCCACTTTCTTCGTATGCATTGGTAGAATTATTTGAAGAAGCTGGTTTACCAAAGGGAGCTTTCAATATAATTTCTGGACCTGGATCTGTTGTAGGTGAGGCATTAGTAAAAGATGAGAACGTTGCTAGTATTACTTTTACAGGAAGTCCGAAAGTAGGTATTGGAATTAAGGAAAAAGCCGGGTTGAAACGAGTGACGTTAGAATTAGGATCGAACGCTGCAGTAATTATTGATGAAGATGTTGAATTGACAGACGAAATAATTGAACGTGTAAAATGGGGCGCGTTTGTGAATAATGGACAAGTTTGTATTTCAGTACAACGTGTTTTTGTGCATGAACGCAAAATGGAAGAGTTTATTACAAAATTAACGAAAGCAATGGAAAACGTTGTAGTAGGAGACCCGCTTCATGAAGAAACAGATGTATCAGCACTTATTTCAAAAAAAGATGTAGAACGTATAAATTCATGGGTGGAAGAGGCAGTTAAGGAAGGAGCTAATGTTGTATACGGTGGTAACAAACGTGATGCAAGGATTTTTGAACCAACTGTATTAACAAATGTTCCAGATTATGTATCTGTTCAGTGCCAAGAAGTATTTGGTCCACTTATGACTGTAAATACATTTAAAGAATTTGATGAGGCTTTAGAACAAGTAAATAATTCACGTTATGGATTACAAGCAGGTGTATTTACAAACAATCTATGTAAGGCAATGCGTGCAATTGATGAATTAGAAGTCGGTGGTGTCATGATTAATGATATTCCAACGTTCAGAGTAGATCATATGCCTTATGGCGGTGTGAAAGAGAGTGGCACAGGCCGTGAAGGGATTAAATATGCAATAGAAGAAATGACAGAAATGAAATTAGTGTGTATTAAAAAATAAAGTAGATCGAGCTTAAACACCGCAATAAAAAACGAGCAGGAAATGTTTACGATTCCATACTCGTTTTTTATTGTTTGTTTTACGTTTCTCGGAACGATTTCATTTAATCAAGTGTACCTTTTACTTCATTTCTTGTTTGAAAATATCATCTTCGACATAAATATGTTCTTTATCTACAGCAGTGCTATGAGAGAGTACTAAACCGATTGGTGTTTCAGTACCTTTATTTTGAACAATTGTAAAAGGAATATTTTTTTCAGTTGCTAATTTAATGTATTTTGATAAATGTGGGTAAGCAATGCTTCCATTTAGGAATAGTTGTAATGATTGAGAAGAACGTATGTTACCCGTTACTTCTGTATACACATTACTTTGCATTACTTGACCGATTGTTAAAGCGATTTCTACACGCTCACGTAATGTAGTTAAGTACATATTACGTTCTTCTGGTTTGTTTTGCTTTTGGCCATATATGCCTTCTTGGAGATAGTCTTCCACATTTTTATTTACCATATTTTTCACACCTTTCACTTCTTATTGTACGCAAGAATTAAAAAGGATGCAAAAAAAAGTAGTTTTGAACAGGAAAATAATTTAAAAAATGAGAAGGGAAAGGGATATAGGAATACAACTTATTTAAATAAGAAAGGAAAAATAAATTTTATCAACAGAAATTAACAAAATGTGACAAAAATCTATTAACGAAATGTATTTTTTGTGTTAATATTCAAAATATAAAGGGTATTCGTCGTATGGAAATGGAGGAATGGAGGTTTTTCCAATCGATAAGGATATTAAAGAAGTATTTTGTTCGCACTTGAAAAACAACAGGCACCAATTCGTAGAGAACTGGAAAAACAAAATGATAATTTCCGAAAAAGATCCATTTAAACAAGAGGTAGTTCAAAATGGAGCGAATTTATTAGAGTTAATTATCGAACTTATTATGGAAGATAAAGACATTAATTATCTTCAGCCATTATGTGAGAAAATTGCCATTGAGCGTGCAGGGGCAGATGCGAATATTGGAGATTTTGTTTACAATGCAAATGTGGGAAGAAATGAACTTTTTGAAGCGATGTGCGAATTGGATGTAAGTGCTCGTGAACTGAAACCGATTATGGCCAAAATACATACTTGTTTTGACAA
Source organism: Bacillus sp. SRB_331 (assembly GCF_003264175.1). Taxonomy (NCBI): domain Bacteria; kingdom Bacillati; phylum Bacillota; class Bacilli; order Caryophanales; family Bacillaceae; genus Bacillus; species Bacillus sp. SRB_331. The sequence goes on along the minus strand of NZ_NADV01000021.1, from coordinate 133,495 downwards.
ATTAATTTATTATACCGTTTTAAAATACTCAGAAATTATATCGAGAAATTTAGAAGAAAAACAGCAATATATAAATGAAACACATAAAGAAAGGCTTACGATTCTAGGGCAAATGTCGGCTAGTTTTGTGCATGAATTTCGTAATCCGCTAACTTCGATTATGGGATTTGTAAAGTTATTGAAGACAGATCACCCTAATCTATCGTATTTAGATATTATTTCACATGAATTAGATCAATTAAATTTTAGGATTTCGCAATTTTTACTTGTATCGAAAAAAGAAATGTGGAATGAATCTGAACGTTTTTTGGTAAATGACTTATTTCAAGATATTATACAATTCTTATATCCAAGTTTAGTTAATGCAAATGTTTTGATTGAAAAGAATTTGCCGTATCCTATTCCACTCGTTGGTTACCGGAGTGAAGTGAAGCAAGTAGTTTTAAATATTTTAATGAATTCGATTGATGCTCTTGAATCGGTGAAAGAAGAGCGGAAAATTATCATTGATGTATTTGAAGAGGATCAGGCTGTTCGCATTGTTATAAAAAATAATGGACCTATGATTCCAGCAGACAATGTAGAGACCATTTTTGAGCCATTTGTAACTACTAAAAAGCTAGGAACTGGTATTGGACTATTTGTATGTAAACAAATTGTAGAAAAACATAACGGATCCATATTGTGTCGTTCGGATAACGATTGGACAGAATTTCAAATTACGTTTCAAAAGTAAACAGTCTACACCATGCGAATGGTGTAGACTGTTTTAATTTGTAAGTATAACGGTCTCTAATTTTGGATCCGCAGTTGAATAACCAACTATTGAAATTGTGTAAATTGTATTTGGTTCAACGTTGAATTTTGGAATGGTTAATAGTACTTTTTTTGTATCAGCAAGTGAAACTTCAATATCTGCTGTACCAGGGCTAACTTGTAAAAAATCTGTTATTTGCTTAAAGAGTACATTTTCAAATAAATGATCCCCATCTTTTAAATTTACATTTACAACTGGAGTGTCTGGTGAAAAATGTGCAAACCGTATTTTTGCTTGACCAGATGGTAAATGAGTATTATCAAGAATGGGTTGTAATTGGAGATGATTATCGCTATTGACCGCTGCAAGGGTATAAGTGTGATTCCCCATTATTGGTACTAATGCTGAAAATATTGGAGTTTCGTTTCCGACAGGGACAATATCAATACGGTATTTACCTTGCACTAATGATAAATACGGACTGAATTGTTTAAAAGAAATATTTTTAATAACCTTTTGTCCGTTTATTATAATATCAACTGCTGGTGTATGGGGAGCTGTGTGGAAGATTCTCATATGTGACGGTAAAGTCGCTTCTTGTGAATCTCTCTTTTCATATGCTTGTACAAGTTTTGTAATTGCATCATAGTATTTCATATAGAGTTCTACATATCTTTTAGGATTGCTATATTGATAGTAACGAGCGAGCTGTTCGTAACGTGCAGCTTCTTGGCCGTATTTTTCAATTTCGGATTGAGTCATGAACATTCCTCCTTTATCATCATTACAAATATATGCGAAGCTAGAAAGAGGTTATGCAAAAAACTTGCCTTTCTAGAAGGAAAAGTTAAAATGGGGATTTTTTTATTTATAGGCAAACACACATACAAATCGATAATTGTCCTACATAAATTATAAAGGAAAGGTAGTTTGACTTTGATGGAAGGAGTGGAACCATTGGGATGGGGATATCCCCATAGTTATTGGGAATGAAGTTATGGAGGATTTGGTGCTATAGGCTGTGGGACGAATTATGGATTTGTATTATGAGTATTTCTATTAATTTTAGTGATGCGTTGGATAAGGTAATACCGATAAAAGAGCGTCGTGCCGAACTGATTAATGTGGTTAATCGGTTCTTTTTTTATTGTTCTAAACAGGTGGTACTATTTGTTAAGAAATAGTTACGATAAATGAGGCGAAGTAAAATGTCGAATTTTGTTTGAAAATATGCAATATAAAGTAGGATAATAGGAAGGAGAATAACGGGAGTTCCGTCGAAGTTTACACAATGTCAGCAATTGAGGGAAGTTGATATTATATTAAAAAAATATTCAATTTGCTGTTATCTTAAATCAGGAAGGGGTATTTAAGCGTACAGGTAAGGTTGGTCTTCATTTTAAGTTCTGAATTTTCTGTTTTTAAAATAATATTTAGCAGTCATTTGTATATTTTATAATAGTTTTTTGATAAATTCACTGCTTTTGCAGAGGATTCTTTTTTATGAAAGAAACGTCAATTTTCTTCATATACATATACAAATTGAAGAAATGGGGGAGCGCTATGCGCGATTACTTAATTAAACCACTTGTTGGTCAGCCGTATCCGATGATTTCACATGGAAAAGGTGTGTATTTGTATGATCAAAACGGAAATAAATATTTTGATGGTTCGTCTGGAGCGATTACGGCAGGTATTGGACATGGCGTAGCAGAGATAGCAGAAGTTATTAAAAAACAAGCAGAGGAGATCGCTTTCGTTTATAGATCACAGTTTACGAGTGAACCAGCTGAAAAATTAGCGAAGAAGTTAAGTGATTTATGTGTAGGAGATTTGAACTGGAGCTTTTTTGTGAATAGTGGTACGGAAGCAAATGAAACAGCTATGAAAATCGCAATTCAGCATTTTCAGGAGCGTGGCATTCAAGGGAAACATAAAATTTTGTCACGGTGGATGAGCTATCACGGGATTACAATGGGAGCTTTATCTATGTCTGGGCATCCACTGCGCAGACAACGTTTCGTTTCTATTTTGGAAGATTATCCGACTATTCCAGCTCCATACTGTTTTAGATGTCCTGTACAAAAGGTATATCCAACATGTCAACTTTCTTGTGCGACTGAACTAGAAAGAGCGATTGATCGAATTGGTGCAGAACATATTGCAGCTTTTATTGCTGAACCGATTATCGGAGCTGCTGGAGGAGCGGTTGTCCCGCCGAAAGAATACTATAAAGTAATTAAAGATATTTGTAATCATTACGATATATTATTTATTGCGGATGAAGTAATGACTGGACTTGGTCGTACTGGTGCATGGTTTGCGATGGAGCACTGGGGTGTAGAACCGGATATTATGACCCTTGGTAAGGGGCTAGGAGCGGGTTATACACCAATGGCAGCAACAGTTGTAAGTGACCGTGTTATGGAGCCAATTTTACGTGGATCACGTTCTGTAATGAGCGGGCATACGCTTAGTGCAAATCCATTGTCTGCAGCAACGGCTTTAGCTGTTATTGAATATATGGAGAAACATAATTTACCTGAAAAAACAGCAGAAAAGGGAGAGTATTTATTAAAAGGTTTGCAGAAAGTTCAGCAACAATCGACAATCATTGCCGATGTGCGTGGAAAAGGATTGCTAATTGGAATAGAATTGCAACCGTTTACAAAAGCGTCGGAGCTTATTTCAGTTGCTGCTAAAAATGGACTGCTCTTATACCAAGCTGTTTCAGGGCAAGCAGGAAAAGAGGATAGTGCACTGCTTGTTGCACCACCAATGACAACTACATATTCCGAGTTAGATGAATTACTTTCAATTTTTGTAAAGAGCGTGGAAGAGATGATGCAAAAAGGAGGGCATAGTATCGCATGACAACTATTACAAATACATTCGGTAAATTAAAAGAAATAGAGGAAGTAATTTCTTTGTTCCATGATGATATGACATTAATGTTTGGGGGATTTGGAGGAATCGGATCCCCTCCATCTTTAATTCAAGCTGTTTTAGATAAAGGCATTACAAATTTAAATTTAATAGGAAATGATACTGGATTTCCTGATGTAGGAATCGGTCGTCTTGTTACGAATGAAAGGGTTAAATCTTTAGTTACTTCTCATATTGGGTCAAATCCAAATGCGGGAAGACAATTAAATGAAGGAAGATTGCAAATTGAATTCTCTCCGCAAGGAACACTCGCAGAGCGTATTCGCGCTGGTGGTGTAGGGCTTGGTGGTATTTTAGTTGACGTTGGTGTTGATACGATTGTAGAAGAAGGAAAGCGTACAGTTGAAATGAATGGAAAGACATATTTAGTTGAAACAGCTTTAACGGCTGAAGTCGCAATTGTATATGCGAAAAAAGCGGATCCGTTTGGCAATCTTGTATTTGATAAAAGCGCTCGTAATATGAATCCACACGTAGCTATGGCTGGTGACATAACGATTGTAGAAGCAGAAGAAATTGTTCCACTTGGAAGTTTAGATCCAGAAGAAATTGTCGTCCCAGGTGTATTTGTAAATTATATCGTGCCATCGGAAGGAGTGAATTGGAAATGGGTATGGGCGTAGAAGTAAGAGATAAGATTGCAAGACGTGCAGCGAAAGAAATTCAGAATGGTATGCTTGTAAATTTAGGTATTGGAATTCCATCGCTTGTACCGAATCATTTGCCAGAAGATATGAATGTTATGTTTCATGCGGAAAACGGTATTGTTGGTATGGGACCAACGCCAAGTAAAGGGAATGAAGATGAGAATTTATGTAACGCAGCTGGTTTACCAACATCTCTTATTACAGGAGCAAGTTATTTTGATAGCTGCATGGCGTTTGGCATGATTCGAAAAGGATTACTTGATGTTACGATACTTGGTTCGTTACAAGTAAGTGAAAATGGTGATTTAGCGAACTGGATTGTACCAGGAAAACGCGTTCCAGGTATTGGAGGAGCGATGGATTTAGCGCAAAAAGCGAAGCGGGTCGTTGTTGTGATGAATCATGTTGATAAATACGGAAATGCAAAGATTGTTTCGGAATGTACATTGCCATTAACTTCGAAAAAATGTGTAGATTTAATTATTACAGACATGGCTGTCATGGAAGTGACCCAAAGAGGACTTGTCTTACAAGAATTAATGAGTCCATATACTGTAGAAGATGTAAAACGACATACGACAGCTGATTTTCATATAAGCTCAAATTTACTAGTAATTGAATGAGGGGAGTTGTAATATATGGAGCAATTAAAAAAACAAGTTTGTGATTATATTGAGGGTCATGAAGAAGAGAGTGTAAAATTTTTAACACGATTAATTCAAGAAAAGAGCGTATCTGGTGATGAAAGTGGTGCGCAGGCAATTGTTATTGAAAAGTTGCGTGAGTTAGGTCTAGATCTTGATATTTGGGAGCCTGCTTTTAATGAAATGAAAGATCACCCTTATTTCGTATCACCTCGTATAAGTTTTACAGATAGCCCGAACATTGTAGCGACTTTAAAAGGAAGTGGCGAAGGGAAATCTATGATTTTAAACGGGCATATTGATGTCGTGCCAGAAGGGGATGTAAATCAGTGGGACCATCATCCATATAGTGGAGAGAAAATAGGAAACCGCATATATGGACGTGGAACAACAGATATGAAAGGCGGCAATGTCTCACTTATGCTTGCGATGGAAGCGATTATTGAATCTGGTATTGAACTAAAAGGTGATATACATTTTCAAAGTGTAATAGAAGAAGAGAGCGGTGGGGCAGGAACATTAGCCGCTATTTTACGAGGATATAAGGCAGATGGCGTTATTATTCCTGAGCCGACGAATATGAAGTTTTTTCCGAAACAACAAGGATCAATGTGGTTTCGTCTACATATAAAAGGAAAAGCAGCACACGGTGGTACACGTTATGAAGGAATAAGTGCAATTGAAAAAAGTATGTTTGTTGTAGAGCATTTGAGAAAATTAGAAGAGAAGAGAAATGGTCGAATTACAGATCCGTTATTTAAGGGGATTCCGATTCCAATTCCAATTAACGTTGGGAAAATTGAAGGGGGAAGCTGGCCAAGTTCTGTTCCCGATTCATTAATTTTAGAAGGAAGATGTGGTATTGCGCCGAATGAGACTATAGAGGCAGCAAAAGAAGAGTTTGAGGGCTGGATTGGTGAATTAAAAGATATGGATAGTTGGTTTGTAAAAAATCCTGTAGAAGTAGAATGGTTTGGGGCTAGATGGGTTCCTGGTGAACTAGAAGAAAATCATCCACTTATTACAACGCTTCAACATAACTTTGTTGAAATCGAAGGGAACGAGCCGATTATAGAAGCTTCGCCATGGGGAACAGATGGAGGTTTGTTCACACAAATAGCTAACGTACCCACGATAGTATTTGGTCCAGGAGAGACGAAAGTAGCACACTATCCAAACGAATATATAGAAGTTGATAAAATGATTGCTGCCGCAAAAATAATTGCATGTACATTACTAGATTGGTGTGAGGTGAAAAAATGAAATACTATGAATCTTTTAGTGAACAGACAAAGCATTATACAGTAGAAGGGGTTTTAGATTATTTTAATAAACGTATTAGAGTTGATCACTATACAGGAAATGTTGAAAGCATCATACAAACAATCGATGAATTAGCAAAGAAACATTCTTTCACTAAATGTATTATTAAAGGAAAGGGAGAGCATGTTTCAACATGGCTCTCTTTCGGTTTCTTACTGGAAGCAACGATACCTCATTATTTTCAAGGGCACGATGCGCACTTCTTCGTGAAATATCATAATGATGAAAGACGAAATAGTATTCATTGGACTGAGGAAGATACTATTTTAAGTGGTGTAAAAGAAAAAGAAGTGAAAGAAAAAATAGTCCCAGAGGAATTTGTGTTAAGAAAAGCGACAGAAGAGGATGCGGAAGAATTAGCAATTGTCTTTGGAAAAGTATTTGAAGTTTATCCGACACCATTAAATGATGGGAATTATGTAAAGCAGACGATGAAGGAAGACGATACAATTTACTATGTTTATGAATTCGAGGGGAAAATTATTAGTACAGCATCTGCTGAAATGAACGTGAAAGAAGGTAATGCAGAATTAACGAATTGTGCTACATTACCTGAATATCGAAAACATGGTTTCATGAAAAGTCTGTTAATTAAATTGGAGGAAGAGCTCCAAGAAAAATCTATTTTTTGTTCTTATACAATTGCTCGCTCGCTATCTTTCGGTATGAATGCAGCCTTTCATCAATTAGGCTATACATATACGGGAAGGCTTGCGAATAATTGCTACATTTTTGATAAGTTGGAAGATATGAATATATGGGTGAAAGATTTATCCAGCTATTCGAAAGCAGTAAGACTCCCGCCTCAAAATTCGGCTGTAAAGCAAAGAAGTTAGGTGGGAGTCGGGTTAATAATAAAGCCCCACTGATTAAAGTTTCACTTAACCATAAATAAGCAATAAAAATATATACACATTTCATCAAAATAATAGAACGGAATCGTCATGCTTATAATCGCACAGAGGGTGCCGAAAATTCGGCGTTGAATTTGCTGGATTTTCGGCAAAAGGGGGGATGACATTGCTAGCAGTTTCGACACAGGAAGTCATTGAAGCGATTTTGGGCAGTATAGATGAGGCCATACATGCGGTAGATGAAAATGGGATTACAATATTTTATAATACAGTTGCTGCAAAACATGATGGATCTAAAATTGAAAATGTGCTAGGAAAGCATTTATTAGAAGCATTCCCGTCATTATCCAGAGAAACAAGTACGTTGATGAAAGTATTAGATACAAAAAAACCAATCGTACACCAAGTTCAACATTACCAAAATTTAAATGGGGAAGACGTTTGTACGGTCAATACAACGTTACCTATTTTAATAGATGGAAATATTGCTGGTGCTGTAGAAATTGCGAAAGATTATTCTACTATTCAAAAGCTTACTGATACGATTGTAGATCTACAATCGAAAATAAAACGATCGACTAGCAAAAAAATGGTGAAAAAGCATGTTGCATTCGAGACAATTGTAACTGATGATTCCCGCTTTAAACAGACGAAAGAGTTAGCACAAAAAGTAGCGCCAACCGATGCAAATGTTTTAATATATGGTGAAACTGGAACGGGGAAAGAGCTATTTGTGCAAGCGATTCATGAAGCTTCTAAACGAAAAAATAAGCCGTTTATTGCACAAAACTGTGCAGCTTTGCCAGAGTCGCTATTAGAAAGTTTGCTGTTTGGCACGACAAAAGGTAGTTATACAGGGGCAATCGAACGAGCAGGATTATTTGAACTTGTAGATGGAGGGACATTATTTTTAGATGAACTGAATTCAATGCCGCTTGATTTACAAGCGAAAATGCTACGTGTATTAGAAGATGGAGTTATTCGTCGCATTGGTGATAATAAGACGAGAAAAGTAGATGTTCGCGTTATTACTGCAATGAATCAGCCTCCAGAAGTATGTTTAAGAGAAAATAAAATTCGCACTGATTTATACTATCGATTAAATGTATTTTCATTATATATCCCGCCGCTTCGCGAAAGAACTGAGGATGTACTGTTATTAGCGTCTTACTTTTTGAAAGAATATAATAAAAGTTATAAAAAAGGTGTACTTCAAATTGATAAGGAAGCGAAAGAAAGATTACAAGCTTATCAATGGCCTGGAAATGTTCGTGAGTTAAAGCATACGATTGAACATGCTGTCATTATTACAGAAGGGAATTCGTTAACAGCAAATTGCTTGCCACGAACATTTCGGAAAGAGAAACTTCCGAAGAAGAAAAGTATATTACCGCTTAGGGAAGCTCTTCATCAAACGGAAAAGGAATTAATAGATCAAGCGTTAATTGAAACGGAAGGGAATATTTTGCAAGCAGCAAAAATGTTAGGTATTCCTCGTCAAACGCTTCAATATAAACTGAGCAAGTACGACAAAACCGCCGAATAATCGGCGGTTTTTGTGTGTTTGCACCAATAAAAGAGCGTTTACATATATAACAAGTAATGAATATGATAGTAAATATCGTTTTAGTACAGCACTTAAAAATATTTATTCTCTTATATAATAGGGTATTTCTCGCATTTACTTATCAAGAATATGAAGTTGGCATAATTATTGCTTATATAAAGGATGAGCGTATAAAAAGGGGGAATAGCAATGTTACATGATGTATACAAACCAAATCGTCACTGGAAGGATATTGAATTATGGAAAGATGTTACAGAAGAACAATGGAATGATTGGGTTTGGCAATTAACGAATACGATCAAAACTTTAGATGATTTAAAGAAAGTAATTAACTTAACACCTGACGAAGAAGAAGGCGTTAAAATTTCAACGAAAACGATCCCGTTAAACATTACACCGTACTATGCTTGGCTAATGAATCCTGATGACCCACGCTGTCCGATTCGGATGCAATCAGTACCGATTTCGGAAGAGTTATATAAAACAAAATATGATTTAGAAGATCCTCTTCATGAAGATGAAGATTCACCAGTTCCAGGATTAACTCATCGTTATCCAGACCGTGTACTATTTTTAGTAACGAATCAATGTTCTATGTATTGTCGTTACTGTACACGTCGTCGTTTTAGTGGACAAATTGGAATGGGCGTACCGAAAAAGCAATTAGATGATGCGATTGCTTATATTAGTGAAACACCACAAGTACGTGACGTTTTAATTTCTGGCGGTGATGGACTTCTAATTAATGATAAAATTTTAGAATATGTATTAAAGAATTTACGAGCAATCCCGCATGTTGAGATTATTCGTATCGGAACGAGAGCACCAGTTGTATTCCCACAGCGTATTACAGAAAACCTGTGTAACATAATTAAAAAATACCATCCAGTATGGTTAAATACGCATTTTAACACTTCTATTGAGATTACAGAAGAATCGAAACTAGCATGTGAAATGCTTGCAAATGCAGGTGTTCCAATTGGAAACCAAGCTGTAATTTTAGCTGGAATTAATGACAGCGTTCCAATTATGAAAAAACTTATGCATGATTTAGTGAAAATTCGTGTTCGTCCATATTACATTTATCAATGTGATTTATCAGAAGGTATCGGTCATTTCCGTGCACCAGTTTCGAAAGGTCTTGAAATTATTGAAGGCTTACGTGGACATACGTCTGGTTATGCAGTACCAACTTTCGTTGTCGATGCACCGGGTGGAGGCGGTAAAATTGCGCTTCAGCCAAACTATTTAATTTCACAAAGTGCGGATAAAGTTGTTCTTCGTAACTTTGAAGGGGTTATTACAACGTATCCAGAACCAGAAAACTATATCCCAGGAAGAGCAGAAGGCTACTTTAAAGAAATTTATCCGACTTATGAAGAGAAACGTTCTGATATCGGCGTTGCAGGATTGATGAGTGATAAGAAATTTAATCTTGTTCCAGATGATTTACAACGTATGAATCGCCGCAAAGATTATGAAGTCAATGAAACGCATGCTTCTTTAAAAGATAAACGTGATAAGCGTGATCAATTAAAAGATAAAAAATATCAAGCACAAATAGCAAAGTTAGATGATGACAAAAAAAATGAGGGTGACGTAGTATGAATTGTATGTGGTGTGACAGTACAGAAGCGAAAGAAAGCTTGAATACTGTATATTGGGAATTACCAGATGGTACGAAAGCCATTGAAATCCAAGAGACACCATGTATTACTTGTTCCTCATGTGGAATGGACTATCAAGCAGACCATACTGTAAAAGAAATTGAAGATCAGTTGTTTTTAATTTATACGAAAGATTTGCCAAAACAACTAACATACGAAGAGTTGATGGGAAGACCACGTTTATTAAAAAGGAATTATTTCGACTTTTAACCAGCTTTTATGCTGGTTTTTTTCTTTTTTGCCTTGTATAATGTACCCAAGTTAGAAAGGTAGGGAATATTTTTGAAAAAGACATTTTACCATTATATGATGAAGCACCGTGCAGCTTTATTTAAAAATGAAATATCAGATTTAGCAGAGGCGATGTATGATGATTTAAGTTTTCCGAAGCAATCTGAAGACTATGATGTAATTAGTTCATACTTAGAGTTAAGTGGAATGCTAGAAAGTATGTCTATATTTGATGATGCATGGGATTTATATATACAAGAGAGATAACGATATGAAGGTTTAGGAAAATGAAAGCATAATGAATACATTACTTTGAAAGAAGTGAAGTATTCATTATGCTTTTTTATTTACAATACGTCTTGCTGTTAGAACATAAATGAAAAGTGAAAGCTAGTTTAAATACTAGCTTTTTTAAGTTATATACAAATTCTACTTTTTTATTGAAAAAATTTATGAATATAAGCTTCTGTGATAAGCGTTTTTATGTAGGTTGCATATACTGTTATCAAAATCACGACGTTTAAAAAAGGAGAGATATTGATGGCAAGGAAAAAACAACCTAAATATAACGTAGGAGACATAGTCGTGATTACGCTATATGGAACCGTTGGGAAAGTTACAAATATGAAAGTTTTAGATGGAGTTTACGTATACGAAGTAAATAATCACGATGGATTTTATGTAGAACAAACTTTGCAGCATGTTACAGAGCAAGAAATGAAAAAGGGCGACACAGAGTGGATTGAATTAAATTATAACTTTACGTTTGGTGATCTCGTGCAAGTAACTGGATATGATAAAGATGTTTTTCGTATTGTTGGTTTTCGTACAGAAGTATGGAGATATAAAAATGATGCATGGGAAGATACTATATATGAATTGTCACGAATTACTGATGGTGAATGGTTAGAAGCTGATGAATCAGATTTAACATTACTTGCTAATGCACAAACGGCAAATGCAATTTTGAAGAAAATGAAACAAGATAAAGCTGGTATGAATAAATTAGATTTAGGAAAATTGCAGTCAATTAACAATTCAAAAAAAGTAAGTGTAAAGACGAATCGCCAAGAAATTATTGATGGGTTATTAGATATTTATAATGATTATCATTTATTATTCGATACATTTAAAGATGAAGAATATAAAATTGTTATGGATGTTGTTCAAAATTATTTAGTTAAATTGACAGAGAAAAAATAGTTAACTAGAAAGAGAGAATAAATTGAACAACAACATATGCAGTATAAGGTATGCCTACAATTATTAAAAAAATAAAAAGCCATTTAATAAGAGAGTCTGCCCATTGATCTTCATGCATGAACTCTTCTTTTGTTTGCTCTACTTCGTATTGGTATTCCATTATTATTTCCCCCTTTGGATAGCTTGTACTAACATCGTATGCCCTTTACCTACATGATATGACTTATAAAAAAAGAAAAACTATTTTTCTAATCTCATATACATAATTTTGAGATTTTTTCATAAAACAGAAATAAAGGAGTGATGCTCATGAAGGAAATTGAAGTCGTAATTGACACGGAAGAGATTGCGGAGTTTTTTTATGAGCGACTAATTGAAAGAGGGTACGTTCCAAAAAGAGAAGAAATTGAGGACCTGGCAGATATTACATTTGAGTATTTATTAGAGAAATGCATGATTGATGAAGTTTTTGATGAAGAGGAAGATTGAAAGTAACGGCGGGCTTAACTCGTCGTTTTTTACTCTTTACAAACTTGTCACAAATATAGACAAGAATTGTTGGTATAATTAAAAGAAAATTTTATACAAGAGGTGAAGGGATGTTCAAAAAAATTATTGATTCTTTATTAGGAAAGAAAAAACATCGTTCGTATTCAAGTAGTGATTATCGTCATAGAGGGCGCTCTTATTCAAGTAGCGACTATAAACGACGTTCATCTGGTTATGGGCATCAGCATTATAAAAGAAAACGTAAAAGCCGTAGCTTCTTTTCAAGTAGCTGATGAAATGGCGTCGTATACTAGCTTTATTTGATAGACCACTGCGAAAAAATACAATCGTTGCAGAGCGTTATAAGATTGAATCAGTAATTGGAATGGGCAGTTATGGGGTTACATATATCGTTAATGATTTGCAAATAAATAAATATAAAGTCTTAAAACAATTAAGGCAAAGTAAACAAAGATATGAGTCTGGTAGAAAATCATTTGAGCAAGAGAAAGTGATTTTACAAACATTAAATCATGCGTCAATTCCTAACCTACATGATCATTTCATATGGGAGAAAAAGAACTTTTTGGTGATGGAGTATATGCCGGGAAAAAATTTCGAAGATTGTATTTTCTTAGATGGCCAAGTATATGATGAACGTGAAGTTTTTGGGATTTTATATGAAGTACTAGGAATTGTTTCGTATTTTCATAGTAAAGGTATCATTCACCGAGATTTACGTATTCCAAACATATTAATGAAAGAAAATCAGATTAGTATTATTGATTTTGGATTGGCTAAATTGAAAGGTGAGGGTGATGAGCGTGCTATAACTTATGAAGGTGAACAAGCTTTGATGCGAGAAGTTCACTTTCGTAGCGATTTTTATGCGCTCGGTCATTTCGTATTATTTTTATTGTATGCTAGTTATGAATCGACTGAAAAAAAGGAAAAACCTTGGTATGAAGAGTTAGCGCTGGAAGAATATAATCGCGACATGCTAATGCGAATGTTACAAATGAAAGCGCCATACTATGAAAATGTACAAGATTTGAAAAAAGATGTAGCTTACGCTTTAGAAAGGATGGAGACTTCATGTTTCAAAAGTTTTTAGCAAGCGTTGGTATTGGTAGTGCAAAAGTAGATACCGTTCTTGAAAAAGATGAGTATATAGTTGGAGAAGAGATAGTAGGGAAGGTTCATATAACTGGAGGTTCAGTTAACCAAGAAATTGAAAGCATTTACTTAACATTGTCGACGTCATATGTAAGAGAAGTGGATGATAAAAAAGTAACGGCAACGTATGATTTGGAGCGAGTTCGTTTAACAGATCCATTTTCTGTAGAGCCAAATGAAAAAGTGGAAATTCCATTTTCGTTTATAATGCCAATTGAAGTACCACTAACACTTGGAATGAAAACGGTTTGGGTTCATACAGGCCTTGATATTAAACGTAGTATTGATCCAAGTGACCGTGATTATATTCAAGTGTTGCCGAATGCACTATTGAACAGTGTATTAAATAGTGTAAATCAATTAGGTTTTAAAGCGCGTCATGTAGAATGCGAAGAATTACCGTATCGATTACGTAAGCAAGTTCCATTCGCGCAAGAATTTGAGTTTATTCCAGTCTCCGGAGAGTATTATGGGAAATTAGATGAATTAGAATTATTAATTTTGCCAAGTGCCCACGACCGATTAGAAATTATTATGGAAGTAGATAGAAAATCACGTGGATTGGCTGGTTTATTCGCAGAAGCGCTTGATCTTGATGAGAAGGTTATTCGCTTTACAGTAACAAACGAAGATATTCCAACGATGCAGCAAAAAATTAACAATAATATTTTTTAATAAACTATGCATAAAAAAGAAATGGAGAGGAAAACTAAAACAACCGCTCCATTTTTTTGCATAGTGAGGTTATGTATGTGAAACGATACCGACATTTATACTTGTTAAGTTGTACACTACTCATTTGTTTTGTCGCACTATCACTTTCGTATCATACCGCTTGTATTGAAAAATTTGATAATGTAGTCGCACACTTTATTCAAAGTTTCCGAAACGAGTATTTGACAACCTATTTTACTTGGGTGTCCTTTATCGGTTCAAAAAGAATATATTTCCCGTTACTCATTATACTTGTAATGTATTTTCTTCTTAGAAAAAAAATATTAAGTGCATTACTTCTAACAATTAATTATTACGGATCACGTTATTTGAACAGTATGCTCAAACTATGGTATGAACGAGCACGACCTGATGTGACGCAGCTTGTTACAGCAACTGGATATAGCTTTCCGAGCGGTCATACGATGAATGCTACTGCTTTTTTAGGATTTATTGCATACGTCACAATTACAGAAGATCGTATTTCATTGCATAAAAAGTTGCTGATTATTTTTATAGCAAGCTTCGTTGTATTATCTATTTCAGTTAGCCGAATTTATCTTGGCGTGCACTATCCATCTGACATATTAGCCGGATGGGCAGCGGGCGGTAGCTGGCTCGTTTTATGTATTATATTTCATAAGGCGTTCATTAAAAAAGAACCTATGTCATAATAGGTTCTTTTTGCATGGGCTCCACATGAATATGAGCATGGTAAATTCCGAATTTTTTTCGAAGCATATCTTCAATATTGTCAGTAATACAATGGCTTTCGCTAACATCCATTCGAGCATCTACTTCAATTGTAATATCCACATACGTTTGGTTCCCATACATACGAGCACGAATATCTACAATATGTTCTACACCTGAAATATGCCCTATAGCATCAGCGTATTCATCCATTTTTTCAGGATCAATTCCATCCGTTAGCATATGAGAAGCTTCTACGAAAATTTCCCACGCGGTCTTACAAATAATAAGACCGACAAGTAAAGCAGCAATAGGATCCAAAATAGGCATTTGGAACTGTGCGCCGACTATACCTACTACTGTACCAATACTTACAAGAGCATCTGATAAATTATCTTTTGCAGCAGCCTCTAATGATTTACTTTTTGTTCGCATTGCAATCTTTTTCGTATACTTGTATACACCGTACATAACGACAGCAGAAAATAAAGCCACCCATGCAGCAAGTACATTAGGTGCTGCATGTTTCGGATTGAAAAACGACTGAATTGCACTAATAACAACTTCTAATCCGACCGTTGCCATAATAAAGGAAGCAACAAGTGATGCGATTTGTTCTGCACGCGAATGCCCATATGGATGATCTGGGTCACGAGGCTTACGAGAAATTTTCAGGCCAATTAATATTGCTAAAGAAGCACCAATATCCGTTAAGTTATTCAAACCGTCAGCACGTAATGCGCTAGAGAGGGTAATATAACTGATGATGATTTTCATAGAGGATAAAAATATGTAGGCTATAATGCTGACAATAGCACCTTTATCAGCTTCTTTATGAGAAAGAGAATCCATTTTAATCACTCGCCTTTCTACAAGGAATTTCTTTCTATACATAGAGTATCAAACGAAACTCGTGTGGGTCTATACAAACATTGTTGATGTTTTATAGCTTTTTAAGAAGGGGATAACAAAGTTTCGTTAAGGAAAAATATGTTGAAAAGTACAAAGTGGAAATTTATTAAACAATTAATGATGATTATGGCAAATGGAAAGAGGGCGAGAATAATGATTCTCAAAATTTTTTTCATATATATTTTTCGCAAAATGACTCTTTGTAATTCCTCATGTGAGTAATATATAAGAAATGATAACAAAATTCTTCAATAAGAAGAGGAGCAAGCATTATAATATTCACTTTCCAGAAAGAGACAAAGGCAAAGAACAATTTGAAAACGAAAAAAACCTCTGATGATTTTTCAAAGGTTTTTCGTTTCTTAGTATGCTTCTAAAAACTCAGTAACTTGCTCTTCCGTTTTTGCATTTGCACTATGTAAGTGACCTAACTTTTCGCCATTTTGATATACAAGTAGGCTTGGAATACCCATTACTTGATACTCTTCAGCAATACTTGGGAACTCATCTTTATTAATAGAATACCATTCAAATTTATTGAACTCTTCCATTACATCTCCGATAAAGTTGTCCATACGCACGCAATCTGGGCACCATGTAGTAAAGAACTTAACAACTACTGGCTCCTCGCTTGCGATGATGTCTTTGAATTCTTGTTCAGCTTTGATTTCTTTCATGTTTTTGACTCCTCTCAATGTCACACGGATAAGCTAGTATTTTTATGCAAAATCCGTATTTGCAAACATTTTGCAAACATTAGTGTTTTTGAAATAGGTTGTTTGCAAAATCCTCGACTGCTTTTTCTTGTAGGCCTGGTACAACATGTGAGTAGGTGTCCAAGGTGATACCTACTTTTTTATGCCCCAATCGTTCACTCACAATCTTCGGATGTATACCTTGCTTTAACATAATCCTCAGAACATGGAACCGAATATCAGGAACCTCACTTTTCTTTATAAGCTTTTTCCAGAGCTGTGTCAAACTTCTGAAACGGCAGACCAAATCGTAGTCATTATAGCTTTCATCATATCGCTCTTTTTCCTCAGAGATTTTTTGCAGATGGTCATTTAGTGCCATTAAAGTAATGTCAGGTAAAATCAGCAATCTTTTTCCATTGTAGACCTAAGATTTCACCTTTACGCATTCCACATGTAATAGCAAGAAGATAAGCGATATAATAACGGTTTTCTTTTGCATGTTCTAAAAAACGAAGAACTTCTTCATCGGTTAAAAAACCAGGGGGTTAACGCTGATTTAGTGGAGAGAGCTTATTATATCACTCTTTCGGAGGAGGTGAGTTAGGATGCGGAAATGGTTAAAGAAACTATTTTCGAAAAAACGCCCACCCTGCATTGTTCGTGAGGAACAAGAAGGTGAGCTTCAATTAAACGAAACTGATAGGATCTGTGAAAATTGTGCCCAAATTATGCATGGAAAAGGTATTGAAAGAGATGAATAGTACTCTTTACATCTTATTCCATATATAACAAAACTGGTTAGCTTCTGATTCAAGCGCTATTAAATGATCATTATTAATAGATCTATTCGTATACATTCTGTTCTTTTGGATGTTAAGAACCGTATAATTCACATCGTTATGTTCATTTGAAAATGTCGATTCGTTTAATAATGTCAGCGTTGAGTTGATGTTGTATTTATCAATTCGCTCTTTTTTTCCTTTGAAAAACAGTTTGATAAGATGCGGCTCATCATTAATGAGCAAACCGAGTTCAGGTGATGAGCGGACGATTAAATCATCTGATATCCAATGTGATTTACCTGGATCGAACCAAGAGGCGTCTTTGTTTTTAATAAATTTTTTGTACTGTTTTATGACATCAATGTAGTTTTGCTTTTTCTTCTGATCAACCGTTTGCACTAATGTTTCGAAACATTCAAAAGGTAGTTCGTTTTGATGAAATTTAATAACAGTGTCTCGTAATTGTTTCCAGTAATCAAAAGCTGGTTGGTATTCCGGTTGAGATTTTAGATTTTTTACAAAGTTTGTTTTAGCTGCACTACTTTTCAGTGTGAAGTCTAAAAATTGTGTAAGTCCTACTTTAATTTCTGCCATATTACACCCCCTTTTCAAACATTACTAATTCGATAATGGAAAGGAAAATCCTGCATTTTTTAAGGAGGTGAGCTAGATGCTAGAAAACCCGATGTCCATGCACAATGGCTATGGTAAAGCTGATCCACAGGAGCAAGGTATCATGACAACGTCTATCGATGCCGAAAAGTTACAAGATGCCATAAGTCGATTCCAAGCGTACGGGATTTAAAGGTACAACGCAGAAATGCAATCCTGCAGCATCCTGAATACCCGTGGATGCTTGCAAATGTAGACCGATTGATTGTCGGTGAAAAGATTAGCCTTGAATGCGAAAAATCGCCGGAATATTTCGGGAAAGAGTGAGGGTCAAAAGAAGGAAGGTGAACAAAAACGCTATTTGAATAAAAGCTAGTGGACTAGTTTTTAACACTCACTGAAATTAAGAATCATAACATACTTTGTAATAACTTATATGGAAGTGAGTTGAATAATAATGTTTTATTCATATTTTGATACCCGAGATAGAATGCGTCCGTATGGTACGGCGGGTATTACGTATAGCGGAGCACAAACTACAATTCAAGCTGTTCAACAAGCGTTACAAGCACAGCAGCAAATGCAACAAATACAGCAAGGCATACAACCGTACTATCCATCTATGGAGTATTATTACCCAATGCATCATATTACACCATACGGAATTTCTGTTTCAACAATTCCATATGGAACTGTATACAATTTATAAAAATATGCGGGGGAATAAATTTAAGTATTTATATAAGAGCGCAAGTACAGAGCGCCCTTATAAGAAATGATTCGTATCTAGGGAACAATTATAAAATTTTAGATATTGGAATGAGAATGTTACAACCTCATGAGTTATATGCAACGCAAGGATTCTTAAGTGGGGGATATTATTTTTCCAAAATGAAAGGTGACGATAAGAGTGATGAGAGAGGAAGTTGGCAAAAGCTATTGCCAACCGTCTATAAATTTTGGGTGTTTTACTATAAAAAAATATGAAAAAAGGCCCTGTTGTCTCCAACAGGGCCTTTCCTAAAATGGCAAAGAGTAACTCTTACCTTACTCCTTGTCCATAGAATACACAAAAATTATACGTTTGTACAGGTCAATAATTTACAATAATAATATTTGAATATAATGCTTACAGGTAATTCTAAAGGATGAAAAAGTATTTGTTATAGAGTAAGTGTTGATTTTAAAGTGTTTTAAAGAGAATGTTTACAACTCAACGATAATAAAGGAATATTGAAATAATAAAATATGAAATATTGCATATCTCACTTAACAATATAATCTATTCAATAATAATAAAATCGTACAGAGGAGTTTTTTCTGAAAATCCGAGTTGATGAAACTAGATAATTTGTATTACTGATTTAACCATAATATTACATGAGTGCTTTGTTTTTAAAAGTTATACTTTCTCTTCGCTCTGCCTTATGGTGGAGCATTTTTATTTTTGTAATCGCAATAACCTGTCCAAACTTTCCAAGTCTAGCATACATATTATGCAGTAGTAGATTAGAAAGGAGCACTATATATGTCTTGTTATTACTACTGTAAGAATTGTGAGAGTTACCAAAAGAAAAATCATGATTGCTGTAAAAAAAGAAGTGATTATTATAATAAGTGCGGTAAAAGATGTGATGACTGTTCTTGCGATCATAAGGAGAATAACCTTGTAAGAGCATCTGCTTTTAGAGCTGTAAATACAGTTAATCAAAACCTTCCAGCTAATACTTTTGTTAAAGTATTATTTCAAAATGAACAATTTGATTTAGCGAACGAATATAACCCAGCAACATCAGACTTTACTCCGAAGACTAGAGGAGTTTATTCCGTAATTGGGACGATTGGTTTCTTTCCGAACGATACAAATTTAAATTATAGAGCGCGTGTAGAAGTTCGAGTGAATGGAAATGCGGCAATTGCTATAGATAACGACTTTTTTGGTCCAATAAATTTCGGTAATGTCGTAAGTGTTTCAACAATACTTCAATTACATGCAGGTGATATTGTCGAGATTTTTGCACAAAGTAGTATAGATGGGGTTATTAGTAGTACAGAAGACGGTTCTCATTTTGAGGCTGCAAGATTCCCATCTCCAATAAAATAAAAGACATGTTTGTGATTTATGGACTATTTTTTTGAAAAAGGCTCTACCTTATGGTAGGGCCTTTTAGTTAAAGGTGTTAAATTGGTAATATATTAAAATAAGTCCATAAACACTTGATAAGCAACACCTAGAGTTAATACGATAGCTAACAGTTTTGCTACCCATCTCGGTGCATTTAAATTTAGTAAAAGGGAATGACATATACTAAATGTAATGCCGAGTGTTAAAAGAATTGCGATAAGATATAAAATTAATAGGAATAAAGGTTGCTCTATGGAGCCGAAGTCAATTTTGGATGGATTCATGTAATATGTACCTCGTTTTTTATTAATATATTAATGAAATAATGAAGAATACAAGGAATTGGAAGAGTAATGTAATAAATACTATAAAAGTAAATTTGAAGTTATGGATGGAGTAGATAAAATAATCTTTGAAAGACTATTCAAAGCCAACATTTGTTTAAGTTTAATATACAAGAACGAATGTTCTTGGTATACTGGAAAATAAAAAAGGTGCGTTTACATGATAAATTTTAGTAATGTAATTGAAAAACTAGATGAAATGATTTACAAACCTAATAATCTATTAATTACTAAACGAAAAGAAGAAAAGCAAAATTCAGAATATGCAGGAGGGGTATTCCAGCTAAATAATAGAAGCATCCGATTTAGGGTATCAAAAATTACGCCTAATAAGATTGGACAATTTGTTTCTTTTTGGGAGAAGAATGCCTCCATGAGCAATCAGGCATTTTCTTATGATTCAGCTCCTAACCTTTTAGTTATCACTTGTATAGCGGATAATAAACTAGGACAATTTATTTTTCCAAAAGAGATTCTTCTAAAAGAAAAAATATTAAAAACTCAAAATCAAAAAGGGAAAATGGCTATGAGGGTTTACCCTATTTGGGATAAACCTATTAGTAATCAAGCTAAGAAGAGTCAATTGTGGCAACTTCATTATTTTGTCGATTTAAGTGATACTGAAAATGTAGCTACAGATAAATTATTAAACTTATATTCATAGCACATAATAAGAAAGAATTGAAATATTCAATGTTCGTTCAGATGATATTTGGAAATATTAACAGGGTAAGCCGTTAAGTAAAGAATAAAAAAGGAGCATACAAATAAAGTATGCTCAAAAAAAGATAGGTTTTATGAGTGGAGAATCTCCATACGATAATATATGCGCATTTCATTAATATGTGTAAAATATCAATAAAATATCAACAGAATATCAATTAATGAGTTATTTTAGTTTTTTAATGAAGTCATGTTTTGTGAAATGAAAAAGAGCCGTTTCTTTTGAAAGATGCGGCTCTTTTTATTATTTTGTTATCGTACTGTTCGAAATGATAAATCATAAAATTATACGATTAACAATTTGATAATGATCGGACTTCAGTTATATATTTCTTGAAGTCTGGATATTGAGATACAGTTTGGCAGGTAGGGGTGAGTAGTTGATTAATTAAAGATACATTTGTAATTACTTCGTTACAAGGACCATAGAATGTAACTTTTAGCTTTGAATTCGGGGGAACTTTGAATACGATAGGGATTTTTTTCATTAAATAAACTCCTTACATAACAGAGGTTATATGTTTATTTCCTTTTAATTAGGAAGACATATTAATATAATATGTAATTTTTATTGTAGTTGATTATTACATATACTGTATGAGTTGATGTAATTTCTATTACGTATCAAAATAGTGTTGTGAAAAAATATATATCATGTTTATAAAAAGCTTAAAAACAGACTAATATGAGGGAATAAGCGTTAATTAACTTGTCTCTATATAATAAATTGTAAAAAGGCAGCTTTTTTTAGCTGCCTTTTTACAGGGAGATTGAAAAATCTTGGAGGTCATTCATGAGTATAAGCAAAAATTGCTTATATGTAGTATGTACATTATTTATAGTTTTATCCCAATATTTAGTATGAAATAAACGCAAGTTTATCGTTTACAAATGAAAAAAAAGAAGGACTTATTTATTATGGATAAAAAGAAATTATTTAGTTTTAAAGAATGATGAAAATATATTTATTTGTCTTATAGAAGCTTGCTATTAGGCGTATGGGTCTAGCAATAAAACAAGCTTTGAATAAGATAATAAAAAGGAGTTGATTAGTAATGGGGTATATTGTAGATATTTCGAAATGGAATGGAAATATTAATTGGGATATTGCAGCGTCTCAGCTAGATTTAGTTATTGCTAGAGTTCAAGATGGTTCGAATACGGTCGATTTTATGTATCAAGGTTATGTGAAAGAAATGAAGAAACGTAGTATCCCATTTGGGAATTATGCATTTTGCCGTTTTATATCTATTTCAGATGCAAAAAAAGAAGCGCAAGATTTTTGGAATCGCGGCGATAAAAACGCTAAATTTTGGGTGGCAGATGTAGAAGTTCAAACAATGGTAGATATGCAAGGCGGGACTCAAGCATTTATTGATGAATTACGCCGATTAGGTGCAAAAAAAATTGGTTTATATGTAGGACATCACACGTATGTATCATTTGGAGCTCGCAATATTGATGCTGATTTTATTTGGATTCCTCGTTATGGAGGGAATAAACCAGCATATCCTTGTGATATTTGGCAATATACTGATTCAGGAAATGTTCCTGGTATTGGAAAATGTGATTTGAATCAATTAATTGGGAATAAAAATCTTTCTTGGTTTATAGGTTCAAATCAAACAAATCAATCTAGTATTGGAGACAGTAAGCAACCAAGTGGAATTGGTATTGCAGTTTCAAAATATGATGATGGATACGGCATTAATTTATATGAAAATCCTGCGAATCCGCAATTTATAGGAAGACTTACG
The DNA here is from genome assembly GCF_003264175.1 of Bacillus sp. SRB_331. Classification (NCBI taxonomy): domain Bacteria; kingdom Bacillati; phylum Bacillota; class Bacilli; order Caryophanales; family Bacillaceae; genus Bacillus; species Bacillus sp. SRB_331. Next base: position 110,631 of record NZ_NADV01000021.1, on the reverse strand, counting down.
AAAAAAATCCCATATTTAATCTATAAAGGTTATTGGGGAGGTGGCGAAAAAGATATGATTTGTTTAGGTGGTGAACAACAGTGGGCTAAGTTAGAACATTTTAATGTACAATGGTTTTATGCATATTCAAAGTACACACCTGGATATGAAATTAGAACGTACGATGGGCCAAACGGGAATGATACAGGTGCGGTCGATGGGAAGGTCCCTTATCGTATTTGGAATTGTCAAGATGGATATATAGATATAGGTGGGAACAAATGGATCAAAGAAGAACATGTGCAGATTAAATAAAAAAGTCGGCTTTATGCCGGCTTTTTTATTTAATAAAGCTTGTCTCTGGCATGAAGAGAAATACTTGCAGAAAACACATTGATTTCACAATAGCGCTGTATAGTTCCTAATATACATTTATCAAAGTGAGGTATTTGAATTGAAAAAGAAAAAGCTATTTATGGGAACTATTATTGCATGTGTGGCGCTAACATTGTCTGCGTGTGGTTCCTCAGAAAATGTTGCAACATCAAAAGTAGGAAACGTGACAGAGAAAGAGTTAAGTAAAGAATTAAGGCAAACATATGGAAAAAGTACTTTATCTCAAATGATGTTAAATAAGGCATTGCTAGATAAATATAAAGTTTCAGATGAAGAAGCTAAAAAACAAGTAGAAGCAGCGAAGGAACAAATGGGTGACAAGTTTAAAGTTGCTTTAGAGCAAGTAGGATTAAAGAATGAAGATGAATTAAAAGAGAGAATGAAGCCAGAAATTGCACTTGAGAAAGCGATTAGAGCGACTGTCACAGATAAAGATGTGAAAGATAACCATAAACCTGAAATGAAGGTAAGTCACATTTTAGTGAAAGATGAAAAAACTGCGAAAGAAGTAAAAGAGAAAATAAATAATGGTGAAGATTTTACTGCTTTAGCGAAACAGTATTCGGAAGATACTGGTTCAAAGGAACAGGGCGGAGAAATCGCTGGTTTTGCTCCTGGTCAAACTGTGAAAGAGTTTGAGGAAGCTGCGTATAAATTAGATGCAGGACAAGTAAGTGAGCCAATAAAAACATCTTATGGTTATCATATAATAAAAGTGACGGATAAAAAAGAATTGAAACCATTTGATGAAGTAAAAGATACGATTCGAAAAGATTTAGAACAACAAAGACTGCAAGATGCGACAGGTAAATGGAAACAACAAGTAATCAATGATCTATTGAAAGAAGCAGATATTAAAGTAACAGATAAAGAATTTAAAGATACATTTAAATTCTTAGATGAGAAATAAGGTTTAGAAGAAAAACAGAGATTTAGCATAATGCTATATTTCTGTTTTTTTGTTTTCAATAGAAAAGGGAACTCATATAGAGTTCCCTTTTCGCGTTAGTGTGTGAGTTATAAATAGATAGTAAGACAATACAATATTACATTTAAATATTAAGAATTACAATAGGAAAATTTGGATGTAGATAAAAGGAATAAGCAATTAAATTCGCAAAATGTTGAAATGATAATGTTTTAGTTAATTAATTTTGTTAAATATAAACTAAATATATTTTCGTGGAGAGTGAATTGAGGACATAATTTAAAGAATGGTACATATCATATTTATTGGAGTATAAATTAACTTTATAGGAAGTGACATGTTGAACATTTAGTACAAAAGGATGTTCTTAATGATAATAAGAATTATTTATCCCGCTATTTGTGGGCAGTAAGACTCCCACCTCAAAATTCGGCGAATGCGAGGGAATTAGGTGGGAGTCTTACTGATCGTAAAAGCCCGATTGGTGAAGGCTAATAATCAGTGGGTGATGGACAAAACCCCCACTGATTATTAGCCTTCACTTTATTAAAATAGGATGAATATTTTTATATTTACTAGATTATTAAATTAATTTGGGGGAGAATATATGAAAGTTATTTTTAAGAGAGAAGGCGGAGGGAAAATTTTTGAATCATCTAATGAAAATATAAGCGTTCTATTAGCTGTATTAAAAGAAACAAAAGGGATAAAGATTGGGATGGTTGAGTATGAAGTGTTAGAATATAAACTGGAATATTATCGGAATCCGAAAAAAACAGAAACAGAGAGAGAATTACATATTATAATGCAACCCAAGCATATTCAATAAAGAAAGTGAAAATTAATGAGTGTGAATCTTACTGCCTGCAAATAGCAGGATAAATGGTAGTAATTGTCGATATGTATGAAACTTATGAGGAATGAATTGTTTTACATCATAAGTTTCTAAAGCTTTGTGAGTTCGTTCATAATAAAAGTGTATGCTTTTGTTGAAGGATGGTTAATGAGATATAGCTGAAATTTGTATTCCAGAAAGAACGTTAGTTAGGATAGAAAAGTAAAATTAGAAATATAATTAGTTCAATAAAAGCGACTTCACATTAGGTGGAGTCGCTTTTATTGTTGCTACACGTATTCTATGATGCGATAGGAAGTGCAAAGAAATTTGATTAATAAAAGGGAGTAATAAATGAGTATGAATAAACTTCATATATTAAAGTTGCATTTTGTTTGAAAAATTTACATGTTGCACTTCCGAAAGAACGTTCGTTCGTGTATAATTAGAACGAATGTTCTTTCGGAGTGGAGATTTCTACAAATTCATAAATAGTTTTGAATTGGAAAGCTACGCTACATATAAATAAGAGATGGATAAAGTGTATTTAGAAGTGAAATTAGTGAGGTATCATTGGTCACAGTTTCGAACCATGTTGGAATATAAAGCAAAATGATACGGCAAACAAGTCATTGTCGTATCGAAAACATTTGCTTCAAGCCAATTATGTTCTTGTTGTAGATATCAAAACAAAGACGTTAAAAATCTAAACCTACGTAAATGGGACTGCCCTTCTTGTAGTACACATCATGATAGGGATATTAACGCAAGTATCAATCTAAAGAATGAAGCGATAAGGCTTCTAACCGCAAGGACTGCGGAGATAGCCTAATAAATTAGAGTTCGATAGAACTCTTTACTTAGGAATCCCCCACTTCTAAACGAAGTGAAAGTGGGGTAGTTCAAGAATGGATAGATATAGAAAATTGAGGAGTAAAGAAAATGAATTATGTAAAGATACAGGAAAAAGGAAGAGAGTGGGTTCCGTTTACAGTAATGTCGGAACAATTATTAAGTATGAAAAAAATTATTGGAGAGAAATTAAAAGTCCAAAGACCGCTAATAACAAATGAAGCGAAAGACAGCATTTCAGACAAATTATTAACTTCATTATTGTCTGAAGAAGAGATGTTAGTGACATATTTTGAAGAAGGATACATACTTACGAGTTATTTGACAGTGGTTCATATAAATCCAATTCAACAAATTGTAAAATGTACAGATGCATTTTATAAAACATATATATTTTCTGCAATGGACATAATTGATGTAACCTAAAAGAAGCTGAATTTTGAAGTTTAGCTTCTTTAATTTATCTAGCTATTTACGGACAGGCAGATTCACACCTCAAAATTCGGCTGTGAGTCAGGCTACCTGTTAAAACCTAATTTTTTGAAGAGGTGAAGAACTAAATGAAAAAGCAGCTAGCTGCAAGCTAGCTGCTTAGTCCCAGGGAAAGGGAGAAAAAGATTGGCACTCAAAAAATCAATGATAGCTGTGTATCAGCCTGAGTATAGTATAGACAAATTTTAAAATGTTATACAAAAATGATTACAGATCTGGTTAGGCCGTACCAACTTGGTTTTGATCTGCTAGATCAGAATCAAATGTATTAGTCGCGCTAACCCCACTAAAAGTGTTCACTACGAAACCAACGTTAGATGCGCCAGAGCCGTTATAAGCTTTCGTATTCTCTTTTGGAGAAACATTGTAGAAATCACCTAAGTTGAAAGATCCGTTACTATTTTGTACAACTAAATTCCCAACAACTGAGGGCATAATTTTCACCTACTTTATAAGTAATTGTTTGCATTACTATATGAAGGTATAGTCTAATTGGTTCATTTGACAAATATTCCGGAATAGAAAAATGTTTGAAGCTTTGTTTAATCAATCGAGCAAAAAGTATGTTAAAATTAATGAAGAGCTGAATTTTAAAAAGAATAAATTTGAATAATTAATATATATGGAATTAAAGGAGGCAAAATGTAATGGATAATGTTATAAAAACAGTGGATTTAACAGATGCAGAATCAAGTAAACTTGTTGCTTATATTTATAGTAATGATGTCACATTGATCGAAAAAGCATTTTGTCCTAATGAAATAAAATTAAAGTTTAATGAAATAGCAATTTTATCGGCAATTAAAACCGCATATATTACGAAAGTATCTATAAGGAAAGAACTTGAAGCAAATTTTCACGATACAGGCGTTTTATTAGTAAAGCAAAATGTTGAAAGGAATAGTATTCAATCTATAACAATGCATTTTGAGCAATTTAAAAAGTTGCAAAATGAGATTGAGAATTTAAATAAAAGTATGTTATAAGACTAGGTGGAAATTTATTGATAGAGGTGGGCTCTGTTAAGTTGAAAAAGTGGATTGAAAAGTATTTGGATAAATCGAACCGTAAACATAAATATACTTTCATTAAGGTGTAACCTATATTTATCGATGTGAGAAATGTAGGGAATAGAAGATACAATTTAAAAATAATAACGATACAAACAAAAAGAGTAACTATGATGGTTACTCTTTTTGTTTGTAATATGTAATATCAAAAATACTTCTAAAGTATGAAATGAATTGATACTTAAGTGAGAAGTTGAATACGAATTAAAAGAGTAATATTAATGGAAAGGAGGAGATGAAGTTGGAGCGAAACGACATTGGGAAACTTGTAATTATTACTGGAGTAACGCAAGGGTTAGGACGTGCAATGGTTGATAGGTTTCATGAATTGGGGTGGAACATAGCAGGGTGTGGACGCTCAAAAAATAAAATTGAAGAGCTTAATAAATATTACGGTGCTTCACATGATTTTCAAATAATTGATGTTTCAAATCATCACCAAGTTAGTAAATGGGCAAGTCGTATTCTTAATAAGTATAGGGCTCCCGATATGTTAATAAATAATGCATCGATTGTTAATCAAAATGCACCTCTATGGAAAGTTACCGCACAAGAATTTGAAAGTGTAATGAGTGTAAATGTGAACGGGGTAGTAAATGTCATTAGGGCGTTCGTCCCGGCGATGATAGCTAGGAAAGAAGGAATTATTATTAACATGAGCTCTAGTTGGGGAAGAGAAGGCGAGGCTGAACTTGCGCCATATTGTGCCTCGAAGTTTGCTGTTGAAGGTATCACGCAGTCAATGGCAATGGAACTACCAAATGGTATCGCAGTAGTTGCTTTAGATCCAGGTGGCAGTATTAGCACTCCAATGCTTCACTTATGTGCACCTCAATATGTAAAAGAATCTCCTACACCTGAAATGTGGTCACATAAAGCAATTCATTATATATTAAATATATCAATAGATAAAAACGGTGAGTCATTGACATGTCCGGCATACATTCATTGAGAAACTCCTTGTCAAAAAGAGCGCCTGAAAGGTGCTCTTTTGTATTATTAGTACATTATGTGATGCACAAAATTACATATGAAAAATAGAATAATGAATTAAAGGTGATATTTGTTTGTTTTGAATGTACTAGAAAATTTAAATATAGGTGATGGGAAATGAACCTACGCGATTTAGAATTGACAGGTGCCTGGTTTCAAGTAGGAGGAAATCTTATAGCAGCAATTGGAACAACTAGAGGGTTTGCAGGGGAAGGAAAGATTGAGTCGGATCTCGTTATTGTAGGGAGTTCATTACAAGCTCTCGGATATATATTACAAATTATAGCAACTAATGATGCGAAAGATGAAGATAAATGTGAGAAGCAAGAGGTAACTATAGATAATAAAAATAAAGCGCTAGCGAAAACGGGGATTGAGTTATTAGCTTTAGGTAATATTTCAAATGTAATAGGAACGTATTTTAATCTCAATGAACAAATGAAAGAAAATGATTTCCTTATAATTACTGGAAATAGTTTGCAATCAATTGGCGCTTTTTTAGGAGTAGAAGTAGCATTGAATGAGATAAATGGAATACAGTGGATTATCGTATTAGGGAATTCAATGCAAAGTTTAGGTGCGGGATTACAAGCATATGAAGGTATTAAAAATATACCAAAAGAAGAAAAGGGAAAAGAAGACAGTAATATAGATAAAGAAGATCAACGTATAATAGGGCTAATAGGTATTTGGATACAGGCAATAGGTACTGTAATTTCAGCAATTGGATTAACCGAAATAGTAGAGGAACAACGATTGGAATCTAAGAAAAGGTGATGAAATACTCATTTCAATGAAGTTTGGAGTATTTCAATTTTAGAAGTAGGACAAGATGAATGTGTTAATTGTTTTTGTAGGCTTTTTCATATAGGCGTAGAATATACATATAAACGAACAGGTGAGAATAGCTTGTTAACGTTAGTGAGAGGCTCCTCATTTAGTTATACTATTATATGTGATTTTTGTAATGATGAGTTCTTATATACGCTTTTAGAAATAACATGATTTCATAGGTTTGATAGTGTAGGAGATGGATGGGGAAGAAGCGAAAAATAAACATTAAGGAGTTTTTTAGACATGATGTACTTATTAGCAATTTTACTTCCGCCGGTAGCTGTTTTATTTTGCGGAAAGCCGTTTCAAGCGATTATTAATTTCATTTTAACCTTAATTTTTTGGGTTCCAGGAGCGATACACGCAGTTCTTGTCGTACATGATAAAAAAGCCGACAGGCGACTTAAAAAACAAGTTCAAGCGTATGATGAAATTAATAAAAGAAATAGAAGGTAAATTGCGATTGACATACAAAAAAGAAAGNNCTTTCTTTTTTGTATGTCAATCAAGTTTAAATTTTAGTATAGCGGTAAGAATTTTTAATATAAGTATTATGATAATAACTTTTAGAGTGGGCGTTTAATAAACCGGTGTAAATGCTTTCTGGCACATTAAAGAAATCATACATACCATTCTTTAGTTGAATACGTAAAATCATAGAAAAAGGATTATAGCCAACAGCAACTAATTTTTTTGAAATAACGGGAGATAGCTTCATCATTACGCAACTCCTTATTTTTCATTTTAGATGGTTTCTTGTAGAGAAGGGGATTGTCGTGTTGAAATCCTAATAATTAAAGGAGTATTATACTTATATGCAATATATTAAATGTTTGTTATACGTAATTATAAGGAAGTTCACACGAAGTACATATCGTTGTGCTATTTTTATTTCACCTTTGATTTATAAATAAGAAAATATTGACCATTTGAAAAAAAGGTATATTATTTATACGAGGTATTAAAAATTCACTTCTTACATTCTATGCTTTAAGGGGCAGTATTATTAGAAAAAATAGAAGTGAAAATAGTTTGTATAAGAAGTATTCTAAAATGTATAATCTGTGAATTGGGAAAATATTGAATGCTCCAGGTCAATATACTTTCTTGATTAAATGTATTTGGGAAAGTGACCTCAATATTTTCAAGTAAATCAACGGGAGAATTGAAAGGCAGGAGAAAGTAACATGTCAGAAAATTATCGTTCTCGAGAGGAGCGACGACAAGTTCAAAAGAAAAAACAGCCAGCTTCTAAAAAAACAAAACCAAAAGGTAAAACATCGTTTTTCCGTAAATTTTTAATCAGTTGTTTACTACTTGGTATTGTAGGTTTAGTGGCAGGGGTTGCTACCTTTTTCGTAATGATTAAGGATGCACCAAAACTTGAGAAAGCAAAACTTGTTAATCCGTTATCCTCAAAAATCTATGATAAAGACGGGAATTTGGTATATGAATATGGGAAAGAAAAGCGGACGAATGTTACGTATGATCAAATCCCTAAATTGGTAGAAAATGCATTTTTAGCAACAGAAGATTCGCGTTTTTATGAGCATAGCGGAGTAGATTTTAAAGGTACTGCTCGTGCAGTTTTAGTTAGTCTTAAGGGAGATTATGGCTCTCAAGGTGGTAGTACGATAACGCAGCAAGTTATTAAAAATTACTTCTTATCGATGGAAAAAACGTCAAAGCGTAAGGTTCAGGAAATATATTTAGCGTACAAGCTAGAACAACAATATTCAAAACATGAAATATTAGAGATGTATTTAAATAAAATTAATTTAGGTAACCGTTCATATGGAATCGCAACAGCAGCACAAAACTACTACGGTAAGGAATTAAAAGATTTAACTTTACCAGAAGTTGCGATGCTTGCCGGTTTACCGAAAGCACCGAATAACTATGATCCAACGAAAACAGAAAATGTTCAAAGGGCAACAGAAAGAAGAAATACTGTACTAAACTTAATGAATCGACATGGTTATATTACAAAGGCAGAAATGGAAGAAGCCTCAAAGGTTAAAGTAACAGATGGGATTAAGACTGCAACTGTACAAACAATGCCATATACTGCATTTATGGATGCAGTAGTGAAAGAAGTAGAAAAAGAAATACCAGATGTTAATATTGGATCTGACGGTTTAGAAATTTATACAACTTTAGACACAAAAGCTCAGGATGCTGCCGACAGGATATTAAATGATAATATTATTAATTATCCAAATGATAAGTTCCAAGGTGCTTTCACATTTATGGATACAAAAACTGGAGAAGTTCGCGCTATAGGTAGTGGGCGCGGTGAAAATAAAGCAGTATTTAAAGGACATAATATGGCGATTGAATTAGATCGTGCAGCTGGTTCAACGATGAAGCCAATTTTTGACTATGCTCCTGCAATTGAATATTTAAAATGGGCTACGTACCATCAAATTGATGACTCTCCATTTAAGTATTCAACTGGCCAAGAAGTGAGAAATGCAGATAGAAGTCATTTAGGGCCAATCTCAATGCGTGAAGCACTAACAAAGTCACGTAATATCCCAGCTATTAAAACAGCTAAAGAGGTAGGTATTAGTAAATCGAAAGAGTTCTCTGAGAAATTAGGGATTACATTTAATGTAGCACCGACAGAATCAACAGCGATCGGTACAAATGAAGCGTCACCAACTGAAATTGCAGGTGCATATGCGGCATTTGGGAATGACGGTAAGTATACGAAGCCGCATTTTGTTAAGAAAGTAGTTTATCCAGATGGCAAGTCACAAAGTTTTGGTCAAAAACCAAAACAAGTTATGGCCGATTCTACAGCATATATGATTACTGATATGCTTCGTTCTGTAGTTACATCAGGTACTGGTACATCGGCAAATGTGGCCTCTTTAGATGTAGCTGGTAAAACAGGTACAACTAACTATTCTTCAAAACAACTAGCACAATATGGAATTCCAGAAAGTGCAACTCGTGATAGTTGGTTTGCAGGATATACACCGCAATATACGATGGCAGTATGGACTGGATATATGAAAGATGGTAAAGACGAGTATATTAGTAGTAAAAATACGAAAATTGCACAGTTGATCTTTAAAGAAATGATGAGCGATATGGCTACAGATAAATCACGCTTTAAAATGCCAAGTAGTGTTATTCAAGAAGGTAGTGAGTTACGTATAAAAGGTGAAAAACGTGATTCATCTCCAAATACGAGCGTACCGGATAAAACTGAACAACCAAAACAAGACCAACAGCAAAAAACTGATGAAGAGAAAAATCAAGAGGAATTAAAGAAACAGGAAGAGCAAAAGAAACAAGAAGAGCAAAAGAAGCAAGATGAACTTAAGAAGCAAGAAGAGCAAAAGAAACAAGAGGAACAGAATAAGCAAAATGAACAAAACAATGGAAATGGTCAAGGAACTCCAAATCCACCGAACAACGGAAATGGTCAAGGAACTCCAAATCCACCAACCACTGGAGGTGGTCAAGGAACTCCAAATCCGCCAACCACTGGAGGTGGCCAAGGAACTCCAAATCCACCAACCACTGGAGGTGGCCAAGAAACTCCAACCCCACCAACTACTGGTGGGAACATAGGAGAGGCTCTTTCCAATAATGGACAATAAATAATGCATTTTAAAAGCACCAAAGGTACCGGGAAAAACGGTTTCTTTGGTGCTTTTTGTATTATAAAGAGTAATATTATTTTTAAATGTTAAAAGTACCATAGAAATTTTGAAAGTAAATTGATGGGAAATGATAAAAAATTTGAGTTGGCGGTATTGGATAACTAGGGCCATAAAAAGTAGTACTACTCGGGTGTGTACCATGATGCCAAAATGAAGGGGTGACTTGGTCAGTCGATTGATATTGTTGCCAAGCGGCAGGAAGTTCGATACCAACATCAGAACTAGCTGTATGAACGGCAGGAACATGTATTGAGGGAGCTGCTGGGACAACGGCGGTTATTCTTGGTGATACCCACATGAAAACGATCACTCCTAAGTTTCAATGATAAAGTAGTATATTCTTTTAATGCTTATAAAGGTACATATAGATAGGATTTTCGGTTAAAACATACGTACAAAGTCGTAAGACCAATGTGAATTGATGGTGGACCATTTATTACGAAAAGATACGCCTATTAGCGGAGGGAAAAGGAATATGAAACATATACAATGGATGTGTTAATCGTAATATTTTACGTGTTTATGGAGGGATTTTAATGGAACGATTATGGACGAAATCATTTATAAAAATGACTATCGCGATGTTATTTTTATTTACGGGGTTTTATTTACTTGTTCCAACGCTCCCGCTCTTTATTAAAGAGATTGGTGGAAATGAATCGCAAGTTGGACTGATGATGGGAATGTTTACAATAGCGGCAGTTGTAATACGACCGATTATTGGAGGTATGTTAGATCAATATGGTAGAAGATCTTTTATTATTTTCGGACTCATATTTTTTGGGATAACGATGTATTCGTATAATTTAGCATCGACTATTGTCCTTTTAGCCGTTTTGCGCGTTATTCACGGAGTGACGTGGGCTGTTTCTACAACAGCAGTTGGAACAGCGATAACTGATATTATTCCAGATTCACGTCGTGGTGAAGGGATGGGCTGGTATGGCATGGCGATGACAATCGCGATGGCAATTGGCCCGATGATTGGATTATGGGTTGTACAAAATTATTCATTTCATGGTCTATTCTTGTTAGCAACTCTTTTATCCTTTATGGCAGTCGTATTATCGTTAATAACGAAAATGCCATTCACGCCACAAAAAGAAAAAGGGAAAATTCAGCTGTTTGAAAAATCCGTTTTATCAATAACGGTTGTTGTTTTCTTTTTATCATTTGCATATGGAGGAATAACAACATTTTTACCGTTATTCGCGTCATCAATTGATGTGAATCCTGGGACATTCTTTCTTGTATATGCAATTGTTTTAACAATTGTACGACCTATTTCAGGAAAACTATTAGATAAGTATGGAGAAGTTTTTATCATACTTCCGGCACTATGTATTACTATTTTAGCGATAGTTGTACTAACGATTTCAAATGGTTTGATAGGTGTAATGATTGCAGCGGCATTATATGGTGTTGGATTCGGTTCAGCACAGCCCGCTTTGCAAGCAACGATGCTGACAATTGTTGATCCTAGTAAAAGAGGAGTTGCTAACGCTTCATTCTTTACCGCATTTGATTTAGGGATTGGATTAGGTGCGATTTTACTTGGAGTTGTTTCACAAATGTTTGGTTACCGTATTTTATTTGTTGGTAGTGCAATTTCTGGATTAATAGCTTTAATTCTTTTCGTCGTTTTTGTAAAACAACGATTAGGAAAAAAGGATTTTGCGTAAACAGGAAGAACGAAGGTGAAAATTTCAATTGAACATGATGCTCTACGATGGTTTAAGGAAGAATTGCGTATAAAGTATGATGAATCGATTTGATTTATCCCGCTATTTGTGGGCAGTAAGACTCCCATCTCAAAATTCGGCTAGAGCAAAGAAGTTAGGCGGAAGCCCTGCTGCCCGTAAACGCCCGATTGGTGTGGGCTAATGATGAACAAAACCCCCCACTGATTAAAGTTTCACTTTATTGTAATGTGCGGAGGAAATAGTGCAATTCATCTAGGATATTCTTTAGGAATTGTTTCTGAGAAACCAGTTCGGGAAATAGTGTCAGTTGGGAAAGACGGTATTTTATTTTTTATAGATTTTGATAATCTTTCGTACTTTCAAAACTATGATTTAGTTGTAAGCTATCGTAAAGAAACGGAAGAAATTTAATTTAATTATGTAAAATAATAATTTTATTAAAAATAAATAAATTTTATATAAGAATTATATTTATGGGAATATGAAATAAATATTATAGAAAACGAGCTGTGCATGAGTGCAGCTCGTTTTTTATGTTTGTTAAAGAAAAAGAGATTAAAGGTATATTTAGTGGGATTATATGGATAATTGTTATATTTCGTTTTAGAAAATTATAAAAGGATGTCTGTCCTTTCTTTATAAAAGATGAAAGTTATTTTTGAAAAATTGTATTATTACATCGGTAAAAGTATAGGAAACTTATCATTATAAAATAAATTGAAATCTTCTAAAAACTCTGATACATTGAAATAGAAATGTAGTTTCACAGTATTGTAAAGGCTTACAGTTATGTGCACGAAGATCTATTAGGATTGGAGGAAATAATGATGAAAGCTGAAGGAAAATTTTCCCCGGGATTAGATGGTGTAGTAGCAGCGGAGACGAAAATTTCGTTTCTTGACACAGTAAAAGGTGAAATTGTAATTCAAGGGTATGATTTAATCGAACTCTCAAAAACAAAAGAGTATTTAGACATTGTGCACCTTTTATTAGAAGAACATCTACCGAATGAGGATGAAAAAGCAACAATTGAAAAGAAATTAAAAGAAGAATATGCAGTGCCAGAAGGTGTATTTAATGTGCTAAAGGCATTGCCTAAAGAAACACATCCTATGGATGGGTTACGTACAGGTGTGTCTGCATTAGCTGGTTACGATAGTGATATCGAAAACCGCTCGTTAGAAGTGAATAAAATTCGAGGGTACAAGCTTTTAAGTAAAGTGCCAAATATTGTAGCGAATAGCTATCATATTTTAAATAATGAGGAGCCAATTCAGCCCCTTGAGGAATTGTCATATAGTGCGAATTTCTTCTATATGTTAACTGGTAAGAAACCGACTGAACTTGAGGAGAAGATCTTTGATCGTTCCCTTGTTTTATATAGTGAACATGAAATGCCAAACTCTACATTTACAGCGCGTGTAATTGCGTCAACACAATCAGATTTATACGGTGCTCTAACAGGTGCGGTTGCATCTTTAAAGGGAAGCTTACATGGCGGTGCAAATGAAGCTGTTATGTACATGCTTTTAGAGGCTGGCAATGTTGAGAAGTTTGAAGAGTTATTACAGAAAAAACTATATAACAAAGAAAAAATTATGGGCTTTGGACACCGTGTTTATATGAAGAAAATGGATCCAAGAGCACTTATGATGAAGGAAGCTTTAAAACAGCTATGTGATGTAAAAGGTGATTATACACTATATGAAATGTGTGAAGCTGGAGAGAAAATCATGGAGAAGGAAAAAGGCATTTATCCGAATCTTGATTATTATGCAGCACCAGTATATTGGATGCTTGGTATCCCAATTCAACTGTACACACCAATCTTCTTTAGTTCTAGAACAGTAGGACTATGTGCGCACGTTATTGAGCAACATGCAAATAATCGCTTGTTCCGTCCACGTGTAAATTATATTGGCGAGCGACATGTACTTAGTAAATAAGAACAACTGGGGAGTTGTTAGCGCCGCCCGCCAGATGGGTGTTTGACCGACACCCATCATTAATAATAACGAATTTTCGACAGAAAGGGAAGAATAGCATGATTAAAACTAATGAAATTAAACAAAAAGATGCATTATTAGAAGAAATTACGGACTATGTATTAAATAAAGAGGTTACAAGTGCAGAAGCATTCAGTACGGCCCGCTACGTATTACTTGATACACTTGGATGTGGAATTTTAGCACTACAATACCCAGAGTGTACGAAATTATTAGGACCAGTTGTACCAGGAACAATCGTGCCAAATGGTACACGTGTACCAGGAACATCTTATGTGCTAGATCCAGTAAAAGGCGCATTTAATATCGGATGTATGATCCGTTGGTTAGACTATAACGATACTTGGCTTGCAGCAGAGTGGGGACATCCATCTGATAACTTAGGCGGAATTTTAGCAGTAGCAGATTATATTAGCCGTGTTCGTATTTCAGAAGGAAAAGAAACATTAAAAGTACGTGAAGTATTAGAAATGATGATTAAAGCACATGAAATTCAAGGCGTGCTTGCGTTAGAAAATAGCTTAAATCGTGTTGGTCTTGACCATGTATTATATGTAAAAGTAGCAACAACTGCAGTAGTTGCGAAAATGCTTGGTGGAACGCGTGAAGAAATCTTTAATGCATTATCACATGCGTGGATTGATAATTCTAGTCTTCGTACATATCGTCATGCTCCAAATACTGGTTCACGTAAATCATGGGCAGCAGGAGATGCGACGAGCCGCGGTGTTCATCTTGCAATGACTGCTTTAAAAGGTGAAATGGGTTATCCAACAGCTTTATCTGCACCAGGATGGGGATTCCAAGATGTGTTATTTAACAAGCAAGAATTAAAATTAGCAAGACCGCTAGAATCTTATGTAATGGAAAATGTATTATTCAAAGTGTCATTCCCAGCAGAATTCCATGCACAAACAGCTGCAGAATGTGCAGTGAAATTACATCCGGAAATTAAAGAAAGATTAGATGAAATTGATCGTATTACAATTACAACTCATGAATCAGCAATTCGTATTATCGATAAAGAAGGTCCATTAAATAACCCAGCTGATCGTGATCATTGTTTACAATACATTACAGCAATTGGTTTATTAAAAGGAGATATCGTTGCGGACGATTATGAGGATGTAGTAGCAAATGATCCACGTGTAGATGAATTACGAAATAAGATGGTTGTTGTTGAAAACAAACAGTACAGTTTAGATTATCTTGACCCGAACAAGCGCTCAATCGCCAACGCTGTTCAAGTTCATTTTAAAGATGGTACTGTAACAGAAAATGTGGAATGTGAATACCCACTTGGTCACCGTTTCCGTAGAGACGAAGCGATTCCAAAAGTTGTTCAAAAATTCACTGCAAATATGGCAGGTCATTATTCTAGTAAGCAACAAGAACAAATTCATGAAGTTTGCTTAAATGAAGAAAAACTAGAAAATATGAATGTAAACGAATTTGTAGATCTATTCTTAATTTAATAATAGGGGGAATTTAGAATGGCTTGGGTTGTGAATAAACAGTCAACACAAGAGGAGCTTGCGAATGGCTTCCGAGCTTTAGTAGAAGCAAATGATATTTTGCAAATTCCAGGTACTCATGATGCAATGGCGGCTCTTGTTGCGAAAAATACAGGTTTTTCAGCTCTATATTTATCGGGAGCTGCTTACACTGCAAGTAAAGGGCTACCAGATTTAGGCATCGTGACGTCTACTGAAGTAGCAGAGAGAGCAAGGGATCTAGTAAGAGCTACAGATTTACCAGTTCTTGTGGACATTGATACAGGATTTGGTGGAGTACTAAACGTAGCGAGAACAGCTGTAGAAATGGTAGAAGCGAAAGTAGCTGCTGTTCAAATTGAAGATCAACAATTACCAAAGAAATGTGGACATTTAAATGGTAAGAAACTTGTTACTACAGAAGAATTAGTTCAAAAAATTAAAGCGATTAAAGAAGTTGCACCAAGCTTATATATTGTAGCACGCACAGATGCTCGCAGTGTAGAAGGCTTAGATGCCGCGATTGAAAGAACGAACGCATATGTAAAAGCAGGGGCAGATGCAATATTCCCTGAAGCGCTTCAATCAGAAGAGGAATTCCGTCTATTTAATAGTAAAGTAAATGCACCTTTATTAGCGAATATGACCGAATTTGGGAAAACGCCATATTATAGTGCAGAGGAATTTGCGAATATGGGCTTCCAAATGGTTATTTACCCTGTAACTTCACTTCGAGTTGCCGCGAAAGCGTATGAGAATGTGTTTACTTTAATTAAGGAAACAGGTTCTCAAAAAGATGCACTTTCTAATATGCAAACGAGAAGTGAATTATATGAAACAATTTCATATCATGACTTTGAAGAATTAGATACTGGTATTGCAAAAACAGTATTATCAGAAGATCAATAGATAAAACAACTAGGGCGATGAGAATACATCTTTGGCAAAATGAACTGCTTGATGTGAAAATTCATCGCCTTCTGTTTTCAATAATAAGATATTCCACTCATCGTAGACGAGCATATGCAAAAAGCAATGAAGGCCGAAATGATAGGGGGATTCAGATGGAGAAAACGAAGTTACCATGGGATGAATTTTTTTCACTCAATAAAGATGTGAATAATACTTTCTTTACACCAGAAGATTTTTCAGGGGATGAAGATTTAATTGCAAAAACGACAGAACAATTCGTTAAACAAGAAATTGTCCCGCAAATTGAGAATATTGAACAACATAACTATAAAGTTTCTCGCCAATTATTTGAGAAAGCTGGGGAACTTGGATTATTAGGCATTGAGGTACCAGAAGATTATGGCGGATTCGAGTTAGGAAAGGCTGTCTCAGGTCTTGTAGCAGAGAAAATGGGTTACGCTGGTGCATTTAGCGTTTCTTTTAATATACACGCCGGTGTAGGTACATTGCCTTACATATATTATGGAACGAAAGAACAGAAAGAAAAATATTTACCGAAAATCGCATCGGGAGAATGGATTGGGGCTTATGCTTTAACTGAGCCAAATGCTGGTTCTGATGCATTAAGTGCAAAAACGAGTGCAGTATTGAATGAAGATGGTACTGCTTGGAAGTTGAATGGTGAGAAGCAGTGGATTACAAATGCTCATATGGCAGATGTATACGTTGTTTTTGCGAAGACAAATAAAGGAATGACAGCGTTTATTGTCGAAAGAACATGTGAAGGTGTATCAATAGGATTAGAAGAAAAGAAGATGGGGATTAAAGGATCTTCAACAGCGACGCTTATTTTAGAAGATGTTGTCATCCCCGCTGAAAATATTTTAGGGGAAGTTGGGAAAGGGCATCACGTAGCTCTTAATATTCTTAACTTCGCTAGACTAAAACTTGCTTTTGGAAATATTGGAACAGCAAAACAAGCAATCGGTTTGTCAGTTCAATATGGAAAAGAGCGAAAACAGTTCCAAACGGAATTAGTAGATTTTACGATGATTCAAGAGAAAATTGCCAATATGATTATTTCTACATATGGAGCAGAAAGTGCAGCTTACCGTACAGCGGGTGTAATTGATGAAGCAATTCATGAGAGTGATGAAGATCTTATGAAAAAAATGTCCCAATTTGCAATTGAATGTGCACTGAATAAAGTAAACGCTTCTGAAACACTTGCTTATATCGTAGATGAAGCTGTACAAATTCATGGTGGTTACGGTTATATGCAAGAATACGAAGTAGAACGATTATATCGTGATGCTAGAATTAGTCGTATTTTTGAAGGAACGAATGAAATTAATAGATTAACAGTTGCAAAAATGTTAATGAAGCAAATCGAGCAAATAGAAGATGCTGAAGTAGAAATTGATGTAGCAAATGTAGAAAGAAACCATCGTTACATTTTATTAGCGAAAAAATTGTTGAAACAATCTTTGAAAACGCTCTCTAAAACTCCAGGAATAAAAATTGAGCAAGAGCAAGAATATTCACGCGTATTATCAAATATGTTGACGGACGTGTACGTCATGGAATCAGCATTTTTACGTACGAGGAAAGCAGTTAGTAAAAATGGTGAGGAAAAAGAGCGTACGAAGCAAATGATAACAGGTGTTATTTGTGAAGAAGGATATCGTAAAGTAGAAGAAGCTGCGATTTCCATTCTTTCAGCAGCTGTCACAGAAGAACAAAATAGACAAGAAATATTAGCTGAAATCCGTCAATTATTAGTGCCTTTATACTCAAACTTATTTACGAAAAAGAGAGATATTGCGAAAGTTATTATAAATCGCGGGAAATATATTGTGTAAATAGGAGGAAAGCGATATGAAAAAGATTGGTTTTATCGGTTTAGGTAACATGGGTCTTCCAATGTCTAAAAATTTAGTTAAATCTAGCTACACAGTATATGGAGTGGACTTGAATAAAGAGGCGGAAGCTTCCTTTGAAAAAGAAGGAGGAATTATCGGCCTATCAATCTCAAAACTAGCAGAGACATGCGATGTGATTTTTACAAGTTTGCCTTCACCTCGTGCTGTGGAAGCGGTATATTTTGGGGAAGAAGGATTATTTGAAAATAGCCACTCGAATGTAGCTTTAATTGATACAAGTACAGTATCTCCACAATTAAACAAACAATTAGAGGAATCGGCGAAGGAAAAGAAAGTAGACTTTTTAGCAGCACCTGTTAGCGGTGGGGTAATTGGTGCAGAAAACCGTACATTAACGTTTATGGTTGGTGGATCGAAAGAAGTATATGAAAAAACTGAATCTGTCATGGAAGTACTTGGAGCGAATGTTTTCCATGTTAGTGAGCAGATTGATAGTGGTACAACTGTTAAATTAATTAATAATCTATTAATTGGTTTTTATACAGCTGGTGTGAGTGAAGCTTTAACATTAGCGAAAAAGAACAATATGGATTTAGATAAAATGTTTGATATTTTAAATGTAAGTTACGGTCAAAGTAGAATTTATGAGCGTAATTATAAAAGTTTCATTGCATCAGAAAATTATGAGCCAGGCTTTACTGTAAATTTATTAAAGAAAGATTTGGAATTTGCGATAGAGTTAGCTAAAGAAAGTGAACTTCACTTACCAGTAAGTGAGATGCTATTAAACGTATATGAAGAAGCGAGTGAGGCAGGATATGGTGAAAACGATATGGCTGCTTTATATAAGAAAGTTAGCGAACAATTAATTTCTAATCAAAAATAGTGCACTTATAAAAACCATGATAAAAAAGGAGAGAATATAATGATTACAACTGAAATTAAACGAGTGAAAAATCATATTAATGGCGAATGGGTAGAATCTACTGGTACGGAAGTAGAAGCGGTTCCGAATCCAGCAACTGGAAAAATCATCGCTTATGTTCCACTTTCTCCAAAAGAAGATGTTGAAAAAGCTGTTGAAGCGGCAAAAGCGGCATACAAAACATGGTCTAAAGTTCCAGTTCCAAATCGTTCAAGACAACTATACAAATATCTACAACTGTTACAAGAAAATAAAGATGAGCTTGCAAAAATCATTACGCTAGAAAACGGTAAAACGCTAACGGATGCAACTGGTGAAGTACAGCGTGGTATTGAAGCGGTAGAACTTGCAACATCAGCACCAAATTTAATGATGGGACAAGCTCTTCCGAATATTGCTAGTGGAATTGATGGATCGATTTGGCGCTACCCAATCGGAGTTGTTGCTGGTATTACACCGTTTAACTTCCCGATGATGATTCCATTATGGATGTTCCCACTTGCAATTGCTTGCGGTAATACATTCGTATTAAAAACATCTGAAAGAACGCCACTTTTAGCTGAGCGACTTGTAGAGTTATTCTATGAAGCTGGTTTTCCAAAAGGGGTATTAAATTTAGTACAAGGCGGAAAAGATGTTGTAAATAGTATTTTAGAAAATAAAGATATTCAAGCAGTTTCGTTTGTTGGCTCTGAGCCAGTGGCACGCTACGTATATGAAACTGGTACAAAAAATGGTAAACGTGTACAAGCGTTAGCAGGTGCGAAAAACCATGCAGTTGTTATGCCAGATTGCAACCTTGAGAAAACAGTACAAGGTGTAATTGGTTCTGCGTTTGCAAGTAGTGGAGAGCGCTGCATGGCATGTTCAGTAGTAGCAGTAGTTGATGAAATTGCTGATGAATTCATTGATGTATTAGTAGCGGAAACGAAGAAGTTAAAAGTAGGTGACGGTTTCAACGAAGATAATTATGTTGGACCATTAATCCGTGAATCTCATAAAGAACGTGTTTTAGGCTATATTAATAGTGGTGTAGCAGATGGAGCAACTTTACTAGTAGATGGCCGTAAAATCAATGAAGAAGTTGGAGAAGGTTACTTTGTTGGTGCAACAATCTTTGATGGTGTAAATCAAGAAATGAAAATTTGGCAAGATGAAATTTTCGCTCCAGTATTAAGTATTGTAAGAGTAAAAGATTTAGAAGAAGGTATTAAGCTGACAAATCAATCGAAATTTGCGAATGGTGCTGTTATTTATACATCAAATGGAAAACATGCACAAACATTCCGAGACAATATTGATGCTGGTATGATTGGTGTAAACGTTAATGTTCCAGCACCAATGGCATTCTTCGCATTTGCAGGAAACAAAGCTTCATTCTTTGGAGATCTTGGTACAAATGGTACGGATGGCGTTCAATTTTATACACGTAAAAAAGTTGTAACTGAGCGCTGGTTTTAATAAAGTGAAATGATAATGAGTGGGGTGCATTCCCACTCATTATAAAAATAATACAAACGAAAATACACTACNNAGTGTATTTTCGTTTGTATTGTGTTAACTATTTCTTTCAAAGGCTAATTTAATACCAAACCCAATTAAGACGATTCCTGTAATCCCTTGAATATAACGCTGTGTCTTCGGTTTTTTCATAAAAGCACTAATTTTATCAATTAAAAATATATAAAAAGCAAACCAAATGACGGTTAAAATGAGATAAGTAAGTCCCATAACGAGAAGTTGTATAAATGTATTATGATTTGGATTTAAAAACTGTGGTAAAAAAGTTAAAAAGAAGACTGCAATCTTAGGGTTTAGTAAATTTGTAAGAAACCCTTGGCGAAAGCAAGAAGTATGTTTATTGTCATTATTTATTGGAACGTCATTTGTATTTAAGTCTTCTGTGTTTCTTACTGCTAAAAGGGCTTTAATACCAATATAGACTAAATATACAGCACCAACATATTTAAAAATAGAAAATAAAAGAGCAGACTTTACAATAAGTGCTGAAAGACCAATTACAGCAGCTAAAGTGTGAATTAAAAGCGCAACACAAGTACCAAAAACAGTTTTAACGCCGCCGATTTTGCCGGCAATCAATGTGTTTTTCGTAGCCATTGCTGTATCAGGACCGGGTAGAATAATAAGACATATAGACATAATAATAAACAGAAAAAAATTTTCCATAATGTTATCCGCCTTCCTTTTTTGTTTTTAGAAAATTCGATTAACGTTAGTTTAACATACATTTTAGTTAAATAAAATTAAATTATATTTAAAATTATTTAACTAAAAAGAAGAGGCCGTATAGAGTAGCTGAGAGTGTGCTACAATATATGGCCTCTTTGTTTAAGCGTTAAGTAAGTTAAAGAATCGATTTACATCTTCTTCTGAAACATCACTTAATTGTTTATATTTATAATTTGGATTTTGGTCTTTATCAACTACAACGGAGCGTACTCCTTCAAAGAAATCTTCATGTCGCATGAAGTTTTTAGCGAGTATAAGATCTGTCGCGAAACATTCTTCAACTGACTTTTCTTGGCCATCAATAAACTGTTTTAATGTTACCTTTAATGAAACAGGGGATTTGGATAATAGCTTTTCTTTCGTTGTTTGGGCAAATGGACTTTGATCTTTCTCTAACGATTGAATGATTCCCTCAATTGTATCGAATGCAAAATGCGAATTAATTTCTTCTACTGAAGAAGAAAGATTGCCATCTAAGTTTGGAGCAGTTGCAAATGTACGAATAACTTCTTTTAAATGAGTATGTACATCTTCTTTTTTCCAATTTACATTTTCAAGTGCGGTAAGGAAATTTGGTAATGAATCTGATGTCATAAAGTAATCAGCAGCGTTAATATATAATACATCAGGAGCTTTTAAAATAGATGCCGTTAAAGCAACATATCGACCAGTATATCCAGGCGCTTTATTTAAGAAATAAGCAGCACCGACATCAGGGAAGAAACCGATGTTCATTTCAGGCATTGCCCACTTCGTACGCTCTGTTACAATTCGATACGTCGCTCCATTTGTCAGACCGACACCACCGCCCATTACAATTCCATCTAAACAAGCGATAATTGGTTTTTTGTATTGATAAATAAATGTATCAATTTCATATTCTTCTTCAAAAAACTGCTCTGCATGTTGTAATGCAACTTCGTTAGAACGTGCTTCGTATAGCGTTTTAATATCACCACCTGCACAAAAACCTTTCGTCCCAGCTCCTTTTAAAACGATGAGTTCAATACGCTCATCTTGCTCCCATTCTTTAAGTTTTTTCCCAATTGGTTGTAACATGTCATAGGATAAAGAATTAAGTGCTTTTGGACGGTTTAAAGTAATAGATGCAACGCCGTTTTCGCTAACAGAAAATAAAACGTGTTCAGTCATTATAAATCCTCCCTTACTTATCTTTCTATTCTTATTTCTTGATACATACTGAAATGTCCTCTATAATTTTTGTCTAAATTAGGTGCTTAGTGTTAGTATTTATCGCATATTTTGACGAGTTATATTTGCAGGATTTCAGAGAATGAAGAGGAATATTACAACATTACTGTAAGTGCTATTATTTGAAAATGTCGTGTTGAAGGCGCTATTATATGTATAACTTATATTGAGTTAGTATACGTGGCGTAAATTAAAGAGTTGATGTAGAAAAAATTAAAAGGCTGAATTATCTAACTTTTAAAGAGCGCGGGGTTTGTATATAATTAGAAATAGAGAAAGGAGAGATCGGAATGCCAGGACCTTTACTATTGTCGGTTATTATTTTGTCATCTCTTATGGTAGGAATTACACAGTATTTTCATCATACAGATACGACAGAAGAAGTGAAGGCTAAGGTACGTCTCGTGTTTCCGATTTTTATAATATCTATTTCCATATGCTTTTTATTAAATAAAGATGGGTATGTTGTGGCCGTATTTGCGTTTTTTGTAGCGATTGTCTTAATAACTGTATTGTACTACGTTATGAAAGAGTACTTACAAAAATAAGGATGCCTGAAAGGGCATTTTTATTTTTGTAGATTAATAATTTCACATACCGTATTTCATATAAAAAAACATAAAATATTTATAATTAAAAAAGTATGTACATCACGGTGTATTTACTTGTCAATCTTGCATGACCACTATACTATTAAAATGTAGAGATTAGAAAAAAGGGGTTGTATCTAGCATGAAATTTGAGATGCATACAAAAATTATTTCAAATGAAAAAGAAGTAAGATTACATATAGAAGATAATTTATTTCAATTAATTTTAGATGGTTATCATCTATTTACTATTCAAGAAATATTGCCTTTATATAAATCAAACGAAGAAAGAATCGGTAGTGCAATTGTCCAAAAGTTAGAATGGGAGAACGGAAAAACTACACTAAACTATCAGCTTGTTTCACTACAATCAGTAAACTAAAAGGAGAAGGGTAATATGAAGTTTTTTCATACAGCGGATTGGCATTTAGGTAAGCTTGTTCATGGTGTATATATGACTGAAGATCAAAAAATTGTGTTAGATCAGTTTGTACAAGCTGTTGAAGAGGAAAAACCGGATGCTGTAATTATTGCAGGAGATTTATATGACCGAGCAATTCCACCTACAGAAGCAGTAGACTTATTAAATGATGTATTACAAAAGATAGTTATTGATTTACAAACACCAATAATCGCAGTTGCAGGAAACCACGATAGTCCGGACCGCATACATTTTGGTAGTAATTTAATGAAAAAACAAGGATTACATATTGTTGGACAATTCCAGTTTCCATACAATCCTGTTGTTTTAAATGATGAATACGGAGAGGTTCATTTCCATCTCGTTCCGTATGCAGATCCAAGTATTGTTAGACACATATTGAAAAATGAAGATGTTCGTTCTCATGATGATGCGATGCGTATTTTTATGAACGAACTCTCTGAAACGATGGATAAAGAAGCGAGACACATATTTGTAGGACATGCATTTGTAACTTCTTCAGGAGAGGCAGAGGAAAATACGAGTGATGCGGAACGACCACTTTCAATTGGTGGTGCTGAATATGTAAATAGCCATTATTTTGATAAGTTTCATTACACGGCGCTTGGCCATTTACATCAAGCGCATTTTGTACGTAATGAGACAATTCGTTATTCAGGTTCACCACTTGCATATTCTATTTCTGAAGAAAAGCATAAAAAAGGATATTATATTGTGGAACTGGATGAAAAAGGTGAAACAACAATTGAAAAACGTTTACTTACACCACGTCGTAAAATGCGTACAGTAGAAGCGAAAATAGACGATTTATTGCTTCATCCAGTGAGTGAAGATTATGTATTTGTGAAATTATTAGATGAAAATCCTGTCTTGCAGCCAATGGAAAAAATACGTTCTGTATACCCAAATGCAATGCATGTTGAAAGATCTATTCAAAGACGAGAGTTCACAGATGAAAATGAAGTAACTGTTTCAAGACATAAAACGGATGATTTATCTCTTTTAAAAGCATTTTATAAAGAAATGAAAGGGCTAGATTTATCAGAAGAGAAAGAACGTCTATTTTTAGATGTTTTGCAAACAGTGCAAGAACGGGAAGGTGAGCGAGGATGAGACCGATTGAGCTTATAATGACCGCGTTTGGTCCATATAAACAGAAAGAAGTAATCGATTTTAAAGATCTTGGTGAGCATCGTATTTTCGCTATTTCTGGAAATACAGGAGCTGGAAAGACAACGATTTTTGATGCGATTTGTTATGTATTATATGGAGAGGCTAGTGGAGAAGAGCGCAGTGATACAAACATGCTTCGTAGCCAATTTGCTGATGATGATGTTTATACAAGTGTGGAATTAACTTTTCAATTAAAAGGAAAAAGTTATGAAATTAAACGACAACTGGGCCATAAAAAACAAGGAAATAAAACAATTACAGGACATGCAGTCGAATTATATGAAGTAATTGATGAGGAAAAAGTTCCATGTGTCGATCGTTTTCATGTAACGGATGTAAATAAAAAAGTTGAAGATTTAATTGGATTAAGTAAACATCAATTTAGCCAAATTGTCATGTTACCGCAAGGAGAGTTCCGAAAATTATTAACATCTGAAACGGAAAATAAAGAAGAAATACTACGCCGCATTTTTAAAACAGATCGTTATAAATTAATGCGTGAGATATTAGATCAAAAGCGTAAACAATGGAAAGACGTCTTACAAGAAAAACAAAAAGAACGTGAGCTATATTTCCGTAATGTATTTAAATTACCAATACGTGATGGGGCATTATTAGAGACATTAGTGGAACAAGAGCATGTAAATACACATCAAGTAGTAGAGGCATTAGAACAAGAAACAGTTTGGTACAATGCAGAGGTTGAGCAATTACACTTAGAACAAAATGACAAAACGAAACAATTAAAAGAAGCAGAGGCACGTTTTCATGCAGCAAAAGCTGTAAATGAGAAATTCAAAGATTTAGAACAAAAGAATGAGAAGTACAGTATTTTACAAGAAAACCGTGCCGTAATCGAAATGAAAGAAAAATCTTTTAAACATGCGGAACAGGCGAAGCGATTATTACCATTTGAGCAATGGTATGAGGAAGCGATGCAATATGAACAGCAGTCTGAAAGTTTGTTAAAACAGATAATCGCAAAAAAAGAGCATATAATGAACAGTTTTGCACTTGCTCAGGAGAAATATGAAGCATTAAAGAATAAGGCATCCGAGCGAGAAAGTGCTAAAAAACAAGTTCAAAGACTAGAAGAGTTACAGCCAATTATTGCATCATTAGCTGAGAAAAAGTTAAATTTGCAAAATGCTGAAATTCAAATAGGAAAATTAAAAGAAGGTATGCAAAAGTTAGATGAACAACTAGAAGCGCATAAAAATGAAAAACAAAGAATGTCTGGCGAATTACAGCAATTAGAAGCAGCGCTTGAACAATATGTAGCTAAAGTAGAAGAACTAACGAATATGCGAGAAGATGCAAAAGTATTAAAGCAGGCATATGATGTATGGCAAGAAAAACAAAAATACGAGCTAGAAAAAGAAAGTGCGTTTCATAAGATGCAACAGGCAGTTAGTACATATGAAAATATGGAACGCCGCTGGTTAAGTGAACAAGCTGGTATATTAGCTCTTCATTTACATGATGGTGAATCTTGTCCAGTATGTGGTAGTATGGACCACCCGAAAAAAGCTACAGAGCAAAGTAATGCAATTGATGAAAAAGAGTTAAATGAGCTAAGAGAAAAGAAAAATATTGCGGAAAAATCACATGTTCAATTAGAAGAAAAGTGGAATTTCTATCGAGTTCAATATGAACAAGTGATAGAAGAAGTGCTAAAGCGAGGCTATCGCTCAGAAGAATTAGTAGAAACATATAGTGCGCTCGTTCAAAAAGGGAAGCAATTAGCAGCAGAAGTTAATGCGTTAAAAGCAAGTGAAGAAACGCGTAAGCAAATTGCTGTGAATATAAAAAGCGTAGAAGAAAAAGTAGAAGAACTCCAGAAACAAAAGCGTGAAGTAGAAACTGTGCAGCACCGTACTGAAATGGAGTGTATGCAGCTTCGTACGTCATATGAACATGATAAGCAAAATATTCCGGAAAGCTTGCAAACGGTACAAGCTTGGAAAGTACAGTTTGACCAAGCTCTGCAAGAACTTAGGTTAATGGAAGATGAATGGGAGAAAGTACAAGAGGCATATCAACATTGGCAAAATGAAAATATACGTATTCAAGCAGAACATGATAATGCTTCTAATCAATTTAATAGTGCAAAAGAGAAGAAAGAAGAGACGTTCACACGCTTTATGAAAGAGCTAGAACAAAGCGGATTTACAGATCAATTAACATATAAAGAATCCAAATTAAATGATGCTGAGATGGATAAGTTACAACAAGAAATCCAAAGTTATTACTCATCTCTAGAAGTACTTACAAAACAAATTGAAGAATTAAAAGCAGACTTAAAAGATAAAGAGTATATGGACATTTCTTCATTAGATGAGCAAGTGAAAGAATTGGAAATTAGCCTTGATATTATTAAAGAAAAACGACAACGTGCTCAAAACGCCGTATCATATATTACGGATTTACATGAAAATATTAAACGAATTGATGAACAAATTCATGAGGAAGAAAAAGCATTCCAAGAACTTGTTGATTTATATGAAGTAATGAAAGGGGATAACGATAGTCGTATATCCTTTGAACGTTACATCTTAATTGAGTATTTAGAACAAATTGTTCAAATTGCGAACGAACGACTACGTAAATTATCAAATGGACAATTTTATTTAAAACGAAGCGAACGAGTTGAAAAGAGGAATCGACAAAGTGGATTAGGATTAGATGTATATGATGCATATACAGGTCAAACCCGAGATGTAAAAACATTATCTGGCGGTGAGAAATTTAACGCATCACTTTGCTTAGCACTTGGAATGGCAGATGTAATTCAAGCGTATGAGGGTGGTATTTCCATCGAAACGATGTTTATCGATGAAGGATTCGGCTCATTAGATGAAGAGTCATTAACGAAAGCAGTTGACGCCCTAATCGACTTGCAAAAATCAGGCCGATTTATCGGTGTTATTTCACACGTTCAAGAACTGAAAAACGCAATGCCAGCTGTATTAGAGGTAACGAAGCAGAAGGATGGTTGTAGTCAGACGCGGTTTGTGGTGAAATAAGCTTGTCAAATTGAAAGTATCTATCATTACTTTGAACATTGTACCAAATTGTTATAACGTTTTTTCAATTAAGTTCAAATGAATTTAATAATGTTTTTATATAAAGCCGTCTCTATAGTAGAGGCGGCATCTTTATTATTTAAAGGAATGAATGATGCAATTATGAATCATTTGAAGAAGGTGGCGTATTTGCCAAACGATTATAACTTTTAAAGGCTGAAATTGCAGATATAACACCACCTGTTAAAAATAAAGCTGAACCACCAACTAAAATAATACGACTGACATACGTTTCACGAGCTTCTTCAACTTGTTCTTGTAACGGTGTTGGCATATAAATTCCCCCTCAATAAGAATGTGTTTTGCAATAGTATATACAAATGCCTAAAATATGTTAAAATCACTGGATAGTATTATGAGGAAGTATATAGTTAGATGTGAATTGTTTGAAAAATCTTCATTATAAATTTATGCTAACTTCACATAGAGCACAAATTGAAATTGTATTATGTATATGTACCAAATAGATGAAATTGTATAGTATTGCTGTTTTTAAATAATCAAAATCCTATTATTTCTATATAAGGGTCTTAATTGTATATTTAGAGATAATATTTTATTTAGAAGCAGATTTTAATAAAAAGGAATTCAAATAAAAGGGGAATGTCTTATGACAACATATACGAGCGAGATAAAAAAAAGTTTAGTAACTGAAGAAGATGTGGATATTTTAAAAATAATGGCGCATCCAATACGATTACAAATTGTAAATGAATTAAGTGCACGCAAAACTTGTAATGTAACACAATTAACAGAAATATTGAATATTCCTCAATCGACTGTTTCGCAGCATTTATCAAAAATGAAAGGTAAAGTGCTAAGAGCTGAGAGAAGAGGGTTAGAAATTTATTATTATATTAATAATTTAAAAGCAAGCAAGATTGTTAGTGTTTTAGGATATGTAAATTAATGAATTGTTATTATACAAAATAGCCTCCGCTGTTAAGCAGGGGCTATTTTGTATTGTATTGTTTTATTTATTTGCATTTAAAATTTTATAGTTTTTATGATTTACAATTGTTCGGTCAAATTCAAAAGTACCACCGCTTACATCTGTGACTTCAACTAAGACCGATTCAGTGTATAGTTTTAGTACAGATGCTGTGATCTTTAAGTTATTTCGTTGAAATAGTATAGTATCGCCTACGTTTGCTTTCATAGTACCTCCTTATAAAAGTCAGAAATGTTTGTTTATTATATATATTAAACCACGTATAGATATATTAGTGAATGTTTAGTTTTATTTATCAATAAAATATTTGTTGTTTAGTAAAAATTAAAGTGCAACATTATGTATATGAATTATATATTTTCTGTTTTTATGTAGAAAATTGTAAAAAACGTTGTAATTTTGTATGTTTCGTTAGAAAAACAAGATATACGGAAGTGGAAATGGTGGGATTTTTGATTACAAGCATTGTAACGAGAAGCCAGATTACAAGACTATTAAATGATTTGTATTAAGAAATATAGACGCAACATGTTATAAAGCTGGGGAGTTAAAAAGAATATGGTGTTTTTTTGTTTGTATAGGATAATCAAAATTTTGAAGTCCAGCCATGGTGTAACAGGGCGCATAACTTTGTATAAAAGAGGATATGAAAACACACATAAGTCGTATTGATGTAAAACATTATAAAAACTACTACGTATTTAACAAGTAGTTTTTTGTATTTCACCCTTCGTTTTCTGTAACTGATTCCATATTTTTGACGCTCCATCTTGTAAGTGCTTACATAAGCGAAAACATCCTATACAATGAAGTTGTTAAGTCGAATGAGGTGGCGAAAATAAAAATAAAAAAAGTATATTTAGCGAATAGCATTGAAATAGAAAGAGGAGGAGAGATGGTATGAAAAAATCATCGGTTAATCCATGGCTTGTTGTCCTTGGAACAGTCATAGTACAAATGGGGCTTGGTACGATATATACATGGAGTTTATTCAATCAGCCCTTAGTGAGTAAATACGGTTGGAGTCTTAACGCTGTTGCTATAACTTTCTCAATTACTAGCCTGTCTTTAGCGTTTTCAACTTTGTTTGCGAGTAAATTGCAAGAAAAATGGGGACTTCGTAAACTTATTATGATAGCTGGACTAGCATTAGGAATTGGATTAATACTTAGTTCACAAGCTTCCTCATTAATATTGCTTTATGTACTAGCAGGGGTTGTTGTAGGTTATGCAGATGGTACAGCATATATCACTTCATTATCCAATTTAATAAAGTGGTTTCCAAAGCGTAAAGGTTTAATTGCTGGTATTTCTGTCTCTGCATATGGTTCGGGTAGCTTAATTTTTAAATATATTAACGCACAGTTAATTGAATCAGTTGGTGTATCACAAGCGTTTATATACTGGGGTTTAATTGTTACAGCTATGATTGTCCTTGGCGCTTGTTTAATCCATCAAGCTGCAGATCAAGGAGCAGTTCATGAAACAAAAACTCAGGAATATACAACGAAAGAAATGTTAGGCACAAAACAAGTATACTTATTATTTATTATGTTATTTACATCATGTATGAGTGGCTTATACTTAATTGGTATGGTAAAAGACATTGGTGTTCAACTTGTAGGGCTTAGCGCAGCGACAGCAGCTAATGCGGTGGCTATGGTTGCAATCTTCAATACATTAGGTCGTATTATTCTAGGACCGTTATCAGATAAAATCGGCCGTTTAAAAATCGTTACTGGTACATTTGTTGTTATGGCAGCTTCAGTCTTGGTTTTAAGTTTCGTAGATTTAAATTATGGTATCTACTTCGTATGTGTAGCAAGTGTAGCATTTTGCTTTGGTGGAAATATCACTATTTTCCCAGCTATCGTTGGTGATTTCTACGGTATGAAAAACCATAGTAAGAACTACGGAATTGTGTATCAAGGATTTGGATTTGGAGCGCTCGCTGGTTCCTTTATCGGTGCAGTTCTAGGTGGATTCAAACCAACTTTCATGGTGATCGGCGTATTATGTGTCGTATCATTTATTATCGCACTTTTAATCCAAGTGCCTAAGCAGAAAAAAGAAAAAGAAGAAGAGTATCGCAGTGTAGCGTAAGTATATAAATCTTCTTTAACACTATGTTTACTAAAAAGCACCCTATTTAATAGGGTGCTTTTTTATGAATTACAACATGTGGAATTTTCTAGAGGCAAAAAAATGAGTAAAGTATCCGTTTGGATTATATTGGAATATCATAAATTGATATATTATATTCGAAATACTTATTAAATCTTAAATTATAAACACGACATGCATCGGTAATTGCAAGATATACTTTCTCGATATTTTCAGAAAAATGTTGAGAAAATATATACTTGAGTTTTTGGTAAGGCTTTGTAAATGAAGGTATCTACAGTTTATCTTCTTCAATTTTAAAAAGAGGAGTACGAATTAAATTTTTTAATGTAAGTACTTATTAATGCTTTTAGATGTAATTGTATTGAGAAGTACTAAAATATTTTATCTGAAAAATAAAAATAGGTTGACAAGTCTATTGAGAAAGATTATCATTTCTATGTAAGAATATTAAATGAAAAACATTATCAATGAATAATATTTTGATGAAAAGTACACTTGACCAATTAGTTTAGTAAGTGTATTATTTTTTACATTGATAGTGATAATCGTTATCATTATCACTATTTGTTTAATTAGATCAATTTTCAAATGAAAGGATAGAGGAAATGAACTTAGGGGAATTTGATGGAAAAACGGTTTTAGTAACAGGTGCAGCTCAAGGTATAGGCAGTGTTGTTGCCAAAATGTTTTTAGAAAGAGGAGCTACAGTTATTGCGGTTGATCAAAATGAAGAGGGGTTAAACGTACTCTTAAATGAAAATGAATTAAATGAAACACGTATGAAAACATTTCATTTAGATGTGAGTGATAGTACCGCTGTTGAAGATATGGTAAACGGTATTGAAAATGATATAGCACCAATAGATATATTAATAAATGTTGCAGGGGTATTACGTATGGGACCAATTCACTCTTTAAGTGATGAAGATTGGAATAAAACCTTCTCTGTAAATTCTACAGGAGTTTTCTATATGTCTCGAGCAGTAAGTAAACATATGATGCAAAGAAGGTCAGGGGCAATTGTTACAGTTGGTTCAAATGCGGCAAATACTCCGAGAATGGAAATGGCTGCGTACGCTGCATCAAAAGCTGCAACGACAATGTTTATGAAGTGTTTAGGATTAGAGCTTGCAGCATACAATATTCGCTGCAACTTAGTTTCTCCTGGTTCTACTGAAACTGAAATGCAAAGATTACTATGGGCTGATGAGAATGGAGCTGAAAATATAATTGCTGGTTCTCAAAATACATATAGACTCGGTATTCCGTTACAAAAAATTGCACAACCTTCAGAAATTGCTGAAGCAGTATTGTTTTTAGCTTCTGATAAAGCGAGTCATATTACAATGCACAATTTATGTGTCGATGGCGGAGCTACATTAGGAGTTTAATAAAAAATTCAGGAGGTTTTAATACTATGAATGAACTTATAGCCGTAAAGGAACTGTCAGAAAAATTATTAGAAGATTATAAAACTGAATCTTCGTTCTTTTTCGCTTCACCAACTCGAACGATATTGACAGAAGGAGAGTTTACTACAGTAAAACATCATGAAATTGAAAGTTTTCCAGAACTTGTACAAGCGGTATTAAGTAATGCAAAACAAGCCGGAAATCCGAATCCTATCGTTGTTGGTGCTTTGCCTTTTGATCGTAGAAAAGAAGTTCAACTTATCGTACCAGAACATAGTAGAATTACTGAGCGTTTACAGTTAGAGACAACAAATGAGATAAAACGAAATGAGAAACTGACATTTGAAATGACACCGGTTCCAGCTCCTGAAGTTTATATGGATGGTGTGAAGCAAGGAATAGCAAAAATTCAGGACGGAGATTTAAGGAAAATCGTTCTATCCAGATCATTGGATGTTAAGTCTTCCGAGAAAATTGATCAACAAAAACTACTCCGTGAATTAGCGGAACATAATAAGCACGGCTACACATTTGCTGTTAATTTGCCGAAAGATGAAAACGAGTACAGTAAGACGTTAATTGGAGCAAGTCCTGAATTACTTGTTTCACGTCATGGTATGCAAGTAATTTCTAATCCGTTGGCTGGCTCAAGACCACGAAGTGAGGATCCAGTAGAAGATAAAAGAAGGGCAGAAGAATTACTTTCTTCTCCAAAAGATTTACATGAACATGCGGTAGTAGTTGAATCGGTTGCCGCTGCGCTTCGCCCTTACTGTCATATATTACATGTTCCAGAAAAACCCTCAGTTATTCATAGTGAAGCAATGTGGCATTTGTCTACGGAAGTGAAAGGTGAACTAAAGGACCCAAATACGTCTTCTTTAGAATTAGCAATTGCCCTTCATCCAACGCCAGCAGTTTGCGGAACTCCAATGGAAGAAGCGAGAGAGGCTATTCAAAAAATTGAGCCATTTGACCGTGAATTCTTTACAGGAATGTTAGGGTGGAGCGATTTAAATGGAGATGGCGAATGGATTGTTACAATTCGTTGTGCTGAAGTGCAAGAGAATACACTTCGCTTATATGCAGGTGCTGGAGTTGTTGCTGAATCAAAGCCAGAAGATGAGTTAGCAGAAACATCAGCTAAGTTCCAAACAATGTTGAAGGCTTTAGGGTTAAGAGATAATTCGCTGAATGAAAAATAGGGGGAAGAAAGAATGTTAATAGGTTATACGGAATGGCCAAAAGAATTTGCCAATCGCTATCGAGAAGAAGGGTGTTGGCTTGGAGAAACATTTGGTTCGATGTTAAAAGAACGCGCTGAAAAATATGGGGATCAAATTGCGGTTGTAAGTAGTAATACGCATATAACGTATAGTGAACTTGATAAAAAGGTAGATCGCTTAGCTTCAGGTTTACTGAATTTAGGAATAAAGAAAGAGGACCGAGTTGTAATCCAGTTGCCTAATATTATAGAGTTTTTCGAAATATGCTTTGCGCTATTTCGCATTGGAGCACTTCCTGTTTTTGCACTACCTTCTCATCGCAGTAGTGAAATTAGTTATTTTTGCGAGTTCGGTGAGGCGAGTGCTTACATTATTTCAGATAAGGCTCTCGGCTTTGATTACCGAAAACTAGCAAGAGAAGTGAAAGAGAAAGTTCCCGCTTTACAACATGTAATCGTAGTGGGGGAAGAAGAAGAATTCGTGAACATAACTGATCTTTATATGGATCCGATTCCGTTACCAGAAGTTCAGCCAAGTGATGTTGCGTTTCTCCAATTATCAGGAGGGACGACAGGACTTTCTAAATTAATTCCTAGAACACATGATGACTATATTTATAGTTTACGTGTTAGCGCTGACATTTGTAATTTAAATGCAGAAAGTGTCTATATGGCAGTTCTTCCAGTAGCACACAATTACCCGATGAGTTCTCCAGGGACATTTGGAACTTTTTATGCGGGTGGAAAAGTAGTATTGGCAACTGGAGGTAGTCCAGATGAGGCATTTGCTCTTATAGAAAAAGAAAAAGTTACGATTACAGCGCTCGTTCCACCATTAGCAATGATTTGGCTTGATGCAGCATCTTCCCGTAACGACGATTTATCGAGCCTGCAAGTTATTCAAGTAGGAGGTGCGAAATTTAGTGCCGAAGTTGCGAAGCGTATTCGCCCTACATTTGGATGTACGTTACAGCAAGTGTTCGGTATGGCAGAAGGGTTAGTAAATTACACAAGATTAAATGATCCTGAAGAAATCATTATTCATACGCAAGGTAGACCGATGTCTACATTCGATGAAGTAAGGGTTGTTGATGAAAATGATAACGATGTAAAACCCGGTGAAGTAGGAAGTTTATTAACAAGAGGGCCATATACAATTCGTGGTTATTATAAAGCGGAAGAGCATAATGCACGATCATTTACAAAGGATGGATTTTATCGTACAGGAGATCTTGTGAAAGTAAATGAACAAGGTTACATCATTGTAGAAGGAAGAGATAAAGATCAAATTAATCGTGGCGGGGAGAAGGTTGCTGCGGAAGAGGTTGAAAATCATCTATTAGCACATGATGCAGTACATGATGTAGCAATTGTATCTATGCCTGACGATTATTTAGGAGAACGCACTTGCGCTTTTGTTATCGCTCGTGGACAAGTCCTAACTGCAAACGAATTAAAAATGTTCTTAAGAGAACGTGGTATAGCAGCTTATAAGATTCCAGATCGAATTGAATTTATTGAATCATTCCCACAAACAGGTGTTGGAAAAGTAAGCAAAAAAGAATTACGTAAAGTCATTGCTGAAAAACTTATTACAGTAAAACAATAATAAAAATCGGAAGGAAGTGATTAGATGGCTATCCCATCTATTTCAGTATATAAAATGCCAATTGAATCAGAACTACCAAAAAATAAAGTGAATTGGACGCCAGATCCGAAACGTGCGGTTCTTCTAATCCATGACATGCAAGAATATTTTCTTGATGCATATAGCGATAAAGAATCGCCAAAAGTAGAACTAATTTCAAATATTAAGGTGATAAGAGAAAGATGCAAGGAACTTGGTATACCAGTTGTTTATACAGCGCAACCTGGTGGACAAACGTTAGAACAACGAGGGTTATTACAAGACTTTTGGGGTGACGGTATTCCTGCTGGACCAGATAAAAAGAAAATTGTCGATGAGCTTACTCCAGATGAGGATGATATATTCCTAACCAAATGGAGATATAGTGCATTTAAAAAGACGAATCTATTAGAAATTTTAAATGAGCAGGGAAGAGATCAACTTATTATTTGCGGTATTTATGCGCATATTGGCTGCCTTTTAACAGCTTGTGAAGCATTTATGGATGGTATAGAGCCATTTTTTGTAGCAGATGCAGTTGCTGATTTTTCACTAGAGCATCATAAACAAGCATTGCAGTATGCATCAAATAGATGTGCAGTAACGACATCAACAAACTTACTATTAAAAGATTTACAAAGTGTAAAAAGCGATGAGAGTGAAGGAATCACTTTACAGAAAGTACATGAACTAGTTGCACAACTACTCCGTGAGCCAGTAGAGAGTATTGAAGTTGATGAAGACTTATTAAATAGAGGACTTGATTCGGTCAGAATTATGAGTTTAGTAGAGAAATGGCGTCGCGAAGGGAAAGAAATCACTTTTGCAGATTTAGCAGAACGTCCAACTGTTGATGATTGGTACCGTTTACTATCTTCACAAGCAGCACAAGTGCTGTAACAAATAGACTACATAATAAAGGGGTAGTAAAGAATGCCTAATAGTCAAAAGATTCGTCATTCGTTATCATCTGCGCAGTCTGGTATGTGGTTTGCGCAACAATTAGATCCGCTTAATCCGATTTATAATACTGGGGAATATATAGAAATAAACGGAAATATTAATCATGAAATTTTCGAGTTAGCTGTACGTAAAGTGGTAAAAGAAGCAGAAGCACTTCATGTTCGTTTCGAAGAGGATGAAATTGGCCCATGGCAAGTTATTGAGGAATCGTCAACGTTTCATATGCATTTTATTGACGTTCGTAAAGAGGGAAATCCTGAAGAAGCTGCTAAAGTATGGATGAAAAATGATTTATCTGTACCGATAGATTTAAAAGAAGATAAATTATTTACTGAAGCATTTATTCAAGTTGAAAATAATCGTTTCTTTTGGTATCAGCGCATCCATCACATTGTGATGGATGGCTATGGATTTTCACTTCTTAGCCAAAAGGTAGCGAATGAGTATACATCACTTATAGAAGAAACAAATAAGAATGAAAAGCCATTTGGTTCTCTTGCAAAAATTGTACAAGAAGATAATGAGTATCGTGAATCTAAACAATTTCAGGAAAATCGTACTTTTTGGCTAGAAAAGTTTGCAGATGAACCGGAAGTTATAAGTTTAGCAGAACGAGCGCCGAGAACATCAAATGGATTTTTACGAGAAACTGCTTATTTATCAAATGCTAGTACGAAAACTTTACTAGAAGATATTAATATTTCGTTAACGAGTTGGCCCGAATTTGTTGTAGCTGTAACAAGTATTTATATGCATAAATTAACAGGTGCAAATGATATTGTTTTAGGTTTACCGATGATGGGGCGTCTTGGTTCTGTATCTATTCATACACCTAGCATGGTAATGAATTTAGTTCCACTTCGTCTAAAGTTAACTCCAAATATAACTTTTGCAGAATTAATACAGCAAGTTTCTAAAGAAATTCGAGACGTACGTCGTCATCATAAATATCGTCATGAGGAATTAAGAAGAGACTTAAAGTTACTAGGTGAAAATCAAAGGTTGTTTGGGCCGTTAGTGAATGTTATGCCTTTTGATTACGGGCTTAACTTTGCTGGAAATCGTGGTATTACACATAATTTATCAGCAGGACCTGTCGATGACTTATCGATTAATGTATATAAGCGCTTCGATGAAAATGAGTTAATGATTCATTTTGATGCGAATCCGGAAGTATATAGCGATACGGAACTAGCATTGCATAAAGAAAGATTTATGAATCTATTAGAATTAGTGATAAATAATTATCATAAAGACGAGCCGATTGGAAAAATAAACATTACTCTTCCTGAAGAAAATCATAAAGTTTTATTGGAATGGAATGAAACGAAGAAAGCTGAAGAGCTAATTAATCTACCTATATTATTTGAAAAACAAGTACAAAAAAATCCAAATAAAATAGCAGTTACTTGTAACGGGATAAAACTTACGTATAAAGAGCTAAATGAACGAGCGAATGAACTAGCACACTATTTATTAGAAGAAGGAATACGACCAAATCAGTTTGTTGCCTTAGTATTTCCAAGATCAATAGAAATGGTAGTTAGTATGCTAGCAGTCCTAAAGGCTGGTGCAACGTATTTGCCGATAGATCCAGAATACCCAGCCGAGCGAATTACTTATATAGTAAATGATGCAAATCCAGTTTGTATCATAACACATTCATCTGTTTCATCTACTTTAGTTATAGAAAATGATATTAAAAAAATCATATTAGATAGCGAAGAAACGAAAATAGCGTTAAAAACATATTCTCATATGAATATATCATTTAAAAATGATGAATCACTTTTAAACCAAGCTTATACAATTTACACTTCAGGATCAACTGGAAATCCAAAAGGTGTAATTGTTCCTATGAAAGGTTTAAGTAACTTCTTATTAGCTATGAAAGATATGTTTTCATTAAATGAAAACGATCATTTATTAGCAGTTACAACGTTTGCGTTTGATATTTCTGCTCTAGAAATTTATTTACCTCTTATTAGTGGTGCAAGTTTAACAATTGCACAAAAAGAGGTAATCCAAGAGCCTTCTGCGTTAACGACATTGTTACAAGAAGAAAGAGCGACAATTATGCAAGCTACACCGACGCTCTGGCAGGCGTTAATAACTGAATATCCAGAGAGGTTACAAAGGCTAAACGTACTCGTTGGCGGTGAAGCTCTTCCGGCACATTTAGCAAATAAATTAAAAGAATTAGGTTGCTCTATAACTAACTTATATGGACCAACTGAAACGACTATTTGGTCTACTTTCATAAATATTGATGACAGTGAAAATGGTATACCTCCTATTGGAAGACCAATTTGGAATACAGAAGTGTACGTTTTGGATGCAGGGTTACAGCCTGTTCCACCTGGAGTTATCGGTGAATTATATATTGCAGGAGAAGGACTTGCGAACGGATATTTAGGAAAACCAGCGTTAACGGCTGAACGGTTTGTTGCAAACCCTTATGGAAAAGCTGGAGCACGTATGTATCGCACAGGTGATCTTGTGAAGTGGCGTAAGGATGGTGTGTTAGAGTACATTAGTCGCGCAGATCATCAAATTAAAATTCGTGGTTTCCGAATTGAATTAGCTGAAATTGAAACGGTATTACAACGACATGAAAATATACAACAAGCAGTGGTAATGGTACGAGAAGATCGTCCAAATGATAAACGAATCATTGCGTATATCGTTGCCGAAGAGAAGGAAATGATTCATCTTTCAGAAATTCGCTCTTATGTTTCAGAAAGTTTAGCGAATTATATGGTACCATCAGCATTTGTTGTGCTAGAAGAATTACCATTAACACCAAATGGTAAGGTTGATAGAAAGAAATTACCTGCTCCTGATTTTAATGGAATGAACAATGAGAGAGTTGCTAGAAATCCGAAAGAAGAAATACTATGTGATTTATTTGCAGAAGTACTTGGTGTTTCGCGAATTAGTATAGATGATAATTTCTTTGAAATGGGTGGCCATTCGCTTCTTGCATCTCGTTTAATGGCAAGAATTCGTGAAACGTTAAGTGTAGAATTAGGAATTGGAAAGCTATTTGAATCACCAACTGTTGCTGAATTAGCGAACCAGTTGGATCGTGCAAAAAGCGCAAGACCAGCTATTAAGAAAGTAAGTAGGCCAAATGAAGTTCCACTTTCATTTGCACAGCGCAGGTTATGGTTCTTAAATTGTTTAGAAGGTCCAAGTCCTACTTATAATATTCCGTTAGTCATTCGTATGTCTGGAAAATTGAATGAGGAAGCACTGCAAGGTGCCTTTTATGATGTAGTTGAGAAACATGAAACACTTAGAACGATTTTCCCGAATTCACTTGGCAGTTCATATCAAAGAATTCTAGAAATGGATAAATTGAATTTAAAAATGATTATAACAAATACATGTAAGGATGAATTAGAAAGTACACTGTCTGAAGCTGTAAGATATAGCTTTAATCTTGATATCGAACCAGCAATTCGTTTGCAACTTTTTAAAGTGAGTGAAAACGAACATGTTTTACTATTTCTTTTGCATCATATTGTAGGAGATGGATGGTCATTACAAGCGTTAACGAGAGACTTTACAGCGGCTTATAAAGCACGATGTCAAGGTGATAGTGTTCAACTAGAAACCCTTCCAGTTCAATACGCAGATTATTCACTATGGCAACAACAGCTATTAGGTGATGAAACAAAACCAGACAGTATTATTTCAACACAATTAGATTTTTGGAAAGAAGAGTTAAAAGGTTTACCAGATCAAATGGAGTTACCTACAGATTACCAGCGCCCAATTGAAACTAGTTATCGCGGGGAAACAATTCATTTTCATTTAGATGAAGGTATGCATAGTAGGTTAGTGGAGCTCGCTCGTAAAAATGGAGTTAGTTTGTTTATGGTGTTGCAAGCAGGACTAAGTGCCTTATTTACAAGATTAGGTGCTGGAACTGATATACCATTAGGTAGTCCGATTGCTGGAAGAAACGACGATGTACTCACGGATATAGTTGGTTTATTTGTAAATACATTAGTGTTACGCACAAATACATCAGGAGATCCAAGTTTTAAAGAATTATTAAATAGAGTGAAACAGGTAAACCTTGCAGCTTATGAAAATCAAGATGTTCCATTTGAACGACTTGTTGAAGTGTTAAACCCAGTACGAACTCGAAATAGTCATCCGCTGTTTCAAGTTATGTTAGCTTTCCAAAATACGCCAGAAGCAACGTTTAATGTACCGGATTTAGAAGCGAGCCTTGAAATTCAAAGTGTTGGTTCTGCAAAATTCGATTTAACATTTGAAATTAGCGAGAGTAACAGAGTTGATGGTACTCCAAACGGCTTACACGGATTGTTAGAGTTTAGTACCGATTTATATAAACGTGAAACGGTTCAAAAACTAATAGAACGATTCATTCTATTATTAGATGATGCAGAGAAACATCCGGATCAATCAATTGGTAGATTAGAAATATTAACTTTAGCAGAGCGAAATACAGTTTTAGAAAAGTGGAATGGTGGTTTTCAAATTGTACCTGAAATGACATTGCCACAATTATTTGAAAAGCAGGCTCATGTAAATCAAAATTCTATTGCTGTCGTCTTTGAAGATGAAAAGCTAACTTATGAAGAGTTAAATAGAAAAGCGAATAAAATAGCTCGTTTGTTAATAGCGAAAGGAATCGGTCCTGATCAACTTGTTGCTTTAGCGATGCCGAGATCTTTAAATATGGTTGTAAGCTTACTTGCTGTTCTTAAAGCTGGTGCGGGATACCTTCCGTTAGATCCGGATTATCCGTCAGATCGTATCTCATTTATGCTACACGATGCGAAACCATCATGTGTTTTAACAAATTCAGATGTGGAAATTGAATGTGATGAGGCACTAAAGATTTTAGTTGATGATGTGAACGTAATAGAAGAAATTGAGAAGTATAGTGAAGACAATATAGATGAAATGGAGCGCATGAAGCCATTATCTCCTTCACATATTGCTTACGTTATTTATACGTCAGGCTCAACAGGTAGACCGAAAGGGGTTATGATACCTCATCAAAATGTAGTAAGACTTTTAGGAGCAACTGATCATTGGTTCCAATTTGACGCAGACGATGTGTGGACGATGTTCCATTCATACGCTTTTGATTTCTCGGTTTGGGAAATTTGGGGACCTTTATTATATGGAGGGCGTTTAGTTGTAGTACCACATACTGTAAGTCGCTCGCCGAAAGAATTTTTACAGCTTCTTGTTAAGGAAAAGGTTACTGTTTTAAACCAAACTCCATCAGCGTTCTATCAATTGATGCAAGCAGATCGTGAAAATGAAGAGGTTGGTCAAAAATTATCTTTACGATATGTTGTTTTTGGCGGAGAAGCACTTGAACTAAGTCGATTAGAAGATTGGTATAGTCGTCATCCTTATAACGCACCGAAGCTTATTAATATGTACGGAATAACGGAGACGACAGTACATGTTAGTTATATTGAATTAGATGAAAGTATCGTATCTTTACGAGCAAATAGTTTAATCGGGTGCAGTATACCGGATCTTAAAGTATACGTATTAGATAACTATTTACAACCGATGCCACCTGGAGTAGTTGGAGAAATATATGTTGCAGGTGCAGGGCTCGCTCGTGGATATTTAGGAAGAGCAGGATTAACTGCTGAACGTTTTATCGCAGATCCATTTGGTAAGCCAGGTACAAGAATGTATCGTACAGGAGACCTAGCGCGCTGGCGTCAAGATGGGACGTTAGATTATATAGGACGTGCAGATCATCAAATTAAAATTCGTGGATTCCGAATTGAATTAGGGGAAATAGAAGCGGTAATAATGAAACATCCTAAAGTTGAACAAGTAGCTGTTATTGTACGGGAAGATCAACCAGGGGATAAACGATTAGTTTCTTATATCGTCGCATCAAATAATGAAACGATCGATACGAATGAAATGCGTCAGTATGTGGGAGGTAGTTTGCCAGATTATATGGTTCCATACGCTTTTGTAGTAGTAAATGAGTTACCTTTAACTCCAAACGGTAAATTAGATAGAAAGGCATTGCCAGCTCCAGAATTTATTGCATCATCTTCTAGCCGCGGACCGAGAACACCGCAAGAAGAAATGTTATGTGACTTGTTTACAGAAGTTTTAAGTGTGTCTCAAATTGGAATTGATGATGGATTCTTTGATCTTGGTGGTCATTCACTTCTTGCAGTGCAGCTGATGAGTCGCATTAAAGAGGCACTTGGAGTTGAACTAAATATCGGAACTTTATTTGCAGCACCTACTGTTGCAGGGCTTGCTGAAAGACTTGAAATGGGGAATGGTCAAAGTGCACTTGATGTGTTGCTTCCATTACGAGCAAGCGGAGATCAATTACCACTATTTTGTGTACATCCAGCAGGTGGATTAAGTTGGTGCTATGCAGGACTTATGAAATCTTTAGGAACAGATTATCCAATCTATGGTGTACAAGCACGTGGTATCGCTGAAAATGAAGAACTTCCAAAAAGCTTAGAGGAGATGGCGGCGGATTATTTAAAACACGTTCGTGAAATACAGCCTCACGGACCATATCGTTTACTCGGATGGTCGCTTGGAGGAAATGTTGTTCATGCTATGGCGGCGCAACTTCAAAATGAAGGGGAAGAAGTAGAATTACTCGTTATGCTGGATTCGTATCCTGGTCACTTCTTACCGAATACGGAAGCACCTACTGAAGAAGAAGCGTTAATCGCATTACTTGCTTTAGGTGGATATGATCCAGATAACATGGATGGTAAACCACTTACTATGGAAAGTGCGGTTGCAATACTTCGCAAAGATGGAAGTGCATTAGCAAGTCTTGAGGAAGAGACTATTTTAAACTTGAAAGAAACATATGTAAATTCAGTAGGGTTGTTAGGGAAATACGTGCCAAAAGTTTATAACGGGGATATTTTATTCTTTAGATCTACTGTTATACCAGAC
This sequence comes from Bacillus sp. SRB_331, assembly GCF_003264175.1. Taxonomy (NCBI): domain Bacteria; kingdom Bacillati; phylum Bacillota; class Bacilli; order Caryophanales; family Bacillaceae; genus Bacillus; species Bacillus sp. SRB_331. Next base: position 67,634 of record NZ_NADV01000021.1, on the reverse strand, counting down.
TGGTTTGATCCTATTTCTCCAAATACGTGGCTAAATTATTTAGACGGGGAAATCGTGCAGCATGACATTGATTGTAGACATAAAGATTTATGTCAGCCAGGTCCACTTACAGAAATTGGACAAGTGCTAGCGAAATATTTGCAGAATAAGAAAGGGGTAAGTAAAGTATGACGAATCCATTTGAAAATGATAATTACACATATAAAGTATTAATGAATGAGGAGGGCCAGTATTCTCTCTGGCCTGCCTTTCTCGATGTACCAATTGGATGGAATGTCGTACATGAAGAAGCTAGCAGACAAGTTTGCTTAGAATACGTTGAAGTTAACTGGAATGATTTAGAGCCGAAAAAAAATCAAATTAGCGAAAAAATATTAGTAGGAAAACAATAATGAAAGTAAAAATAAATCCAAAAGTAGTTGTAAGCATCGTTTATATAACAGCGATGTTTATGGCTGCGATGGATGCAACGATTGTGAATGTAGCACTGCAAACGATAAGCAAAGAACTGCAAGTACCCCCATCTGCAATGGGGACAGTAAATGTTGGGTATTTAGTTAGCTTAGCTGTTTTTCTTCCGATTTCTGGTTGGTTAGGCGATCGTTTTGGTACGAAAAAAGTATTTTTAACTGCCCTTTTCGTTTTTACAATTGCATCTGCATTATGTGGAATTGCGAATGATATTACTTCATTAAACATTTTTCGTATCATTCAAGGTGCTGGTGGCGGGCTTTTAACACCAGTCGGGATGGCGATGTTATTCCGAACATTTTCACCAGAGGAAAGACCAAAAATTTCTCGATTTATTGTACTTCCAATTGCTGTAGCACCAGCGATCGGACCAATTATTGGTGGTTTCTTTGTAGATCAAATGTCTTGGCGCTGGGCATTTTATATTAATCTGCCGTTTGGTATCATTGCGTTGCTATTTGGACTTCTATTTTTAGCAGAGCATATTGAAAAATCGGCTGGTCGTTTTGATTCTCTCGGTTTTGTTCTTTCAGCACCAGGTTTTGCGATGCTCATCTATGCACTCAGTCAAGGGCCGTCAAAAGGTTGGGTTTCTCCAGAAATAATAAGTACTGGGATAGCTGGGATTGTATTCATTTCACTGTTTATAATTGTAGAACTTAAAGTAAAGCAACCGATGTTAGATTTACGCTTATTAAAAGAACCCGTTTTTAGAAAAATGAGTCTCATATCCTTGTTTTCATCTGCTGGTTTACTTGGAATGCTATTTGTTTTTCCGCTTATGTATCAAAATGTAATCGGAGTTTCTGCGCTGGAATCAGGTCTTACGACATTCCCAGAGGCGATTGGATTAATGATTTCTTCGCAAATTGTACCATGGACGTATAAGAAATTTGGGGCTCGAAAAGTAATCTCTATTGGATTAATAAGTACCGCGGTTATATTTATTTTATTAAGTTTTGTAAATCATGATACGAATCCATGGCAAATACGAGCGTTATTGTTTGGTATAGGTATTTTCTTAGGGCAGTCTGTCGGTGCAGTTCAATTTTCTGCTTTTAACAATATCACGCCACCTTCTATGGGTAGAGCAACTACTATATTCAATGTACAAAACCGACTAGGATCTGCAATAGGAGTTGCTGTTTTAGCTAGTATACTATCTGGTTTTGGAAGTAATAACGTACAGAATAATGTACAGTCAGATTTCTTACCATATCAAGCAGCATTAATTGGATCAGCAATATTTTTACTCATAGCATTACTATTTTCTTTACGTATTTCCGATAAAGAGGTAATGTCAAAGAAGAATAAAAAGCCGTTATCTGTATTACAAAAAGAGAAAGAAGTTGTAAATGAATGAGTTGCAGCATGCTAATACTCTTTTAAAATAAAGTAATATTGGCATTTAAAAGGAGAGAGTTTACATGATAGAGAGTAAAGTTGTAGATTCTGTACCAACTCTTAATGAGAATAGTTGTCAAATATGGTGGGCAAGAATTTCAGATTTACAATCATGGCATTACAATTTACTAAATAATGTAGAGCGAGAGAAAGCAAATTCATATCATCATTCGGCAGACCGTGCGCGTTTTATAATAGGTTGTGTAATTAGTAGATTAGTACTTGGAAAGGTACTTTCTATGTCGCCAGTTCAAGTGCCAATTGATCGAATGTGCCCAGTATGTAAATTACAACATGGCAGACCACAGTTACCAGAAGGGATGCCGCAAATATCAGTCTCACATTCGGGTGAGTGGGTTGTTGTTGCATTTACTAAATCTGCACCTGTGGGTGTTGATGTTGAGCAAATGAATCCAAATATAGATGTTATGAAAATGGCAGAGGGCGTATTAACAGACATTGAAATAGCACAAGTTATGAAATTACCTGATGAGCAGCGACTAGAAGGATTTTTAACATATTGGACTCGAAAAGAAGCAGTGCTGAAAGCGACAGGTGAAGGACTATTGATTCCACCAGTAGAAATTACAGTATCAGCTCCAAATGACCCTCCAAAATTGTTGATTTTTAAAGATAGACAAGAGTTAGCAGAAAATACAATGATGGAAGATGTAAGACCTAGTTTAGATTATATGGCTTCCATTGCAATATTTAGTAAAGAAGTAACTGAAATTACGCAGTTAGACGCGGGATTGCTATTAAATCATCGTTAATTTTTAATAAAATTTCTTATAGAAGAGGTGTTCCTCATGTTAGTAGCGGAAAATAGAAAAACTGAATTAACTTATAATGTACAGGCAATTAAAGATATGTTGTTTTCTAGAAATACGTCATCTATTCTAGCTTTAGAAAAACTTGTAAAAGATACAGTTCAGTTTGATGTACTTGAACAGGAAGCGCTCGATAGACAATACATTCCGAAAGAAGCAAAGAATTTCTTTGATAAAAACGGAACATTTCTTTATCGCGTATCTAATGTTAGTTATAAAGGTAAGGTGTTATCTGAAAATCTAATTTTTGCAGACACTTCGTTTTTACCGGATACAATAAAGAGTGAATTAGAGAGTGGAAATATTCCTGTTGAAAACCTTATAGAAAAGATGGAAGTAAGAAGAAACGTATTATATGAAGGATATCAGCCATCTGGAAATATTATCGAATTGTTTGATGGATGTTCTGTTGCGGCGAATGTTTATCCAACTAGAAAATATCAAATTGTAAGTAACTGCAAATGTGTATTTTATATTTGTGAAGTGTATCATGCAGAGAATATAAAGGAACTGCTTAAATAAACAATAAACAATAAACAATAAACAAGAAACCAGCCTATAAAATGGCTGGTTTCTTGTTTATTTAACAGCTTCTTTTAATTCTTTTCCTGCTTTAAATGCTGGAACTTTACCAGCAGCAATCTGAATTTCTTCTCCAGTTTGCGGATTACGCCCTGTACGAGCAGATCTTTCACGCACTTCAAAAGTTCCAAAGCCGATTAGTTGCACTTTATCGCCAGATTGTAATGCATTAGCAATTGTGTCAAATACGGATTGTACAGCTGCAGAAGCATCCTTTTGAGAAATATCAGCTGATTGTGCTACATTTTTAACTAATTCTGTTTTGTTCATGTTTTCACCTCATAAAAAATTTTTTAGAATGAATGTTTTAGTATAATGGTTAGTAAAGATAAAGCTAACTTTGTGATTAGAAAGAATGCTGTATATTTATGTTAATTTCGTTGAAAGAAACTGAATCCCTGCTAATATTTAGGGATTAATTAAGAATTGATGCATACAACAAGCTGTAATATGAGGATGAGGGGGAATATACGGATGATTTTTCGTGAAAAGAATGAGAAAGAAAGTATATTAATTCGTCAACATGATCATGGTTTTTTAGCTGGTGAAATTGCAAGACATATAATAGAAGATTTTTTTGAAGAAAAAATATACTTAAAAGAGACAATTGATGCTATATATGAGCATGATAGAGGATGGATAGAGCTTGATAAAGTACCAATTTTGAATGATACTAAAAATATTCCATATACATTTATGGATTGTCCAAGTTCATTACGCTTTGTTTTTTATACGATTGGTTTGAATGCAATTGAAGAGTCAAATCCATACGGGGCGCTACTTTGTAGTAAGCACTTTTTATCATTTTCATTAAATGAGGAAGATGAAGAGATGATGTCTTTTTATAAAAATGAATTGGAACGACAAAAAAGAATTTTGAAAACGTTAACAAAAGAACAATATGCGATGTTTGATAAACATTATAGATTATTAAAGTTTTGTGATGAACTTTCTTTATATGTATGTATGAATAAACCTGGTGTAAAAAAGAAAGATGAGATTGATTTATTTAAAGAGGGTTTTGAAGGAACAGAAATGTTTAATAGTAAGGGGGAGAAGCCTATTCAAGCTGAATGGGTGGATGAAGAAACAATTCAAATTACATCGTTTCCATTTAAAACGGAATTTTATACATATGTAAAATATAAAACTATAAATAAACATGAAGTTAAAGAAAAAGGGATTGTAAAAGCTGATAGAGAATCGGAAATGAAGAAGCAAAACATTCGTTTCATACAATAAGGAGGAGATTTAGATTGAAAGATTACATGTTAAAACAGTTTGATTACCATGCTTGGGCTAATACACGATTATTCAACCGACTAAAAGAGTTACCAAACTATGAGACAATTTTTAATGAACAGATACAGAGTGTATTCCCATCAATTAAGGATACTTTTGTACATATTTATATTACAGATCAAGTGTGGTTACACATATTGCATGGTAAAAGTATGAGTGAAGTAATACAAGACCGAGAAAAATTACGAAAACAAATCGAAACTAAATCGTTACATGAATTAGAAAAAATGTTTGAAAACATGGCAAATCAATATAAAGAATTTTTAAGTAGAATACAAGACGTAAATACTGTATTTGTTATTGAGAACCAATATGCAGGTGCATTAGACACTTCCATTTTAGAGTTAGTGCAACACGTCGTAAATCATGGTACATATCATAGAGGGAATATAACAGCAATGATCCGTCAACTTGGTTATTCATCTACAATGATGGATTTTGTACTTTATTTACATATGGTTCAGGAGGGAAAGGAATTGAAATAGAGAAAAAAGGAATGGCTTATTATAAATGAGCCATTCCTTTTTTTAGTGATTAACTTGCCTGTTTTTTATGACTTTCTTTCAATTTCTCTGCTTGTAAAAAGCGATTCGTTTCAGCGACAACAATACCACTTAATCCGATTAGACCAATTAAGTTTGGAATCGCCATAAGTCCATTTGCAATATCGGCAAATGTCCATACGACACCTAGCTTTAAATTAGCACCTATTGCAATCATAACGATAAAGATTGCTTTATAATATCGTACAGCACCTTGTCCGAATAAATAAGCTACACACTTCTCTCCGTAATACGACCAACCTAAAATAGTAGAGTAGGCGAATAATATAATGGCGATACCGAGAATCATACTACCAGCAGTACCGAATACGGATTGGAATGCTAATGTTGTAGCTTCAACACCAGTTTTACCTGATTTCCATGCGCCTGTAGAAATTAATACTAGCCCCGTAATTGTACATACAATAAATGTATCTAGAAAAGTACCAGTCATAGAAACTAAAGCTTGTTTTGCAGGTGAATCTGTTTTGGCAGCAGCCGCAGCAATAGGAGCACTTCCTAAACCAGCCTCGTTCGCAAATACACCACGTGCCATTCCTATTTGAATTGCAGATGCAACTGTTGCTCCGATAAAACCACCAGCAGCTGCAGTACCTTGAAATGCACCAGAAAAAATAAGTGAAAATGCTTCTGGAATTTGATCAAAGTGATAGAAAATAATAATAAGGCCAGCGATTATATAAAAGAATGCTTTAATAGGAACGATATATCCAGTAACTCTACCAATCTTTTTTACACCGCCCAAAATAACGATAGCGATTAAGAATGACATGAGTATACCAGTTAATGCAGGAGGGAAAGAAAAATTGATTCGCATTGCCTCTGCAACTGAATTAGATTGAACCATATTACCGATACCGAAAGAAGCAGCTGTGCCGAATATAGCGAATAAAACAGCCAGCCATTTTTTCCCTAAACCACGTTCTAAATAATACATTGGTCCACCGGAGTATTCACCATTTTCATTACTAACACGGTATTTCACCGCAAGGATTGCTTCGGCATACTTTGTTGCCATTCCAAATAAAGCAGTAATCCACATCCAAAAGATTGCGCCGGGTCCACCGATTGTCACAGCAGTTGCGACACCTGCTATATTTCCCATACCAATCGTTGCAGCCATAGCTGTCATCAGTGCTTGGAAGTGACTAATATCTCCAGAAGATGATGTATCCTCTGATTTTTTAAAAGCTAGTTTGTGAGCGTATATTAGTTTACTAAATTGTAAACCTTTTAAGCGCACTGTGAGAATGATACCAGTTCCAACGAGTAGCAACAAAGTTGGTAACCCCCACACATACTGATTAATTTGTTCTAATACTTTACTTACTGTCTCCATCTGTATTCTCCTTTTTTAGAAAAAATAAAAACCACTTCAAGGAAATGAAATGGTCTCTGGAGAAACAAGGGATAGAAAAATAAACCGATACAAATCGGCATTTTCTTTCGCTTGTCTCTGTCCTTTTACCTGAGAGATTATCCGCTAGATTAGCGGATTTGCTCCTTCGGTGCTCGTTTTCCTCCGCGCTATATTAAGCGAGAGGGAGTCTCTCCAGAGATTCGTCCCCATGCAGTTCTACTTGTAAACAAGACCTGAGAGTTTCAAAGTTGGTTCAGCAACTTTTTGCCCCGTCGGTAGATCAATAGACCTTCTCCTGAATGGTTCATCCGAATTATAAAATTAAAAACTTAAACGCATTGATTCTGTATAGAATCAATAAAAACATTATAGATATACAATTAGTGAAATGCAATCATTTTTTATTTTGAAATAGTAAATAAACTTATTTTTTTGATATTCCTAATTTATCTTCTATTTTATGATCTCAGGAGAGATTACTTATTATATATTCGAAAAATGAATGGTGATAAAAGAGATAGGACGTAACAATGTAGGATTCTTTATGTCTTACTTTCAAATTTTCAATTCTGAATTATTTGAATTATAATTGTTGTATGTGTGGAATAAACCAATATTTTATAGGGAAATGAGTTGATAAATTGCCAAGAATAAAAAAAATAGGGCGTTTTTGTCCTGTGGATGATGAAGGATTTATTATAAACGATGCACATTTTAATAAAATTCAGCCTGTGTTTTTGGAGGTAATACAAGAAATAAAGGATACTTGTTGTCAATTTTTGCGGGATGATTTGCACAGTGTTTATATAAGAGGTTCTATTCCAAGAGGGATTGGGATAGAAGGGGTTGCAGATGTAGATATGATTATATTAGTTCGAAAGAGTCCTCAAGTAATTGACTTAAGCTGGAGAAAGGAGCTAGAAGTCCAAATTACACAGCAGTTTAATTGTATATCAGGAGTGGAGTTAAGTTTTTATAGTGAAAAAGAAGTAATAAACTCAGAGGATTTTTCTTTTATAGGATTTATGATTCAGACACATAGTGTATGTATATTAGGTGAAGACGTAAAATTATATTTACCTAAATATAAAGTAAGTCAGGAGATAGTGTATGAACATCTCATTCATTTGCGGAAACAAATTGAACAAACACACGAAGAGTTAATTCATAATAAGGACGTAGATGATATAGAGGATTGTTGTCGTTGGATCATGAAGATTGTAGTCAGGGCAGGTCTAGCATTAACAATTGATAGAGAAGGGCTGTATTCCAGGGACTTATATCCAGCATATGAGTTATTTAGTAAGCATTTTCCCGAACAAGAAAAAAATATGAGGAAAGCACTACAATATGTAATTGAACCGATAAAAGATATAGAAGAAATCTTATCATTTTTAGATACGTTTGGTGATTGGTTGATAGAAAAAGCAGAGGATTCTTTGAAAAATATACAAATTTAATAAACTATAATTTCATTATGTAAACAGATTGTATTGAAGAATAGAAGAGAGGAGAGATATTGGGATTTTTACATTGTGGATGTATTATTGCAAGGCAAGTATTCAGGTAATCAACTTGTGTTATTTATGGAAAATTAGGAATTTTCTAGTTAGTAAATCAATGATCTTAATGTCCGTGATTTTGCAGATTATTATGGAATCACAGAGGATGTGGCAACAGGAAGCTCAAATGGATGTTTAGCGGCGTACCTTATAAAATATCGTTATCTTGGAACGGAAAAGATAAATATGCATGTTGGACAAGGGGATGAGATAAATCGCCATTCTCTAATACATATAGAAGCAGAGGTGATTGAGAGTAAAATTAATGTTTGCGTTGGTGGAAAAATAGAAAGTATTGCAAGTGGGAAATGAACCGTATCATAAGGGGGATTAGAAATGCTATTAAAAACAATATTTTGCAAGGTGGAAGAAGAGAAAAGGGAATTGTTTTCTGATGCGCAAGAAAAATGGCGTGATTTACAGTATTTAGACGGATTCTATGGACAATTTGGTGGGTGGAATGAAGGGGAAGCGTGTGTATATACTTTATGGGAAGATAGAAATGCATATCAATCATTCATGAATGATGCTCATGATACAATTTTTTTAAATAGTAATCAAGAAGGCACATATATTTCCTGTAATATTGAAATGTTTCAAACGTTGTATGATATAACAGAAACTCCTTTGAAAGACGTAACTGCACAAGGGTCATTTGTAAGAGTTGCAATTTGCGATGTGAAAGAAGGAAAAGAAAAGTATTTTTTACATACGCAAGAAACAATTTGGAATAAAGGAATGGAAAATGCAAAAGGAATGTTAGGTGGAGTTGTTGGGAAGTCTTTAAAGACTGAAAATCGTTACATAGTATTAACGTATTGGCAAGATGAAATAGCACACGAACTCTATATGAAAGAAATTTTCCCAGAGTTATATCAGTTAGCAAATGTAAATGAGTATGTTGAAAATATAAATGGGAAGAGAGTTATTCGGAAGGAAGAATGGTCTGTTGCCGCTTCTAAATAAAGTTAGAACTTATTAAAGTAGCTAGTTTCGAAAAATTCAATACAGAACATTAGTCCTTGTGCAATTACTTTGTACAAGAATAAGAGGGGAGATATTTAAATGAGTAGAGTTTTAAGATTTGAATTGCAAGTCCCAAACCCTGAAGAAGCTATTCAATTTTATACAAATAGTTTTCGATGGAAGTTTGAAAAAATGCCTGGGCCACATGACTATTGGTTCATAATTACAGGTGAGAGTGATAGACCTGGTATCGATGGTGGATTAATGAAATCACCTGATGGTGCTACTAGGACAACTAATTCGATTGAAGTACCTTCAGTTGATGAGTACATAAATAAAGTTATTGAAAATGGTGGACAAGTAGTTGTACCTAAAACTGCTATTCCTAATATGGGTTACTTTGCTTATTGTATAGATAATCAAGGGCTTCTTTTTGGAGTATGTGAAGAAAATAGTGAAGCGTAAAAAATTAGGGGAGTTCGAGATTATTTTGTTTGTTGAATGATGTTTTCTATCAAAGATTATAATTATTGAACACTTTTGTATAAAAACTAGTATTCGTTTAGTTGAAGAAGGATCCATTTTGATTATTTTCAAAAGGGTTCTTTTTTATTTTTCACATATTGTGAGTTATTTAGGCATGATTAATCAAACTTATATCGGTATATTATCTATGAAAAAAGTAAATAAATGATGTTATATTCAAGGGTTAATCTATTGACTGCTAAACAGTTTGAGGTGAAAAGGAAAAGAGGACCAATTATTTTCGTGTAAACATGTAATTAAGTGAAGACGTCATATACCCTTTCATGTTAATATATTTAAGTTATAATAGGAGGCTTACCCTTTTGTATTGTACGGTAGAAGCAGTGTGAGCTTGAAATTTTTTATGAAAAGGATGTGCCTAACTTGCGTATCAATAAATTTATTAGTGAAGCTGGAAAAGCGTCTCGACGTGGAGCAGATAAGTTAATTAACGAGAGAAAAGTAATTATTAACGGTAAGGTTGCAAAAATTGGTGACCAAGTAAATCCAGGTGATGACGTACGAGTAAATGGAGAGCAACTTCGTATTGCTCGAGACCATGTGTATATCGCTTTAAATAAACCAGTAGGTATTACATGTACAAGTGAAAAAGCAGTAAAAGGTAATATTATCGATTTAGTGAATCATCCTTTACGAATTAATCACATCGGACGTCTCGACAAAGACTCAGACGGTTTAATTTTGTTAACGAATGATGGCGATATCGTTAATGAGATTTTACGTGCTGAAAACAAACATGAGAAAGAATATATCGTTTCAGTAGATAAGCCGATTACACCGGAGTTTTTAGAAAAAATGGCAGCAGGTGTTAAAATTTTAGATACAAACACACTTCCTTGTGAAGTAACACAGTTATCAAAATATGAGTTCCAAATTATTTTAACACAGGGGCTAAATCGTCAAATTCGCCGTATGTGTGAAGCTTTGGGTTATCAAGTATACACGTTAAAACGTACGAGAATTATGAATATTGAGTTGAATAATTTACCAGTCGGACAGTGGAGAGATTTATCGAAAAAAGAGAAAAAACGCCTATTTTCAGACTTAAATTACGAACCACAAGATTGGTAAAAAAGAGAAGGGGAGACCAAAAAATGTTTTTGGTTTCTTTTTTTTGAATAAAAAATATATTTTTAACACTTGTAAAAATAAAATGAATAGGATATATTAAATAACAATAAATGTAATTGTTACAAAAGCAAAGAAAAGGACACGAGTTATTTTAAACGGTTATACAGAGAAGGAAGGAAAGCTGAGAACTTCCTAACGCAGTAAAATAACTTACCACCTTAGAGCTGCACTGGGGAAATCAAGTATCTAGTGCCGTGTAAGCGACGTTATCGCAAAAGAAGCCATTATGTTTTTTGTGATGGGAATCTGGGTGGAACCACGAATATAAGCATATTCGTCCCTATTTACTAGGGATGAATATGCTTTTTTATATTTTATTTCATAATAAGCGAAGAAAAGGACACGAGTTATTTTAAACGGTTATACAGAGAAGGAAGAAAAGCTGAGAACTTCCTAACGCAGTAAAATAACTTACCACCTTAGAGCTGCACTGGGGAAATCAAGTATCTAGTGCCGTGTAAACGACGTTACCGTAAAAGAAGCCATTGTATATTTGCGATGGGAATCTGGGTGGAACCACGGGTATAAGCACACTCGTCCCTATTTTAGGGATGAGTGTGCTTTTTATTATGAAATGGAGAGATGAAAAATGAAAGAACAGATGATTGAAATTAAATTTCCAGATGGTAGCGTTAAAGAATATGTAAAAGGAATTACTTTAGAAGAAATTGCTGGATCCATTAGCAGTAGTTTAAAAAAGAAAGCAGTCGCAGGGAAAGTAAATGATCAGTTATTTGATTTACGCCGAAATATTGAAGAAAATGCGGAAGTAGAAATCATTACTATAGATTCAAATGAAGGTGTAGAAATTGCAAGACATTCTGCGGCACATATTTTAGCGCAAGCTGTAAAGAGAATGCAAGGTAATGTAAACCTTGGTGTAGGGCCTGTTATTGAAAATGGGTTTTATTATGATATGGATCTACCTAGTAGTGTAAACGTGGAAGATTTACCAGAAATCGAAAAAGAAATGAAAAAGATTATAAATGAAGATGTAAAAATAGAACGAGTTGAGGTCTCACGAGAAGAGGCAAAAAAACTGTTTCAAGAAATGAATGATCACCTGAAATTAGAATTGTTAGAAGCAATTCCTAAGGGGGAAAGTGTAACACTATATAAACAAGGTGAATTTGTAGACTTATGTAGAGGGCCACATTTACCGTCAACAGGCTATTTGAAAGCCTTCCAATTAACTCACGTTTCTGGTGCATATTGGCGAGGTGATAGTAACAATCAAGTGCTTCAGCGTATATATGGTGTTGCGTTCTCTTCTCAAAAAGAATTAGAAGAGTATTTACATTTTGTTGAGGAGGCCGCAAAGAGAAATCATCGGAAATTAGGTAGTGAACTTGAATTGTTTATGTTTTCGGAAGAGGCTCCGGGAATGCCCTTTTACTTGCCAAAAGGACAGATTATTCGCAATGAATTAGAAGCATTTTTAAGAGAAATTCAAAATGAGTACAATTATCAAGAAGTGCGTACTCCATTTATGATGAATCAAGAATTATGGGAGAAGTCAGGACACTGGGGACATTACAAAGACAATATGTATTTCTCAGAAGTAGATCATAAAAGTTTTGCGTTAAAACCGATGAATTGCCCAGGCCATATGCTTATGTTTAAAAATAAATTACATTCCTATCGTGAATTACCGATTCGTATGTGTGAGTTCGGTCAAGTGCATCGACATGAATTTAGTGGCGCTTTAAACGGATTATTAAGAGTTCGTACTTTCTGCCAAGATGATGCTCATTTATTTGTAACACCAGAACAAATTGAAGATGAAATCAAATCAGTGTTGGCGCAAATTGACTATGTGTATAAAACTTTTGGTTTCGAGTATGAAGTAGAGCTTTCTACTCGTCCAGAAGATTCAATGGGTGATGATAAATTATGGGAGCAAGCAGAATTGGCATTAGAAAATGTATTACAGTCATTAAATTATAAATATAGATTAAATGAAGGTGACGGTGCATTTTACGGTCCGAAAATTGATTTCCATATTAAAGATGCTTTAAATAGAAGTCATCAGTGCGGAACAGTCCAACTTGATTTCCAAATGCCAGAAAAATTTGATTTAAATTATATAGATGAAAATAATGAAAAAAGAAGACCGGTTGTAATCCACCGCGCTGTATTAGGATCTTTAGATCGCTTTTTAGCGATATTAATTGAACACTTTGGAGGCGCGTTCCCAGCGTGGGTGGCACCGGTTCAAGTGAAAGTAATTCCAGTTTCAAATGCAGTGCATGAAAAATATGCAAATAGGATTGCAGATAAATTAGCACAAGCCGGAATTCGTGTCGAACGAGATATACGAGATGAAAAGTTAGGATATAAAATTAGAGAAGCGCAAATGCAAAAAGTTCCGTATGTTCTTGTTATTGGGGATAAGGAAATGGAAAGCGAAGCTGTAAATGTACGGAAATATGGTGAAGAGAAGTCAGAAGTTGTTGAACTAGATGCATTTGTGGAAAGTATGAAAGAGGAAATAAAAAATAGGAAATAGAGATTGATAATAAAACACACCATTAATATGTAATACTGAAGTTAAAGTAATTAAAGATATATTAAATAACAATAATAAACGCAGAGAAGGGATAGCTTAATTGCTATCCCTTCATTTTAATTTCACTATTTAATCCCATTGGTTGAAGAAAGTTGTTGTCTGTATTTATTGAGTGAATTCGTCGCTTTTGTACTCCAAAATATCACCTGGTTGACAATCTAAAGTCTTACATATCGCTTCTAATGTTGAAAAACGAACCGCTTTTGCTTTCCCATTTTTCAGAATGGAAAGATTCGCCATCGTAATCCCAACCCTCTCCGAAAGCTCCGTTACGCTCATTTTTCGTTTTGCTAACATCACATCAATATTAATAATAATTGCCATATTCTCCACCTCAGACCGTTAAATCATTTTCTGATTTTATATTAATAGCTTCTTGTAAAAGCCTTTGGAGAACAGCAGCAAAAACGGCGATCACCATAGAGGTGAAAATGATGGTCAATCCGATTGGTATGAAACTTGGAGGATCAATTTTTTTTGCCATGAGATAGTAGAGTGGCATACCTAGCAAGTACAAGGTACTGATCGTGATGGCGCAGTATTTTATATTCTTTAAAGCCTTTACCGATAATTCCGAGAACGCTTGGTTCTTATCAATATAGCTTAAAAGTTTAAAAGCTTGATACAGAGCAAAGTAAAAAGGTATCACTGCCGCGTACATATCGATTAAAACGAGAGATTTCATATAAGCAATATCTGGATACAATTCTCCAGCAAAATTCCCAATCTTAGGCACCAAAAATATGCACAATGCAAGAACTGGGAATCCTATAAAAGTAATAGCTAGCTTTAAAAAGAGTGTCGTAACTTGTTTCATAAAAAGCACCTCACTTATGTAATAACAACATGATTTTATCATGTTATTTATCGTTTCGCAATAAAAATGTATTGTTTTTTATTTCATTATTATTGTTATTGAAATATCTTTTGGATTTTGATAACAATAAAAAGCATTTCTCATTCCAAAGAAATGCTCTTATGAAGTGGTTTGTTTTTTTAACCTTACAAAAATGTAAGGTAAATGTAAGGGAAATCGAATGAAAGGATTTTAGAAAAGTGAGAATATTAAGCAGAGAAATCGTTTGTATTTCTTATGTATCTCAATCTGCATTTGGAAAATTTAAAAATTCTTAAGAATTTTTATGAGAAAAATATAAGAAATATATGGGGAATTTATACTATACAAAAGGGATGGAGTGAAAGAGATGTCAACAAATGTAGTTACTGTAGAAAGTGTAGAAAAAACGTATGGAAAAAGAAATGAGAATCAGTCAAAAGCATTAAGGGGTGTTTCATTAAGTATTAAAGAAGGAGAGTTTGTAGGGATTATGGGTCCATCTGGATCTGGTAAAACGACATTACTAAATGTGATCAGTACACTTGATCAAGCGACAGGTGGTAGTGTAACAATAGCTGGCACAAATATTACTTCTATGAAAGGGAATGCATTATCAGATTTTCGTTCTCAAAAATTAGGATTTATTTTTCAAGATTTTAATCTACTAGAAAATTTATCAATTTATGAAAATATCGCTTTACCACTTTCCTTGCAAGGCGTACCGTCAAGTGAGATTACTGGAAAAGTAAATGAAGTAGCAAAGAAATTAGGGATTACTGAAATTTTAACTAAATATCCGACTGCTGTTTCTGGTGGACAAAAACAAAGAACAGCGGCAGCACGAGCTTTAGTACATAATCCGGCAATCGTATTAGCAGATGAACCAACAGGAGCACTTGATAGTAAAAATGCAAAAAGTTTATTAGAAGCGATGCAAGATTTACATGAAAATCACAATGTAAGTATTTTGATGGTTACACACGATGCATTTAGTGCGAGCTATTGTGAGCGTATTTTATTTATTCAAGATGGTCTTCTTTATAAAGAGTTAAATCGTCAAGGAACACGAGAAAGTTTCTATCAAGACATTTTAGGTGTGCTTGCCCAAATGGGCTCAGCTACTGATTCGAAGTAAGGGGGCGAGACTATGTTATTCAAATTATCACGTCATAGTATGAAAAAAATGTTAAAGGATTATATGGTTTTACTTATTGGTCTAGTTATTAGTATTAGTATTTTTTACATGTTTCAAACGATGGCGATGAATAGTGAATTCACAAAGGACAATAGTCTTATAAGTAGTATTAGGCTCGTCTTCTGGGTTGGTGCAATATTACTTTCTTTTATTACAGTTTTTTACATCATATATGCCAATTCTTTTTTACTTACATTAAGAAGAAAAGAACTCGGTATGTACATGATGCTTGGAGCGAAAAAGAAAAAAGTAGCGCAATTATTATTTATTGAGACTTTTGGTATGGGTATTGTTAGTATTATTATCGGTATTTTAGTAGGAATAGTACTTGCTAGTGTAGCAGGGAATTTTTTAATGAATGGAATGGAAATTTCAGCAAAAGGTAATTACGCATCTGTGTACACACCAGCTATATTAGTTACATCTATTTTCTTCTTAATATTATTTTTCATTACTGGTTTAATGAATAGTTTCCGCTTATTACGTAAAACAGAATTAGAGTTAATACGTGAAGACGAAACGCAAGATGAGGTGAAGAAAAGTAAGACTCGCACAGTTATTATGACAGTACTAGGTGTATTGCTAGTAAGTACAGGATACTATTTTATGGTAAATATAAAAATGTTTGCTGAATTAGGGTTTATAATAGCGACAATTGTTACGACTTTAGGAACGTATTTCATTTTTAGCTCGTTACTCCCACTTTTTGTAATGAAAATTAAGGGGAATAAAAAACGAAATGAAACGGGATTAAATAGTTTTACTTATGCACAATTACGTTTTCGAGTAACTAGTTTATCGAGAGTACTAGGAACTGTAGCGATGTTAATTGCATTAGGTGCAGGTGCCATGACAGCAGGTATGGCGTTTCAAAAGAATGTAGGCATTATGACAGATTTCTCACGTGTATATGATGTCGTAATACATGATCCAAATGAAAAAGATGAAGCGGCATTAAAAGAAATGGAAGTTGTTGAAGAAAGCAAGTATAAGTATAAAGTAGATGGAGAAGCAGTTTATTACTTACGTAACGATTTAACTGCGAAACCGCCACTCATTTCTGATCATTTTGATACAAAAACTTTAAAAGAACCTGCTCGTAAACGTGTAGCTGAACCTTTAACTGAACCTGTCTATTCTGCTTTGGAAGCTCCCGAAGTAGCGAATAAGCTTCCTCGTATGCCAAAAGATTGGGAAGATGCGGTTGTAAGAGAAATACAAATTACACATAATCAATTTAACGGAAAACCTGTAAGAATTGCTGATGAAGAGCATTATAAAGGAATTCAAGGAACAGAACACACTGTGACATTAGCAAAAGTAGATGATATGAAAAAATATAAACCGTTATTGATCGAAATAGACAAGAGACAAAAAGAACAAATTGAAAAAACAACAGGTGCAAAAGTAGACTTATTTACGAAAATGACAACTTATCAGTTTATGAACAGTTTCATGAGTGGGACAATGTTTATGGGATTTTTCCTTGGAATTGCCTTTTTAGCAATGATGGCAAGTTCCCTTATGTTCAAAATATTAACGGGCGCTTCTCGTGATATACGCCGTTATGAAATGTTACGAAAAATCGGTGTGAGACGTAGTATGCTGACAAAAAGTATATATAAAGAAATCTCATATTTATTTATCTTTCCAGCAATTATTGGAATTTCCCACGTTTTAGTAGGGCTTAACTTATTCAGCTTCATATTAGTTGACCCGTTTGTAAAAGTGTGGATGCCAATAGGAATCTTCTTAGTAATTTATTTCATTTATTACTGGATTACAGTTCAATTGTATAAAGGTATGGTAATGCCGAAAGAGGAAGTAGCGAAATAGTTTGAGAAAAGAGTCCTTGTTTTGACAACAAGGACTCTTTTCTATATTTGTAATACATTGTGATCAAGTCTTTCTACGAATAATGTATTGAAAATTAAGAAAATATTAAGAGTTTATATAGCGGAAAGTTAAGAAGTATATGGGATATTAATAATGTAAAAAAGATTGAGATGAAATTGGAAAGTGCAATTGTTGTACATTCATATTTTTTTGAGGTAGTTTTACAGAACTAAATTGTTATTTTTACAAATTTATAAGAAAGGAAACGTCTTATGAAGAAGATAAAAAAATTAGTAAAACGTATTGCAGTCACTATTATACTATTAATAATTATGGCGTTAGTATTTCCTACATGGACCTCGCAAATAAAGGGGAAAAACAGTATAAGTACATTAGAGCAAGTAGAGATAAATGGAAGCGGTCATGAAATTATGATACGCGGAAAAGATAAGAAGAATCCAGTTATTCTCTTTATCCATGGTGGACCAGGTTCTTCAGAAATACCATATGCTCAAAAATATCAAGACTTATTGGAAGAGAAATTCACAGTTGTTAATTACGATCAAAGGGCAAGCGGGAAATCGTATCATTTCTTTGAAGACTATTCGAATCTATCATCAGACCTACTTGTAGAAGATTTATTAGCTATGACAGATTATATTTCAAAACGTCTTGGCAAAGAAAAAGTAATATTGGTTGGTCATTCTTACGGTACATATATTGGAATGCAAGCTGCCAATAAAGCCCCTGAAAAATATGATGCATATGTTGGAATAGGGCAGATGAGTGATACAGTAGAAAGTGAAATGGATAGCTTAAACTATGTTATTGAACAGGCAAAAAATGCGGGGAATACAGATGAGGTTTCCTATTTAAAAGGATTAACCGAAAAAATTAAAAATGGCGATACATACACTCCGCGAAATTATGTTGCGAAATATGGTGGAACATCAAGACTCATTGAAAATCCAGATGGTGATAACATGAGGATGCTATTTAGTAATGAATATAACTTGTTAGACGTAATTCGTTATAACGTTGGATTATCACATTCTCAAACTGTCTTATTAGAAAAGGATTTAAAGAATCCATTATCTACTAAAATAACTAAGCTGAATCTACCGCTTTATTTTCTTATGGGTAAATATGACTATAATACTTCATTTCATGCAGCAAAACAGTATTTTGATAGAATTGAGGCGAATCAAAAAGAATTTATAGCTTTTGAAAACTCAGCACATTACCCTCAATTTGAAGAGAAGGAAAAGTTTTATGAGTGGTTGTGTGATACATTCGTAAAATGAAATTAAATAAAAAAGCACTTATTTTAAAAATAAGTGCTTTTTTATAGTATATAATCGAGCGAGAAGGAAAATGTTGGATAATAGTCGAAAGATATAATACAACTTCAGAGAAATGACGAGAATCGATATGTTTTGTCGAGAGAGGAGTTATTTTATTAAAAGGTATAGGTACTATACATAGTTTTAATTTCTGAATATTCATTTAAACAGAAGGGGTAATAGTTATGTTCATTCGAATTGGTAAGTGGTGTGGGGTTACATGTTTACAATTATTTGCGGCGCTTATTTGTATTCTATTTTTAGGGGCACTACCGCGTTTATTTAAGGGATTACAAATTGATCTAATCGGTTTTTGGAACACAGTTGTGTTTCTTGGAGAGAAGTTACTTCAACCAGGTGAAATTACGTATGGATTTCGGAATTCAAGAAAGTTATTTCCACAAATATGGATTCATTATGTAGAGACAATGTTTGTATTTATTTCGGCATTTATACTATCTTTACTCATTGCGTATCTTATCGTTGTGTGGGTATTACAGCGCTCTCAATCAAAGCAACGTATGTGGAATGGGATTTTCGTCGCACTTGAAAGTATTCCGGACATTTTATTAATTTTATTATCTCAACTTCTAGTAGTAATAATCTTTCAAAAGACAGGTTTTATGCCAGTGAAATTTGCAGGACTTGGAGAGGAAAGGGCTCGCCTGTTACCAATAATATGCCTTACTTTACCTACAACATTATTATTTATTAAGTTACTACTATTACGTTTCAGAGAAGAATTAGAGAAAGATTATAGTATATTTGCTAAGAGTAAAGGGCTAAGTTTAAGACATATTTTGATGCACCATATTTCAAGAAATGTCTTGTTAACAACAGTCTATTACGCAAAAACGAATATTTTATTTATGTTATCAAACTTATATATTATTGAATGGCTGTTTAATACGTACGGTATGTTCGTTTTCGTGAAAGAAAATTCGAAATTAGAAATATTCACAGTGAGTTTAGTTTTATTATACGTACCGCTTTTTATACTATTTCGTTTATTACATACGCTTTTACAAAATGTTATAAAGGAGCGTGTGTAACATGTGGCAAGTTGTAAAAAGAGATGTGAGATTTTGGCTAGGTGTTACTTTTTTGAGTGTACTAATGATTGTTAGTATTGGAAATACGCTGTTTTTCGATGGGAATATTCGTGAACTAACGATGATGTATAACGAAAAAGGAGAATTAGAGGCTGCTCCGTTTTCACCGTCGAGTAAATTTTGGTTCGGAACTGATGAGAAAGGCCGTGACCTGTTCCAGTTAATAATAGAAGGAGCGAAATGGACAGTTGGTGCAAGTATCGTTATCGCAGTTTTACGTGTAGTAATTGGAGGAGCTATTGGTTTATTACTTGGTATGTACAGTAAACGCTCATTTCCAGTTATCTCATCTTTTTTTGATCCGTTTAGTATTGTACCAATGATTATGATTTCCTATTTTATGTTAAATGCAGTTTTAACGTTCGAAAGTGGAGAGGAGGCTGCTCCGTTTCATTTACGGGTTGCGTTTCAAATTATAGTTCTTGCGTGCCTTGCTGTACCGACTGTTATGTTGTATGTGGCGCAAGAAGTAAAACGTATTAAGAATGAAGAATTTATGTTGGCGGCCACTGTGCTCGGCGGAAGTAAGTGGCAGAGGTTGAAACGCCATGTATGGCCGCATATGTTACCATCATTTCTTTTATTAGTAGCCCAGCAATTTGTAAGTACTTTATTACTCCTCTTGCATCTTGGTTTGTTGGAATTATTTTTTGGCGGAACAATAATTTTTGGCGCTATAGATGCAGATAGTGTAACAAAGGAATGGACTGGCCTAATTGGTCAAAACTTCCGTCACTTAACTACTCATTCATGGATTGTACTTATACCAATCGCTTTCTATAGTATGACAATCTTGTCAGGGAATCTAATTAGCAATAGTATGCAAGATGCAATTAAACTAGGAAATGTTAGAAGAGCGAAACAGAAGAATGAAGAGGTGAAAGTAGAGAAACAAATACAGCCTACCGTGAATGATTTTTCATTTCATAGAGAGGTACAAAAATAAAGAAAGAAAGATAGCTGAAGACAAATTGTTTTCAGCTATCTTTTTTTCTTTAAAGTGGTGGTAAATCAATCTTACCTTCTTCAAATAATTCTTTTATCATATGTTTCGTATAACCGGCTGCTTGACCAAATGTGATTTTTGCTGGCATTGGTGCTTCATTTACATCTACAACTACATCAATAATGCATGGTTTACTTTGTTTTACTGCATTTTCAAAGGCGGGAAGTAAGTCATCTAACTGTTCTACACGGTATCCAATACCACCGCATGCCTCGGCATATTTTGCGAAATCAGGATTCGTTAAGTCTGTACCAAATTCAATATTTCCCATAACTTCTTGTTCAAATTTAATCATAGCAATTTTATTATTGTTTAATACAACAACAACGATTGGCAGTTTATATTTAACAGCTGTTACGAAATCATTCATTGTCATTCCAAATCCGCCGTCACCACAAACTGCAAACACTTGTTTATCCGGGAAAGCAATTTGTCCAGCAAGTGCACCAGGTAAACCACAGCCAAGTGTTGCAAGCCAACTAGAAATGATAAATTTCTGGTTTGTCATACGGAAGTGCCTTGCAGTCCATACTGTTACATTTCCGACATCGACTGAAAGAATTGCGTCATCTTCTGCTACTTTCTGCAGTGCATGCATAACTCGTTGTGGTTTAATTGGAGTAGAAGAATCTTCTTCTTGAGTATGTAATTTTTCTTCCCACTTTTTCATCATTTCTTGATGATGCTCTAAGAAGGAATGATCCTCGTGTTTTTCTACATTTTCAATTAACCATTTTAATGTTTTATCAGCATCACCAGCTAAGCCGATATCTGTCGTATAACGTTTCCCGATTTGTGCAGGGTCTGTATCAATATGAAGTGTTTTTGCTTTTTCGGGCAAGAAACCAGTGAACGGATAAGAAGTACCAACCATAATTAAAGTATCTGCATGCTTCATTGCTTCATATGAAGGTTTCGTCCCGATTAATCCTAATCCACCGATACAAAGAGGGTGTTCATCAGGAACAATCCCTTTAGCTGGTAATGTAAGTACGATTGGAGCACCGATATGTTCTGCAAATGCAAGTAAAGAATCTCTCGCATGTTTAGCTCCTTTTCCGGCTAAAATAACAGGTTTTTTCGCTTCATCAAGTGCGAGTTTCGCTACAGCTAAATCTTCTTCTTGCGGAAATATTTCTGGTAATGTAAAGGAAGAGTTTGTAATGCGCGCACCATTTTTCACTTCAAATTTTGGAACATCATCTGGAATTGTAAGAACAGAGACACCTTTTTTTGTATATGCCATTCGAATCGCTTGATTCACTACAGCAGGTAACTGTTCAGCTGACATTATTCGTTGGTTATAAACCGCAACGTCATCAAACATTCTTTCTAAGTTTACTTCTTGGAAAAAATCCGTTCCGAGTAAATCGCTTTCTACTTGTCCTGAAATTGCTAGTACAGGAGCTTGATCGAGTTTTGCATCGTATAAACCATTTAATAAATGAATCGCTCCAGGTCCTGCAATAGCCATACAAACACCAAGTTTTCCTGTTAATTTCGCATATGCTGCCGCTGCTAATGCGCCAGCTTCTTCATGGCGAACTTGAATAAATTTAATTTTATCTTGTTTTTTCCTTAAAGCTTCAATTATAGAATTGATGGAATCTCCAGGCATACCATATATGTGTTCTACACCCCAGTCAATTAAAAGATCCACTAATGCTTCACCGGCTGTTTTCCCAAACATAATCGTTCCTCCTTATTAATAGGTAGATACTATTATGTT
This sequence comes from Bacillus sp. SRB_331, assembly GCF_003264175.1. Classification (NCBI taxonomy): domain Bacteria; kingdom Bacillati; phylum Bacillota; class Bacilli; order Caryophanales; family Bacillaceae; genus Bacillus; species Bacillus sp. SRB_331. The sequence continues at coordinate 45,289 of NZ_NADV01000021.1, read as the reverse complement.
TTGGAGAAAAAGGAAAAATATACAAAGGATATAACTTATTTATTTTAATGATGGCCAGTGAAAAGAGTGAAGACTATTATTAGTAAAAACCCACTAATAGACCACGATAGAAACGGAAGGAAAGGTAGCTGTTTTTTTGCTTTCCAAAGCATTTCGTGAATTGTGACATAGCCAAGAGAACCAATTGCGCTTCCCATAATAAGTCCTTGTAAATGGAGCGCTTTCCCGTCCATCATAATGCCAAAAACAGTACCGGTACCTAGGATAAGAGAAAGTAATAAAGTTGTTAATAAAAATGAAATATATTTATGTTTTGTAAAAAGAAATGGAATAATTAAAGCTAACCCTTCTGGAATATGGTGAATGACAATCGCAAGTAAGAAAGGAATGGCAGAGTCATTATGATTTATAAACGCTGTTCCTAACGCAAATCCACTCGGCATATTATGAATGAATATAGCGAAAGAAAGAAAAAGGAAGGTTTGCCATGCTTGTTGATCTTTCTTATGTATAATCGGATGATGACAATAGTTATCTAATAAACTCATAACTAAAATACCGATAGCTATACCGAGCATAGGCCCAATTATTTCATAGCTTGAAAATGTTTCAGGAATAATTTCAAGTGATAAAAGCCCAAGCAAAATCCCACCACATAATGCGTATAAGCGATGCATCTTTTCTTCAATTAGTTGGCGTGTTGCTACTCCAACAGCACCTCCTAATAGTAATCCACCGAACGAAAAAAACGTAACGATTATAGGAATCCATAAACGTTCCATATCATCACACTCCAATTCTATCCCCTTGTTTTCAGCTTACTAATGGGGGAGGGAGATTAGTCCAAATTATTATGACTAATTATAGAGAAAAAACTGTAAATTCATTATAAATTATATATTAAAATGAAATGGGGAATGTAAGTGCAAACAAAATGGAACTTATCTGAATATGAAAATCCAAAACGATATGATATAGAAAATAAAAGTTTTTCAGATTTTCCGTTTTTACTATCATGGGCGCAAAAATTAAATATACAAAATGAATGGATTTTAGATATTGCATGTGGAACAGGGAGAGTCACTATTCCTTTTATCGAAAAAGGGTATCAAATGATTAGTATAGATATACATGAAGGAATGCTTGCTGAAGCGAAGAGTAAATCTGCGAGTTTAAAGAATATAAAGTGGTTACAGCAAGACTGCTTGCAATTGAGCATCGAAGAAACAATTCCGTTAGCATTTATGGTAGGACATGGATTCCAACATTTTCTTACTAATACACATCAAAATCAATTATTAGCATCGATTCATAATGTAATAACTGATAATGGTATATTCATATTTGATACACGTTTTCCGTCAAAGGAAGAATTAATACAACCACCTACAGAAGAATATTGGACAACTATTACAGATGAAAAGGGAAGAAGATGTGATTTATATACTGAGATGAATTATGATTCAATTCAACAAATACAGCACTACATAACAACAAGAAGGTTTTATGAGGAGGATACGCTAGTAGAGGAACTGAAAACAACAATAGATCTTCGGTATACGTATCCGCAAGAATTAGAAAGATTACTTGTAGCGAATGGGTTTGAATTGTTACATATATACAATGATTGGGAGGGGAATGAGTTGCAGTAGGATTGTTATATAGTAAGTTATTAGAAAAAATGATCAAACTGTATTTCACATTAACAATAGACTATGTGTCTTTGTTTTAATTGTAAGGAAGAATAAGAGGAGCTGCAGTGGAGTGTTATGGTGGGGATTGTGAAAATACAATTATAAAGAAAATGAAGGATAAGGTCATAATCAAATGTTGTTTACTGAGCCATTAGAGTTTTATATAATATACAAATAAATAAAACTGGATGGTTGCCAGTTTAGAGAGACATAAAAAAATGTCCTGGTATTTAGATAATGTTTATGAGTTAAATAAAGAAAAACGAATGTAATAAAAATTTACTATACTAACTTTATGGAGAGTAATGTTATGAAAGCAGAAAAAACACTTGAAACACTAGATAGGTACGCGGAGGAGTTTGATTTTCCAGTACTTGATAACTATAATTTTGACTTAGCACAATCCAGAATATCTGTTTTTCGAGAGGAAGACAAGTGGCTCATTGTATTTGAGGTTGTGGGCGTTGATGCAAACCTTGAGATATCGAATAACTTCTATGTGTATAGTAATAGCATGAGACAGCAAGGATTCTTTTCATGTTTCGATGAAATCTTAACGCTTGTAAATGAAGAATATTGGTACGATGATGAAGATCATTTCCTTGTAGATCCTTTTCATATGGAGTTACTTTTGAAAGGAGAACGTATCACTTTAACACCAACTGTAGAAGAGTATAAGCGTTTAGGAATTGAAACTGATTCATTTCATCCTACCAAACTTATTCGTTTTTTAACTTCTAAATATAAGGAGAAATTCTGGGTAAATCCCTCGGACATATTAGATGAAACCAATGCAGAATTTAAACCAAATCTATTTTATCAAACAGAAGAAAGGGAACATCCTGATATAAGTGATGATCAAAAACCGAGTGTGAGCATATTCTTTCAAAGTTTAGCCAAAGCGATTGAATTAAATAATGTGAATTTGATAACTGTAGGGAAAGTAAATAATGATTGGACCAAGTGGACATGGAGTGATTTTGAAAAACAAGAAGAGGATGACATTTAAATAAGAAACTGTTTTTCCCCACCTATGATACATTGAAGCATTTGTAACATTATTTTATCGGCAAAGCCATGTATGAACTTCGCTTTCACATCTAAATCATTTGAGTTGAACAATCGTATTAGTTATTACTAATATGTGTGTCAAAATATTTTAAAAAAAGATTGATAAATGTTTCTTCGCTTTATTTTTAATGTGAGAAGGAATGTAAATAATGAACAAAAAAATAATATAGTTAGTGGAAGCGAAGGAAATGTTATAGTGTTTGATGCACACATTAAGAGGTTTTATGTAACAGGAAAGAGAAGCTTTTTGTTTGAATTTCAGGGTATACAAAATGTAAACGTTGACTGGGATTTATTTCTCATGCTAACATATAGATAATTTAATCAAGGCGGTGGAAATGTATTGGACTCAGATGTTGACTCGGATAGGTGGCTAAATGACCTCGATTTTCTCAGAGTACCCCTCATCATTTTGAGAATGTAGATTTTATACAATCTCATGTCAATGTGTATGAAGTAGGTCTGGAAAGAGAAAATATATCAGGAGGTGAATCCTTTAGTTTCAAGGAAGCTAAGGGAATTAGTTGGACATATTTAATTTAATCATGGTAGTGGTTTTAATCGCATGTACTGCATTTTTCGTAGCAATTGAGTTTGCTATTGTAAAAGTAAGAGGATCAAAGATTGATCAATTTGTATTAGAAGGAAAGAAAGGTGCGCTGGCAGCTAAGAAAGTGACATCAAACTTGGATGAGTATTTGTCAGCTTGTCAATTAGGGATTACAGTTACAGCAATGGGACTCGGGGCACTAGGTGAACCAACGATTGAGAGACTTTTACATCCTTTATTTGATAAGTGGAACATCAATCCTTCCATTGCAGGTGTATTATCTTTAGGAATTGCTTTTACTATTATGACGTACTTACATGTTGTAGTTGGTGAATTAGCACCAAAAACATTCGCGATTCAAAAGGCTGAGAAGGTTACTTTATTACTTTCGGCTCCGCTTATCTGGTTCTACAAAATCATGTATCCGTTTATTCGCTTGTTAAATGGCTCTGCAAGGATGATAACAGGAATGTTCGGCTTAAAACCTGCATCAGAGCATGATGTAGCACATACAGAAGAAGAATTACGATTGATTCTTTCTGAAAGTTATGAACGTGGAGAAATTAATCAAGCTGAATACAAATATGTAAATAATATTTTTGAATTTGATAATCGTATTGCGAAAGAAATCATGGTCCCTCGTACAGAAATTATAGGGCTACATGTAGATAATTCTTTAGCAGACCATATGAAAATAATCCGTGATGAAAAGTATACACGTTACCCAGTATTTGGGGAAGATAAAGATGAAATCATTGGCATGGTGAATGTGAAAGACTTCTTTATTCGTTATATGAATAAGGAAACAAAAGAATTCAGTTCTATTCAATCGTATACGCGTCCAGTAATTGAAGTAATTGAGACCATACCAATACATAATCTTTTACTACAAATGCAAAAGAAACGTATTCCGTTGGCTGTGTTATATGATGAATACGGCGGTACGGCTGGTATTGTAACCATTGAGGATATTCTGGAAGAGATTGTAGGAGAAATCCGTGATGAATATGATGAAGATGAGCGTCCGCCCATCCAGCAAATGAATGAAGGTCATGTTGTCGTAGAAGGTAAAGTATTAATTAGCGAATTAAATGATTTACTAGGATTACATATGAATGATAGTGATGTTGACACGATTGGTGGTTGGATTCTGATGCAGAATTATGATATCCAGGAAGGGCAAACAGTAAATAGCGAAGGATATGCATTTAAAATTCTTTCTAAAGACCCTCACCAAATCAAGCGTGTTGAAATACAAAAAGAAATGTTAGAAGCAGCAACTGTATAGTTGCTGCTTTTTATTCAGCTGATAACATGGTAGCCCTCCTCATTAAATTCATTGATTGATCAACTTTTTATCTGTTCACACATTACCGAAATAGGGCAGGATTGATTCCTTTGCATTCATGGTTCAACACTCCTTCGATATTGTAAAATGTATCTCATTTATACAAATTGTAATATAATTTAAATGTAAATTCGTAGCGTAAAATAGATTAAAAGTAACAAATGTTGAGAAAGGATTCCCTTGTCAAAATTAGTATTTGTATTTCACTAGATAATAAAAAATGTAGAATGATTTTTTCTGACATTGTTATTTATTAGTAATCAAAATACAAAATAAAGAATTTTCTCGGCTGGAAATTGTTACACACTCATAAAATGGAGGCAATAGTTATGCAGCAAATTAAAAAAATAGGAAACGCATTTTGGTACATGACACCTGTTTCCGAGACTGACAGACCTATCTTAGGAATGGTAGTTGGAAAAGAAAAGACTTTGATGATAGATGCAGGTAATTCAGAAGCACATACACAATTGTTTTTAGAAATGCTAAAAGAGCAAAATATCTCAAATCCTGATTTTGTAGCATTAACGCATTGGCACTGGGATCATATTTTTGGATTGCCTGTATTACAAAACGCATTGTCTATCGCACATTTTGAAACAAAAAAAGAGATGAACACACTTGTTTCTTATAAGTGGTCGGATGAGGCATTGGACGCACGAGTGAAAGAAGGTACAGAAATTGAATTTTGTGCGGACTGTATAAAAAAAGAGTTCAGTGAAAAACCAAGAAATATTCAAATTCTTCCGCCGGCCTTAACCTTTCAGAATCAACTTGAATTAGACCTTGGTGAAGTGACATGTGTGTTAAAACATGTGGGCGGAGATCATTCACATGACTCTGTTGTTATTTATATTAAAGAAGAAAAGATTTTGTTTTTAGGAGACTGTATATATGCAGATATTTTTTCTGCAAAGCGGAACTATACGACGAAACGAACGTTTAAACTGATACAAGAGTTAGAGAAATTTGATGCCGAGACCTATATTCTTTCCCATGGGACAGCTATAAATCGGGATGAGTTTTTACAAGAAATTCATTTGCTAAAAACAGTAGGAACTTATACGGAAACTCATAAAGGCGATGAAGAGAATATAAAGGCATCGTATAAACGAGACATAGATAGAGAATTAAATGAAGATGAATTAGAAACAATAACGTTTTTTGTAAATGGTTATGAAATGAATAATCTGTAAAATACAACTCTAATCAAATTAACGCTTATTTTGATCAAATATAATATAATTGCACAAAAAGAGTATTGAAAGTTAATTCAATACTCCTTTTAATAAGTAAATATTAAGTCGCAACCAATTTGAATTTTTTTTGCAGGCTCATCATCTGAAGTTATACGACTTTATTTATTTTTCGTATAGATAGAATTTCAAGTAGAAGCTTTCTTTGCTAATTCAGTTATATAGTTGAAAAATACATCACGTTTTACATCATAAACGACATTTACAGGTCGCCCATCATCAGTTGCCACTGTACGTCCTTGACTAGGTCCGTATGTATGAACAATACTTTTAATCGCTTGTACCTTTGCAAGATCAGCTTTCCCAACAAACGCAGCAGTTAATACATCCCACAAATAGTAGGTAGAGTTAGTTGAAAAATAAACGAGAGGGGGGACCATTGCATAACATTGACCAAGGAAATCGACACCAATATATTTACGGTCTTTTGCCCAGCGTTCACGTACGTCCAAAGTTAGCGGAACTTGGTTTGTACTTTCTAGTGTTACTAAATCAATTTTTATATTAGTGTCCCATACATGAGCGACTGCTTCGGGATCCCAAAACGAATTCCACTCGGCTGTTCCATCATGCCCAGGTTCATGTACGTTGCCCGCAGTACGAAATGTACCGCCCATCCAAACGAGGCTTTCAATTTTTTCTTTGATTACAGGCGCTTCATATAGTGCACGGGCAAGATCGGTAAGAGGACCTGTAAATAATAAAGTTGTTTTCTCCTCAGTTTGTAGAAGAGTTTCTATTAAATGGTGATGCGCATGTTTGGCCGCTACGGGTGTTACAACTTTCCCAGACTCATTTAAAATTGGTAAAGCATCTACATAAAATGCATGCATCCGCCAGTCTTTTGGAAATGGATTTTTCCCACGAGAGTTGGACGCTGCTACTTCAATATTACCTTTTCCAAAGCGATCGATAATTTTACGACTTGCAGATATCGCTGGTTCTAAATAGCAATCTGCTGGAATAACAGAGACTCCAGTCAGTTCCACATTGTCCATCTGCAGTAGTAAAAATAGTGATATTAAATCATCTACACCACCATCATGATTGAAGTACACTTTTTTCATCATTTTAATCTCCATTCTTTAATATTTAACCAGGAATTAAATTTTAATTGATGAAAAATCATCAATAATTTCCACCACTTCAATTCTCCCATTAATCAGTAACTCAGGAAGTTCATTTCTAACGTTTCCTTTCCAATACTCTCTAGCTTGTTCCATTTTTTGAGCGAAAGGAATACCATCTTCTTTCGGTAAAATATTTCCGTCACCTTCAAAAGAACTACCGATCACTCGTAGTTTAACAATCTGTAAAACATCTCGATTATAAGAATCAAATAAAGCTTTCCATTTCAAAGCATCTTCATAGCTTTTGGCAGCATATAAGCAAGACAACCTTGACGGGTATTCAGGAAATTCTTGCAGCCTAACCATTTCCACAATCGTTTCTCTAACTGCTCTAATTGTTTGATCTATATAATTCAGAACTACTTTAGCATTTTCATTATTTATATGTAATTCTTCATTGATATAATGCCTTTTTAAAATTTGAATGGAGTCTTCATCATTAGAATTTAATTGTTCTCTTTCAAAAAAGAAGTGATAGAGGGTATTAGTTTGATTTTTGTCAAAGTGAATGATTTGTCCAATACTCATTATTTTCCTTGTAACGATGTGATATGCGTAAAATTCTGCGTTATTCATGGTTATCCTCCTAGTAGTAATTATCATATAATTCAATATTAAATGTAATAATTCAACATCAAAATATATAAAAACTTTGTAAGTAAAAAGTTATAAAGTGGGAGGATTGGAGTGAAGAGTGGAAGAAATGCACGTAAACGCTTTAAAAATGTTCACTTACGAAGGAGTTTCCAATATCGATATAATGACAAAGACTCAAAGAGAAGGGATGATGAAAATTGCCAACAACAAGAAAGGAAAACCTCCAATTTGGTATGATGATGTGCCTCGGGATGGTTATCGTTATGACGTTTTACAATTTATTAATGAATGGAGCAGGAGGGCTAATTCATATTAAGGAGATCGCATTAGAACTAATAATTGGATTTATTATTGCGCTATTAATTGAAATATGTATCGTTGGACCGTGAGCGAAAAAGATTGTATTTGCATTACCATTTGATAAATCAAAAAAAGTAAACATGATTATTGCGATGGCAACAACAATGGTAATCGGAATGGTATTCTTTATGTCATTTTACGGAATGGCTATGATGTATTTACATAATGGGTTACATGGTGACTCATTCGCTTCAATTTATTTCTCGATTTTCATTAAAAATTTCATTATGGCGTACCCACTTCAATTAATAATAATGGGACCTCTTGTACGTTTCTTATTTGGAAAGTTTGTTTTGAAGAATAAAGCTGTTAATGTAGCGTAGTTAAAAATGTTTTATTTGATTATAAAAATTAAACAATAACATGAATTCAATGTATCGAAAGAATTTGAAATGCATGTTAACAAATGTATTATTGAAGTTATGTGAAAGTGATTTAGTTAGGATAATAAATCTCTTAGTGTATGTTGTTAAAAAGCTGTACCTTTTTTGTATAAGGGTACAGCTTTTGTTGTAATATTTGTTTGGAATTTATATGGGGAAATGTAGCGATTATTCACCTGGAAAAAAATTAATATCAATTTAAAGGAGAGAGTTAAGTATGTAAAGAAAAAATATAAGTGAATGTGATCTCGATTTGTGGTGGAATAAAATACATTTAGTAGTTAGTTAAAAATGAAAGTCTAATAGTAAGGGTATTATACATAAGGGAGAGACGCAAAGTGATTAATTATATGTTAAAAGATGGTGAACGATATTTAGAAATATCTGATATTGTTATATTTGAAAATAGTGCACATTTTCCAGATATCGAAGAAACAGATAATGTATGTGAAACGATTATAGGTTTTTTAGGAATATAGTATAAAAACACGGATAGGATTAATTGTTTGAATATTGAATTATATAATAAATGAATTGTTTATTTATAATTGGGGAGGATGCAATATGATTGAATATAGAAAAGCAAGAGTGGAAGATATACAAGGGATTATTAAAGTGTGTTCAGACGGTTATAGAAATACATATCCAGGTTTGTTGCCCCAGCAATACATAGAAAGTACGATTAAGGAATTTTACAATGAAGACAGGGTGAGAAATGAAATATTAAATATTAGCCAAGAGTGGAATGGTTGGTTTGTTGCAAGTGATAATGGAGAAATACTCGGTGCTGGTGGAGGTGGTTTCACTGACAAAGAGACAGCAGAGTTATTTGTAATATATTTAAATCCAAATAGAAAAAGAGAAGGCATTGGTACAGAATTACTTTCTATAATTGCAAATGATCAAATTGAACGAGGTGCAAAAGAACAATGGGTTTCAGTTGCAAAAGATAATGATATGGGAATTCCATTTTATAAAGCAGTTGGATTTAAATACCAAGATGAAAGACCAGCTTATGGGCTACCTGTAGGCGAAGGTTTCACATCTATTCGATACAAACGTGAGTTAGCAAATAGCTTAGTTGAAAGATAAGTAAAAAAGACCTCGTCCGAATTAAATTTAGTTTATAGTTGTTGAAATCAATAAAAGTAAAGGCAAGGACCTATTTGATATGTATAATATGTTTTTGCCTTTATATTATAGTTAGTTTTGAAAAAAGTTTGATGAAAAGGTCTATTTTGTAGGGTAATTACCTATGCATAAAATAACACTAATTTTTGTACACTGTTGCTATAAATTCTCGTGAGAGTTAGAAAATAGCCGGGTTTCCAACCTGATGTGGTGATGAAGTGCGAAGCTATTATGAGTGCAGTGATATAACTAGGAGGTTTCCACTATGACAGCTTTATTTAAAGCTATGGAGTTCCAGCTGAAAACTGAACGACTTGATCTGAGTATGTGGGAGGAATCCGATTCAGTCTGGATGAGAAAATTAATTGGCGAACGTGGTGTGGATATGCCAACCCTTGACGCCGTTCGTAGCAAGCTTATCGAGATGCGTAAGAGAGCAGGCGAAAATGGCATTTCCCTTCTCACTATTCGCCGACGAGACGAAGGTGATTTCATCGGATACTGTGGCTTGATTATCGGTCGTTCCACACTGGAAGAGCCGGAGATCGCATACGAGTTGTTCCGCAGTGCTCATGGCAAAGGCTATGCGACTGAGGCAGCATCTGTTGTGCTGGACGCTGCGATTGCTACGGGGCGCCACAGACTTTGGTCGACTGTAGGCGCTTGGAATGTTGCGTCCTTCCGGGTGTTAGAAAAGATAGGATTTAAGAGGCATCACAGTACGTGGGACGAGCGCGGTGAGATTGTTTGGAACGTACGCGACCTTTAGAAATCCCGGACCTAACTCGAAACTATTGAAAAGGAGAAGAGGTCATTAGTTTGGGCAAGAATCCAGATAAAGATAAAATAACTGATTTATAATTCAAATAGTGACAAACTATAACTGAAGCATGTCCTCGAAAGCGGAGTGTTGCCTTCGCACCGAGGCTATGCCCTCCCCCAAAAACCAATCGAACGTTTCAAGTTATATATCTTTATTATACTGATTAAACTAAATATTTATTGTTTACTTATTTCATTCATTATGTAAATAAAAAAGGATAATTAGCCCTCATAATGGACTAACTATCCTATAGATTATTATATGAATTTAATAAAATCGAGGTCTTCTTTTATATATGATTAATATATAAGCTATAGATTTATCATTTTTCAAACCGTATATGAACGAACTTCAACATCTATATTAAATTTACAATTCGCATCATAATTCGTGTACTTCCATCCCAATCTTTATTTGTAGGTATATGTTTAAAGAAAGGGGAGCAGCTTAATATTTTTATGTTAGAAGACCACTTTTCTATTGTCTTTGGATTATTTACGTAAAAATACATCATAGCGCCGTTATTACCAGATTTTTTTACAGTAGCATTCGAAAGTGTCAGTGCGAACTTTGATTCGGCATCAAAATATAACTCTCCTCCAGGAAAACGTTTTGCCATAGCGACAAATATCTCCTTCAGTTCTTCTTCTTTAAAGTAATAAAACACACCTGCTGATATAAAAAGAATACCGTCTTTTGGATCATATTTTATATCGTTGAACCAAGAAGTGTCAAAAAATGATTTGGCAATGCTTATATTTCGTGGTGTATCTTCAATTAATGTTTTGCGGAAAGCGATCGCATCAGGCAAATCAAGGTTATACCACTGTATAGTACCGTTATCAATTCTTGAAAAAGTAGTGTCTAGTCCAGAACCGATATTTACTATAGTAGCATTCGGATGTTTTCTAATAAATTGTTTAATAGTATCGTCTATTTTTCTTGCACGGGTAATGTAAGTGATACATCCATATTCGCCAAATGTATCTGCTATTTTAGAGAAATCAAAGTCGCATTCTTTAATAATCCGAATAGCTTCCGTATCATCTAAAATATCCTTGTTTTTTTCACTACCATATGCTCGTCCCCATAGTGGAATAAGCATAGTACTTTGAACTGATTGTAAATCTATTTCTTTAACCATGAAACGTCCTCCATTTAATAATAAAAAAATATCATATATATATGATTAGTCGTTATTTAGCATTTTTGATAGCATTTTATTTGATTTATACAGTCCATAAGTTAAATCACGTTGATCTTCTTCACTGAGTTTTTCAAGATTACTAGTGAAATTATTATAAATTTGTTTCCATCTTTCATAATGTACTTTTTCAGCTTTATCTGTTAAGGAAATTAAAACAGCTCGTTTATCTACTGTATCTTGTTTTTTTACAATGTATCCGTTTTGCTCTAAATTACGAACGGTTACACTTAATTGTTGTTTAGGTATGTTTAAATAACTAGCAATCATTTTTAAATTTACAGCGACTTTTTGCTGGGCAATATACTCAACTATGTGTTGCTCTAAATGTGTAAATTCAGTGGATTTCTCTGATAATAATTTGAAAGTACCTGACATATTTAATAATAAATTCATGTATTCGTTTATTAATTCTTTATTAGTCATTATTTTTCGTGTCCTTTATCAATTTAGTAATTATTTTATTACTATTTTTACTTAAAATCAAATAATAACATTGATATTAGTAATTGTTTATTTACTAATATCAATGTTATTTAAATCGTGAGAGATGCAGTAGAGGAAAAGTTAAAGTTTTTTATGAGCGGTGAGTAGAAAGATTATAAAATATTACTTTATACATAAAAAACTAATGAAGCCAATGTCTTTTTCAGTCATTATACTATTAATAATTTTATGGTAAAATCTTTTACATAATGAAATAAAGGGGTAGTATTCTATGGGTTATTTCTCAAATAGTTTATTAGTTTTGTTTGTTCTTATCGTATGTAGCTGTATGATTTTTGGTTGATAATATAATGATGGATTGATATAAAAGAAGGTATCTCACAAAGATGAGATACCTTTTTTTTCTTATAATTGTAATTTAGATTCAGTATTTGGTGATGGTTGAAATGTATATATTTTATACTCACCATTAGTTGATATATTAAACAAATATTAAATAGAGAAATATATATGGTACCAATCTTATTAAGTTCCTTATGTTTTTAAAGAGAAGGAGTTTCATTTTTTTTTATTGAAGTATTGTTCTAGTCAGTTTAACAACGGTCAAAAATTTTATGGAATAAAAACAAAAAGGATGATAAGGAGTATTTACATGAAAACTATTTTAAATTACACGATTGAACCCCCTAAAGATTTCAATGAATTATTAACTATGTATGAATCTTTAGGATGGAATTCTCTTGAATTATCGGTTAACGAGTTAGAGCAAATGTGTAAACAAAGTTGGTATGTGATATATGCTTTTAAAGAGCAACAATTAATTGGGATGGGACGAGTAATATCAGATGGTGTAATAACGGGCATTATTTGCGGTGTATGTGTAATGCCCGAGTATCAGTCCATGGGCATTGGAAAGGAAATAGTGGAACGATTAATCCGGCACTGTGAACAAAAACGAGTTATTCCACAACTTATGTGTGTTGAAGATTTAAAATCTTACTATGAATCAATTGGATTTGAGGAATTTTCGATTGGTATGACGAAACATATTAAACGATAGCGGGGCTTTGTAATTTAGAATTACTTGTTTATCAGGCCAATTTTTAGATTTCAAAAATTTCGTTATAAAGGAGAATAATGTTATGGAGATTGCTAAAGGGGTAGAGATGTTACATCTTGAATTTCAAGAGTATATTATTCACCCAATTCTTTTATGGGATGATGAAATGGCAGTTTTAATAGATACTGGATTTCCTGGACAAATTGAAGATATACGAATAGAAATGGGTAAGGTTGGAGTATCGTTTGATAAACTAAAAGCCGTGATTTTGACGCATCAAGATATAGATCATATAGGTAGTCTTCCTGAACTATTACAAAACTGTGGAAGTAATATAAAAGTCTATGCTCACGATCTAGATAAGCCATATATCGAGGGGGAGTTACCTTTGTTGAAGGATGCACAAGTACAGAATCCACCAAAAGGAAAAGTGGATGATACTTTGGTTGAAGGCCAAGAACTTCCATATTGCGGTGGTATTCTTATTATTCATACCCCAGGGCACACTCCTGGTCATATTAGTTTATATTTGAGACAAAGTAAAACTCTTATCGCTGGGGATTCAATGTATAGTGTAAACGGAATTTTAGGGGGAATTCATGCCCCAACTACTTTGGATATAAAAGAAGCGCAAAATTCTTTGAAGAAGTATTTAAATCTAGAAATTGATTCTGTAGTTTGTTACCATGGTGGATTAAGTAAGGGGAATATAAATGCACAAATTCAAGAGCTATAGATAAGAATTTTTTGTTAATCGGTGCTAAAGTATAATTTAATTGCTAGTATATAAATAAAACCCTTAAATTAATAAAGAGCATGTTTGAAGGAATTTCAAATGTGCTCTTTATTAAATATAATCAATTTAATTTTGATGACTTAATCCATTCCAATAAAACGAAACGATTTCTTTTGCTAATTCATCTATATTTGCAAGAGTAGGATTGTGATTCTCATCTTTAAAATTCCCGATTGATAATAAAGCGACGAAAGCATGGGCAGCAAATTTAGGATTTCCTTTAGGAATTTCTCCAAGGAGAATTGCGTTATCTAGCGCTTTTTCCAACACTTCATACATGTTATCCTCGGCATTTTTTAATTCCTTTAATTGCTCTTCAGATAAAGAAAGTTTTGCATCTTTCATAAAATTATTCATATCAATATCCATCGTTGCGTGTAAGTATACTGTAGCAAAGTTCAATAATCTTTCTTCCAAAGTTTTATTCGTAGAGAGTATTTGATCCATATTTTCTCTTATGCGCACCATCATTTGAATCATAGTAGCGGTAAATAGATCAGCTTTTGTTGAATAGTAATAGTAGACAGTTGCTTTTGTAACTCCACATTCTTTCGCGACCTCATCCATTGAAACAACTTGATAATTTTGAGTGAGAAATAACCTAGTTGCAACTTCTAAAATGATTTCTTTTGTAGACTTTGTATTTTTATTTTGACGAGGCCTTCCGAGAGGACGTTGTTTTTGATCCAAATACATTCGCTCCTGACATTTATTATTGAGATAATTATAACATAATTTTTTAATCATTCTTGATTAATTAACCGACCAGTATATATAATTAATATTGGAGGGAAAAAGGAAGGTGGGGTTTTATGAAAAAGCACCCGTTACATATGTTAGGGAGGCTTGTAGCAGGGAAGAATACGCAATGGATAACTTTATCGGTATGGATTCTTATTACATTAGTACTTTCATTTACGTTACCACAAGTAAACAGTACGAAAGAACCGAATCCGAAAAATTTACCTGAAACAGCTATGTCACAGCAAGCTGAAGCACTTATGAAAAAAGAATTTCCTAATAATGCAGGAAACCCGTTGTTAGTTGTATGGCATCGGGATGGTGGATTAGAGTCAAAAGACTACAAATTAATACAGGACGTTTATAAAGAGTTAAAAACGGACCCTTTAAAAGAACAATCATTGTTACCACCATTTGATACAATTCCAGAGCAAGTATTATCAAAAAGTGCATCAAAAGATGGTACATCATTTGTCACACCAATATTTTTTAATAAATCTGCAGGAACAGATGTATTAAAAAGTAATTTAGAAGAGTTACGAAAAATAGTGAATAGTAAAGTGGATGAAGATCCATTCAAACAAAAAATTACCGACTCTGGTTTACATGTTCGATTATCCGGACCTGTAGGTATTCAAACGGATGCGGTTAGTTTATTTAGTCAAGCAGATGTGAAATTATTAGTTGCTACTGTACTTCTCGTATTAGTTTTATTAATTTTATTGTATCGCTCACCAATTTTAGCAATTTTACCTATAATTGTTGTTGGATTTGCGTACGGTATTATTAGTCCGACACTTGGTTTTTTAGCCAATCATGGATGGATTAAAGTAGACGCGCAAGCTATATCGATTATGACAGTTTTACTGTTTGGGGCAGGAACAGATTATTGTCTATTTCTTATTTCAAGATATAGAGAGTACTTATTAGAAGAGAAAAGTAAGTATAAAGCATTACAACTTGCAATAAAAGCATCAGGTGGAGCAATTATAATGAGTGCACTAACTGTAGTACTAGGGTTAGGAACGTTATTACTTGCTCAATATGGAGCTTTTCATCGATTCGCAGTTCCATTTAGTGTGGCTGTTTTCATTATGGGAATCGCTGCTTTAACGATTCTTCCAGCATTATTATTAATTTTCGGTAGAGTTGCATTTTTCCCGTTCATACCGAGAACAGCTGAAATGAATGAAGAGTTTGCAAGAAAGAAAAAGAAAGTAGTAAAAGTAAAAAATACTAAAGGGTTCTTTAGTAAAAAACTTGGGGATATTGTTGTACGTAAACCGTGGACAATTATTATGCTAACCGTATTTTTATTAGGAGGCTTGGCTTCATTTGTACCGCGTATTCAATACACGTACGACTTATTAGAATCATTCCCGAAAGATATGCCATCACGCGAAGGATTTACATTAATTACGGATCATTTTTCAGCTGGAGAATTAGCACCAGTAAAGATTGTAGTTGATTCAAAAGGAAAAGATTTACCTATTAAACAAGAAATAGAGAAATTATCTTTTATTAAAAAAGTGAAAGAACCAATGAAGGGCAAAGAAAATAATCAAATACAAATGTATGAAGTTTCTTTAGCGGAAAATCCTTACTCTATTGAAGCATTAGATCAAATCCCTAAATTGGAAAGTAGTGTAGAAAAAGTATTGAAAGATGCTGGGATTAGTAATGCTGAAAATCAATTGTGGATTGGAGGAGAAACAGCTTCATTATATGATACAAAACAAATTACTGAACGTGATGAATCGGTTATCATTCCTGTTATGATTGGTATCATAGCTTTACTTTTACTCGTTTACTTACGTTCTATCGTTGCGATGATTTACTTAATTGTAACTGTCGTTTTATCATTCTTCTCTGCATTAGGAGCGGGGTGGATATTACTTCATTTCGGAATGGGAACTCCGGCGATACAAGGGGCAATCCCGTTATATGCATTCGTATTTTTAGTTGCTTTAGGTGAAGATTATAATATCTTTATGGTTTCAGAAATATGGAAAAACAGAAAGAAACAAAATCACTTGGATGCAGTAAAAAATGGTGTTATACAAACAGGTAGTGTAATTACATCCGCAGGTTTAATTTTAGCAGGAACATTTGCAGTATTAGGTACATTGCCAATTCAAGTTCTTGTTCAATTCGGTATTGTGACAGCAATCGGTGTATTGCTAGATACATTTATTGTAAGACCGCTTCTTGTGCCTGCGATTACAGTCGTTTTAGGACGCTTCGCTTTTTGGCCAGGAAAGCTTTGGAAAGAAGAAAAGCAATTACAAAAAGAAGATAATTTATAAAAAGAAGGTTGCCGATGAAATCAGTAAAACTGATTTTAAGGCAACCTTTTTTATTATTTATTGGACAGATAAACGAATTCCATTTTGAATATGCAATGAAAAATATAGATGAAATATAAAATGAAGTTTTAAGTGCATTAAAATTTTTCTTCTCAGACATAATAATTTATAAGAAATTCCAAATAAGTGAGGAATTTCTAAGAATATGTATTATTATAGGATGATTAAAATGTGGGACATGATTGTTTTGTATGTACCTGAGTGGAAAGTTTTTATACAAGCCTTTATCGTACTATTCATTCCATATATAATTTCAAGATTTTTTAGTTGGATTCGCACATTAGAAAAGGAATAATATAACGAACTACATTCAAGTGAAACCAATATTGATATGTAAAGAAGAGTGGTATAAGAAGGTTTTTTGGAGAAAGAGTGATGAAGGTGAAAGCTCAAGATTCAATGGTTAATCAAAGCAAAGATCAAAGTAATACATATGAAGATGAGCCTACTAAAGTTCCTGAAGCCTATTTTACAGGTGATTTCAATTTAGATTTAGAGGTTATAAAAAAAGAGGCTCTTGATAATTCGGACGTTTATTGTAGAGAGTTTAACATCGGTGGGACTAGCATCCGCCCAGTTCTTGTTTTTTTAGAAGGGCTGTCAGATAAAGATCTTATTGATATGCACATTATGAAATCATTAATGTGTAATTTTTTTGATGAGTATAAAGATGAATCATCTTATAAGGAAGAAAGAGTTTCAAAAGAGTTTATTAAAAACCGAGTTCTTCCTATTAGTGGATTGGAAGAGGTGCAATCTGTCCAAAAAATGATGTCCAAAGTGTTAATTGGTTCAACAGCATTATTAATTGATGGATTGTCAGATGTATTCATACTTAATACAAAGAAAGGAAAAACGCGTAATGTTGAAGAGCCAGTATCAGAGGGATCGGTCAGAGGTCCACGGGTAGGATTCACAGAAGTTTTGTCGGATAATACTGCTTTGTTACGGTTACATGGTGAAAACGAAGGATTATCTTTAATAAAGTTTCATGTGGGAGAACGAGCAAAAAAAGAATTGGTTGTTGCCTTTATGAAAGAGATTGCTGATCCGGAATTAGTAGAAGAAGTTAAGAAGAGAATTAAGAAAATTAATATTGATAATGTGCCAGAGTCAGGTTATGTAGAACAACTTATTGAAGATAATTATCTTAGTCCTTTTCCGCAAGTACAGAGTACGGAACGTCCGGATAAAGTTATTGCTGCATTAATGGAAGGAAGGGTTGCAATTTTATTGGATGGAACACCTTTTGCATTAATTGTTCCAGTTACATTTAGCATGATGATGCAATCACCAGAAGATTATTATGAACGTTGGATACCAGGTACGCTTATTCGCTTATTGCGCTTTGGCACAGCTGCTATTTCCTTGTTTGCCCCGGCCCTGTATATTTCATTTCATCCAGGGTTGATTCCGACTAAGTTAGCAATTTCAATTATAGGAGGGCGGGAAGGCGTTCCGTTTCCTGCAATTATAGAAGGGTTATTTATGGAAATTGCTATTGAAATTTTACGAGAAGCAGGGTTACGACTCCCTAAGCCGATTGGTTCAGCAATGGGAATTGTAGGGGGATTAATCATTGGGCAAGCTGCTGTATCAGCTGGAATTGTGAGTCCAATAATGGTAATTGTTGTGGCAACCACGGCTATTTCTTCTTTTGCACTTTCTCATTATAGTACAGCAATTCCATTACGTATTCTTCGCTTTGTAGCTATGTTTTTTGCTGCAATATTTGGATTATATGGAGTTATTCTGTTTTTCCTCTTTATATGTAGTCATGTCGCAAGGCTTAAGAGTTTTGGTGTGCCTTATGCTAGTCCAGCTGTCTTATATCAATTTAGCGATTGGAAGGATTTTATGTTTCGTATGCCAATTCAGATGATGAAGCGGCGTCCGAAAATGTTGAAATTAAAAGACTATGTACGGAAAGGAAGTGAAGAGGAATGATTACGAACTCAAAGGATAAAATTCCTACTTCACAAGCAGTAGTTATACTTATCAATTATATACTTGCTATCGGAATTCTCACTTTACCTAGAACCGCGGCTGAGAAAGTGAATACACCTGATGTTTGGATAACTGTTATTTTAGGTGGATTAATTGCGATGGTTGCGGGTGTAATTATCGTGAAGTTAAGTCAACAATTTCCTGAAAAAACATTTTATCAATATAGCCAAGAACTTGTAGGGAAATGGCTTGGAGTGTTAATTAGTTTATTGATTATCGGTTACTTTTTTACACTCGCTTCATTTGAACTAAGAACGTTGGAAGGTATAACAAGTTTCTTTCTACTAGAAGGTACGCCTGACTGGGCTATTATTATGCCATTTATGTGGATAAGTCTTTATTTAAATTTAGGTGGAATAAATGCGATAGCGCGTTTATTTGAAATTATTTTTCCAATTACAGTTTTCATTTTTTTAGTGACATCTTTTATGAGTGTAGGAATATTTGAACTCGATAATCTTCGTCCGGTATTAGGGTTAGGGATTGTTCCTGCACTAAAAGGCCTAAAAACAACAACTATGGCATATTCGGGAGCGGAAATTATGTTGTTACTATTAGCATTTATGAAGAAGCCATCTCAAGGTGTAAGGGTTGTAATAATTAGCACTATGATTCCTTTACTTTTTTATGTCATTACAGTTGTAATGGTTATTGGTGCATTTTCTATTGATGGGGTATTGATGAGAACATGGCCTACAATTGACCTTATGAGAAGTTTTGAAATTCAAGGCTTAATTTTTGAACGGTTTGAATCTTTGTTACTAGTGATATGGATTATGCAAATCTTTGCAACATATACAATTTGTTATTATGCAGCTGCTTTAGGGTTAGCGCAGCTCTTTAATAAAAATATTCATTCCTTCTTGTATGGATTACTCCCAGTCATATATATCGTTGCTAAAGTTCCAAAAAACATAAATGAGTTATTTGAATTTGGAAATTTGATCAGTAACGCAGCGATAATATTATTTGGTATTCTCCCGTTTCTTCTCCTTATGATTTCGAAGGGGAGGAAAAAAAGGCATGAACCAAAATGTTAAAGGTAGAAAAATTATTATAAGAATAACGTCAATCGTTTTTCTCTTATTACTTACAGGCTGCTGGAGTAGTCATGAAATTGAGGAGTTAGGTTTCGCCGTAGGTTTAGCAATAGATAAAGAAAAAGAAACAAAGATTGAGAAAGAAATTGAAGAAAAGGGCGGCGGATATAAAAAGAGGAATTTAATAACAACCACTTATCAATTCGTTAAAGCACAATCATCATCAGACGGAGGAAAAGGTGGGGTATCACAACAAAAGGCTTATATGAATGTTGCAGAAACAGGAGATTCTCTTCATCAATCAATACGTGAAGTTGCATTAAGAAGGCAAAGGCCTATCATTTTTCATCATACGAAAGTAATAGTTGTAAGTGAAAGTATCGCCCGAACATATAATTTAACGCAGTTATTGGATATCTATGTTCGTGATAATGAGATGAGACCTAGTTGCTTTATTATGGTTAGTAAAGGGCTAGCTAGTGATGTGTTAAAATCAAAGGAATCAGGAGAAATTCCTGCATTTCGCTTGATTGAAATCGAGGATAATCAATATAGATCCTCACGAATTTTACCGCCGATGCCACTTGCAAAACTACCAGGAAAGGTGAAATCCGGGGCGAGTTTTCTTTTACCAAATGTGATTTCTATAAACGGAGAAGTGAAATATGTAGGTGCTGCTGTAATTAAAGGGCGTACAAAAAAACTTCGTGGATTTTTGAATGAAAATGAATTAGAAGGCTTAATGTGGATCACTGCAAAAGGGAAAAGTGGCTTAGTGAAAAGTTATGATAAAAAGACGAAAAAATTAGTTATGTATGAAGTGAAATCTATGAAAAGTAAAATTACGCCCCATGTTAAAGGGGATAAAATCTCATTCGATGTCAATGTGCAGTCTGTGGGACGGCTATCCGAAAACTGGTCTGAATCAGAGGAAGCTTTTAAAAATACATTTCTCAAAAGGACGGAGCAATCTGCCCAACAAGAAGTGAAGCGATTAGTGAAGCATACATTACAAAAAATTCAAAAGGAATATAAAACTGATGTTGCTGGCTTTAATACTAGTTTGAAAATCGAGTATCCAAAAGTATGGAAGAAAGTTGAAAAGGATTGGGATAAAGTGTTTAGTAAGGCGCCAATTAAATATAATGTTAAGCTAACCATTGAAGACTATGGTACGGAAGGTGCTTAATAAACACCATGAAAGTAACAATAGCTCTGAAGCATGAACATGTTAATAAATATGCTGCAGAGCTTTTTATTGTGTAGAGGGAAGTAGTGTATGAACTGAATGAATAAGAAGATAAATATTTCGTTTTAATATTCTTTATTTTAAAACATTCGTACTATAAATCCCTTTAAATCAACGTTTTCGAGCGTTTTGATATATATTTGCAAACATTTTGCAAATATATATCAAAATATACTCTTTGCGAATATTTTCACTGCATCTTCTTGCATATTTGGTAAGACATGAGAGTACATCCTTAAAGTCATAGAGATATCAGTATGACCCAAATGTTCACTAACAACTTTTGGATGCACTCCTTGTTTTAATAATAACGTTGCATGTGTATGTCTTATATCATGAAATTTAATTTTTTTAATCTCAGCATTTTGAATTATTTTTCCATAGTTTCTTGCAAAAGTAGTTCTTGTTGTGACGTTCCCTAAACCGTTACAAGTAATTAAATCTAAATCAAAGGTAGAGGTTTGAAAAATTCGACTGATTCAGTAGGATGGTATTGATGTTATTTTACTCAAAAGAATCACCAGACCCAGGAGGCGGAATGGGGATGTATGACCCAGGGGAGGTAGAGGATACATAAAAGACCCAGGAACAGGGATATAAAAAGAACAGTGCTTATGTCACTATGAGGAGATGCATGTAAAAAAGGGACATAGCATGGATTTAGTCACCATAGCATGTCCTGTTTGATTCTTCACATAAGTATATTTTATATAAATTAACTTAATCCATAATCAAGCTTAAAATCAACAGCGATACACCGCTTAATGCTATAAAGGTAAATGCACTATAGCCGAATATTCTAATCCATTTAGGTAATTGACTCATGTTTGCTTTGTTTGTTGGGACACCCTGCATAGAAAACATGATTTCTTGGTCACGATCCCTATTGTTTTGTTGTTGGTACATAACATCATCACCTTTCTGACTACCTTATCTGTAGTATACCAAATTGGATGTAACTATGTACAGGCTATTGGAAATTAGTGGTGGGGGATAATAGATTAAGGATTAATGAGCTGTCCAGTGAAAATGAAAAAATTAAACAAAATCCTAATTTGAAAATTAAAGAGCGCCCTGGGAGAAAGGCGCTCTATGACCAAGGAGTGTATCGAAAATGATACTCAATGATTAATAATGAGATGATCATGATTATTGTATGTACGTTTTTAATGTATGTGAAGTCTTTATATACAATCAAAAAGAGCACGCATATAAGCATGCTCTTTGACAAGAAAGGTAGATTTCTATAAGTGGATGCCTCCATACAATAATATATGCTTGTCCAGTTAAAAGGTGAAAAGTTATAATGGAAACGCTATTTTATTAGGGGGATTTAAGGTTAGTAACAAGTAAAATAGCATATTATTGTTACGTGAAAAGAATAAAGACTGCTTCACCCAAAGATACATTAGTTAAAAATGAAGATATAAAAAATAGTCAATATGAAAACTGTAATTTAGCAAATACAGAGTATTATCAAGTAAATTTAAAAAATGGTTCATTTGTTAGTAGCAATGTAATGAATATGATTATGAGTAATTGTAATGGAAGTCAATCAAAGTTTAGAAATATAAATTTTAGAAATTCTTCATACGTAGATTTAAATCTTTCTGGAAGTAAATTTAGTTTGGTGACTCTAGGTGGAGTACAATTTAAAGGTACAAGCCTTGGAGAGGATAAAGATCCTATTTCTTTTGATAGATGTGATTTGGAAAGTACTACAATACGTAGTAGTAATCTGAAAAATATTGAAATAGAAAATTGTGATATTACTGGTATGAAAATAAATGGTATTTCAGTAGAAGAACTGCTTGAGTTGTATAATAGGGTAAAAAATTAAATAAAAAATCACTTAGCATATTCTAAGTGATTTTTTCATTTTGAACGAGAGGGAATATAAGAGATGATGTTCAAAAAGCGAATATTATATCGAAATAATTATATAAAAATAACACAAAGAAATAAGGGTTGGCAGGATTTTAATATGGGATATTAGAATATGAATATTTGAATGGAGGGGAAAAAGATGGAGATTAACGTTAGAGCAGTAGAAACACAAGATGCTAGAGCAATTCATCGTATATGCATTCAAGATGATGTTTTACCATATATGGTTTTCCTACCTAGTATGCGTGTAGATGCAATGGAGAATAGAATTCGAAATTTAGCACAGAATCAATTTGAATTTGTAGCAGAATATGATGGAGAAGTTGTTGGATTTGTCGGTTTAACCCAAAGTCCAGGGCGAAGATCTCACTCGGGTGATTTATTCATCGGAGTAGATAGTGAGTATCACAATAAAGGAATTGGAAAAGCACTTCTTACAAAAATGCTTGATTTAGCTGATAATTGGCTAATGTTAGAACGAGTGGAACTTGGTGTATTAGAAACGAATCCTAGAGCCAAAGTATTATATGAAAAATTTGGATTTATCGAAGAGGGTGTAAAGGTTGGGAATTTGAAGGCTCATGGGAATTTTGTTAACGAAATCATGATGAGTCGTTTTAGACCAAATGGTTTGATTGTACATAATAAATAGGGGTGTAAATTGAACAGAAATATCGATTTGTTTTGAAAAAAGTATGGCAAAAGGACGCCATACTTTTTTTAGTTTATTAAAAATAAAGAGCAATTTTTATTTAAAGGATGTTTTAAAGGATGAAGCATTAGGAATCATCTCAATCCGGAAAGCATATGACTTAATAGAATCTATTTCTATGTGCAAGGGGAATGCATATGTGGAAATTTCAAAAACCTTGAAAAAACGATTGCATAAGTATATTTAAATTTTATTTATTTTCATACACAGTATAATTGAGCATTCAAGGAACAAGGAGTGATTGTAATGTCGACAGACCAACCTATTCCTGGACATTTTATTATGGACCCACAGCGAGCTATGCTGTTGCCACCGGAATTGAAAGCAGCTCCATCTGAATCATTAACAGAACAATTATTTATTGAACGATCTATAACTGAAAATAGATTTTGGTTACGTATTATGAAAGAGCATGCTTTGTTTCTTGGTGAGGGGTTTAATCGTAACGATAAAAATTTAATTCAGCAAGTAGAACAGTTTTATAATCAGTTTGATAGGCAGCTGCAAAAAGCATTTACTATTCCACAAACTGTTCAAGCGGTAAGGCAATTAAATGAAGAGAGCATTCAGTTAGTGTATGCTTTTCGTAATTATAAAAGAAACTTACTAATTTTAATCATCAATTGTAAAGTGAAAGGGTTTAATTTTCCACTTTTAGTGGATCATGTTGCACGAGAAGCGGAATATTTTATGCGGACACTTCAAAAGTTTAATGAAGGCAAGATGGATCCTATTCAAGATGCGATTATTAGCGAGAATGTTTTCTGGTTACGAATTATGATGGAACACTCACGTTTTATTGCTTCATTACTGGATCAATCGGAGAGAAATCTTGTTCATACAGCGTTGAAATTTGGAGATGATTTTGAAATTCTTCTTAATCAAGCTAGAGATGTTGAATCGATGTTATATCAAAAAGAACCGACATATCCGATTATAGGAAAAATGAATAAAGATAGTGAAAATGCTACTGTTGAGTTAAGGAATTTCAAAAAAGCAGGATTAGAGTTAATTCAAACATGCCAAATTCGAAATGTCATAAATCCATTGCTTGCTGATCATGTTACAAGAGAGGCAGAGCATTTCCTCTTTATGATTCATGTATTGGAGCAAAGGCTAAAGCAAAAGCAGGTGGAACAATCTCCGCAATAATAAATAAACAAGGAAAGCATGGCAAACTAATGCCATGCTTTTCTTGTTTATCCCGCTATTTGTGGGCAGTAAAACTCCCATCTCAAAATTTGGCTGGATCAAAGAAGTTATGAGGGAGAAAAACTGTCCGTAAACGCCCGATTGGTGAAGGCTAATAATCAGCGGGGGATGAATAAAATCCCCACTGATTAAAGTTTCACTTTATAAATTGTGATTCAATTGTTTCGGTTGTAATAAAAATATTGCTAATCCAATGAAAATAAGTAGAATTCCTAGTCCTTGCTGTAAAGAAATTGTTTCATCTAAAATGAAATAGGCTAGCATACAAGTTCCAATTGTTTCTCCTAAAATGCTAATCGAGATAACAGTAGCGCTCATCCATTTTAATAACCAATTGAAAATTGTTTGCCCTAAAATCGTTGCAATGAATGCTAGACCTATAAAGGACCACCATGTTTGTGCAGAGTAATTGAAGAAAGATGACTGCTGTGTGTAAGCAAATAAACCGAGAAAGAGTGAACTGCTGCCATAACTAATTACCGAATACGGTATTAGGGATAGGTCTTTACGAACATGTTGACTAATGAAAAAGTAAGCTGTTATGACGCCAGCAGCAATAAAAGCTAAAATATCACCATATAAAGCATCGCCACTAATTTGAAAATCTTGCCACCCAATTACGATACTTCCTGAAATGGCAATAAGGCAGCCTACAATCGCACCTTTCGTAAACCGTTCCTTAAATAAAAAATAACCACCGACCATTGAAAATAAAGGTTGTAACGTCACGATAACTGTAGAACTTGCTACAGAAGTATACTGTAATGATTCAAACCATAGGACATAATGAGTTGCTAGAAA
Organism: Bacillus sp. SRB_331; assembly: GCF_003264175.1. Lineage (NCBI taxonomy): Bacteria > Bacillati > Bacillota > Bacilli > Caryophanales > Bacillaceae > Bacillus > Bacillus sp. SRB_331. The sequence continues at coordinate 19,424 of NZ_NADV01000021.1, read as the reverse complement.
TAATCCAGATAAGAGTCCAAATCTCCATTGCTTTTTTGATAATGAGCGAATTTCGCTGCGATTGTTTGTATTAAATATTAGAAACGGTAAAAGAATTACCGTAGCAAACAATAATCGATAAAAAGCAGTGATTGCTGCAGGAGCATCTGCTATTTTTACGAAGATTGCTGAAGTAGATAAGGCGAACACGCCGAAAAATAAGATGAAATATGAAAGAATAGGTGATTTCAAAGTTTGTCCCTCCGATTGTTTGTTTATTATAATGAACTGTATATAATATAATGTACAAAAGTTAGTATATAAGCCTAAGATGAAATAAGGAAGGATTAATTGCCACTGTTTAGTATGTCAGCACAAAAGGGACAAAAGATGTATTATGATGGACGAAAGGAAGTTGTAACAATGATTCATTATCGGCTAGGTCAAACTGTTTTAAGTTATCGTAAGAAAAATAATATGACAATTCGTGAATTTGCTGATTATGCAGGAATCAGTACTTCACTTATTAGTCAAATTGAAAGAGGACATGCCAATCCTTCTTTAAATGTATTGGAATTAATAGCGAAAGCATTAAATGTACCGCTGTTTACTCTTTTTATTAATGATATTGATACAGACTCACTTATTTCTAAGAAGAAAGATCGAAAAAAAGTATATCGAGAAAATAATGATCATATTGTTTATGATGTGTTAACACCAGATTTTATGAAAGCTCGCATTGAAATGTTAATGATGGATTTAAATGGATATGCAAATACAACAGAAAGTCACTATTCCCACGAAGATAAGGAAGAAATTGCAGTTGTAATGAAAGGGGAAGTGTATGTGGAATTGGAAGGGAATGAATATTTTTTAGAAGAAGGAGATGTTGTGCGTATTCCACCGAACGTGAAACATAGATTTTTGAATAAGAGTGATGAAATGAATCACATCTTATTTGTATTAACACCTTCGTTAAGCTAAGGAAGTAGCTTAAGGATACATACTAAGTGGTAACATAATAGAAAGTATCAACTACATAAAGATTCGCGTGTATAATAAAACAACTATCTATAAATACATACACATTTGATTTTCACTTTGTATGTTTAAGAAGATGAGAGATTTGACAAAAAAATAAGATAGTTCCATGACTATCAAACCAAATAATTCAGATAAACAAAGAGTGAAAATTTTTAAGGCTTTGGCAGGAGTAAAACGAGAGATTGTTCGTTATTTATTTCATGATCAAAACAAACACAATTGTGGAAGATTGAGACTGCATTAGGGATGAATAAGTATCATCTCAAAATATTATTAGAAGCAAATTTAATTCTTGTTGAGCGACAGGGGCAATTTTAATTTATAACTGTAAAGGAGGAAACTTTTCAAGAGTTTTCACCTGGCTTTTTGCCGACTTTGTAGATGCTAAAAAACCATTTTTATTAGGGTTTAGAGGGGATAAGAGAGATGGAAAATATAAGTGTATTAAAAGATGGGCTTTCAATTATATCTCAATGTAAAAAAGAAACAAATGATATTTGGCATGCACATTTCGGAGCAGCTGCCATTGCTAGTTATTTTTTTACGAAAAACAATAACATTGATGAAAAAACTGCCTGTAACATTTATTCTCAAGCGAAAATGATGCTCCATAAGCAAAGGTTAGGCGAAACAATTGATAATAAACAAGGTGTCGATTATCAAAGTGCTGAAGAAACGATAATTAAATCTTTGGAACAAACGATTGATGAACTCCATTGGGTTGGTCATAATGTAATTTACGCTTCTTTAAGTTTACTAGCCATTAAGGAGTTAAGTCATTGGGGGAGTGAGCAAGATATTAATAATATAGCAAACCTTATATTATCGTTTCAAAAAACAATTCCCGGTAGATCTTGGATTGGTTTTACAACTAAAGAAGTAAAGCAACTAATTATAAATAATGAGGAGATTCAAAGCGAAATTAAAAACCCAAAGCAATTATCTGAATTTATTTTAAATGAATTATCTGAATTTAATGTTATATATAAGGCAGAATCACATCACGATTTAATTGGTCATATGCTTACCTTCTCACATGCGATTAATATATTATATGACTTAGGGCATATAGAATTATTTCAACGAGGAATAAAACCACTATTAAAGCTAGTTTATGTACTTAGAAAAAGTCGCAATTTAATGCCGAATGCCCAAATAATATTGAATTCTCCTGTAGATCGTTTACCTCTTACAAAAGCAAAACAAGTTGATACACTTCCGCTAGATAATGCATTCTGGCTTAAAGACTACAGCGAATTTAATTGGGATTTTGGACACATATTTAAATTTTCATATAGTTATTTTGATCACTTAACAAGGGTTCCAGAATATAAAGATAAAACATTTGAGAAATTCTGTTGTATTATTAATGAGTAAAAGTGTCTAACTTTAAATTAATAGTAAATGGTACACATTCATAAACTAACATATTTATAAAAAATGGTAGAAAATTATAATGACCTGTAATAATAGGCTTAGTTTAAGTCTCTTTTTTTGTTAGTAGTATATTGTTTTTTCAAATATGTAAGATTTTACATTAGTATGAGACTTTTACTTATTATGTAAGTAGGCTATACTAAAATACATATATTTTGAAATTGGAGCGAATAAAGACGACATGGAATTAGTGAAGTTAGAAAAAATAATTGAATTGAAAAAAGAAGAATTATTGAATCTAGTCTCAAATTATGGACTTCAACATGAAAAAGTAATAGCACTCAGCCAAGAAATTGACAAATTAATAAACTGGTTTATGTTTTTAAAATAGAAAGAACTATGACGTGAGTTGAATATGTTATAGTTCTTTTTTATTCATATATATTGTCTAATTTCTTACAGAATGCGCAAGCTGCTAGTCGACTATGATAATTTTTGGTTATAATAATAAAGGAATTATTAATTGTATCGGTTAGGGGCGCAGCAAATATGAAAACAGTCGTTGTCATCGGTGGAGGTATTACTGGACTTTCTACTATGTTTTATTTAGAAAAATTAAAGAAGGATTATAATATAGATTTAAATTTAATCCTTATTGAGAAAGAAGAGTATTTAGGTGGTAAAATCCACAGTGTGGAAGAAAATGATTTTATTATGGAATCTGGAGCAGATTCTATTGTAGCTCGTAATGAACATGTTTTGCCGCTTGTAAAAGATTTAAATTTAGAAAATGAAATGGTATATAACGAAACAGGTATTTCTTACATATACTCTGATAACATATTACATCCAATTCCTGCTGACACTATATTTGGGATTCCTATGAGTGTTGAATCATTATTTAGCAGTACGCTAGTCTCAAAAAAAGGGAAAATCGTTGCTTTAAAAGATTTTATTACGAAAAATAAGGAGTTTACAAAGGATACATCACTTGCTGTATTTTTAGAAAGCTTTTTAGGGAAAGAATTAGTGGAAAGACAAATTGCACCTGTGCTTTCAGGTGTATATTCTGGTAAATTGAATGAGCTTACAATGGCATCTACGTTACCATATTTACTTGAGTATAAAAATAAATACGGAAGTATTATTAAAGGTTTTGAAGAGAATAAAAAACAATTTCAGTCAGCAGGAAATAAAAAGTTTGTATCATTTAAAAGTGGACTATCTACGATTATTAATCGCTTAGAAGAAGTGCTGACGGAGACTGTCATTTATAAAGGTGCTGTAACAACAGTGATAAGTAAAAAAGGGGATCGGTATGAGGTTTCTTTTGCAAATCATGAGACAGTACAAGCTGATTATGTCGTTTTAGCAGCTCCACATGATATCGCACAAACGTTATTACAGTCTAATGAGTTAAATGAGCATTTTAATAAATTTAAAAATTCATCGCTTTTAAGTATTTACTTAGGTTTTGACATACTAGATGAACAACTACCGGCTGACGGCACAGGTTTTATCGTAACGGAAAACAGTGATTTACATTGTGATGCTTGCACATGGACAAGCAGGAAGTGGAAACATACATCTGGTAAACAAAAGCTATTAGTAAGAATGTTTTATAAGAGCACTAATCCAGTATATGAAACGATCAAAAGTTATAGTGAAGAAGAATTAGTACGAGTTGCTTTATATGATATTGAAAAGAGCCTCGGAATTAAAGGTGAACCGGAAGTAATTGAAGTTACAAATTGGAAAGATTTAATGCCGAAATATCATTTAGAACATAATCAAGCTGTTCAATCATTACAAGAAAAATTGGCCGTGCTTTATCCTAATGTATACTTAGCTGGTGCTTCATATTACGGTGTAGGAATTGGTGCTTGTATTGGAAACGGAAAGAATACTGCCAATGAAATAATTACGACATTGAATGAACAGTCAAAATAATAATATTGAATACATATGTAAATAAAATGTCCCTCCAACATAATGGAGGGACATTTTATTTGTAATTATTTAACATTAATTGCAATCTTTTTATGATTGGCTTTATTCTCTTTAATAGTTAATGTTATTTTTCCAGATTCTTCAAATGAATACGGTGAGAGCCGATAAAGTTCTTTAATACTATGTTTTTCTTTTAATTTATTTGTAGGAATTAATGTTATATTAGGCTTCCATGTTTCCTGTTTACCTGAAGGGTAGTCTACTATTATTTCTGGATTATTTAATTGTATTGTTTCCCAAGAGACAAAATACAGTTCAACTTCTGCATCTTTTTTTAGTAATTCTTCTGAGAAATAACCAAACTCACCAACATTACCAAAAACAGTGAAATTTTGATTTTGCAATTTAATATCTAAATATCTAGGTTGATATGTTGCTGCGTGATACATTCCGTATGAAAGAGAGAGTGTGGCAGCGATTAATATACCAACTGAAAATGTCTTAAAGCTATTTCCTTTAAAACTTGTCATCATAAATGAGTTTGGTGTGAATTTTTTTGCGAATAAAAAAATGAGTAAAATGAGCAAGAGGGATAAGCCAATGAAAATATACATAAAGTTTAAGCACCTCCGTAAGAAATATTTACTGTTTTTCTATATTTTAACATGAGAGGGTATAAATTAGGGGTGGTTTTTAGAGGGGAATTAATAAATACAACGAAGTTATATATTATTAATAGGATAAACATCGCTAGAAATATTTGATTTGTGGGACATTAAGGACTTTCCTAATTATAAATACTTTTTCTGCTATAATAAATGAGTAGAGAGAAAGGAGTGATCCTATGGTATTTCCTATGTTAGAAACAGAACGCTTGCGCTTAGTTGAAATAGAACAATCTTATTGTCAAAAAATATATGAAATATTCTCATTAGATGAGGTAACGTGTTATTACGGTATGAATTCTTTTACTGAGTTTGGACAAGCTTCACGTATGATTGAATCTTTTTCAAAAAATTACTTTGAGAAAAAGGCAATGCGTTGGGGGATTGTATTAAAAGACACAAATAAATTAGTAGGAACAATTGGATTAAATAATTTACAACTTTGGAGTAAACGCTCAGAGATTGGATATGATTTGCATCCTCGTTATTGGGGGAATGGTTATGCTTCTGAAGCAGCCAGGGAGATTATTACTTATGGATTTCGAGATTTAGGCTTATTTAGAATTGGAGCTATTACATATCCTGAAAATATAACTTCGTGTAATATGTTATCTAAATTAGGTTTTCAACAAGAAGGGCTGTTACGTGGATACATTCATCAAGGAAATAAACAACACGATGCATTAATGTATTCTATTGTACGAACAGATGTAGAGGATATTCATTATTAATAAAAAAGCCCCTCTTATTTAAAATAAGAGGGGCTTGTAAAAATCAACCTATTTTAGGTAATAAACGTTCTCCGCTTTTCATACTACTTTTACATAAAGGGCATTTAGGCTCTTCTTCAAATGAAAAGTTCTTTCTCATCCATCCTAAACAATCCTCTGATTCACATTCCCAAACAGGGGTTTGTTCTGGTGGTACTTCTGCTACATCGTTCTTTCGATTGCGATACATGTAACCACTCCTTTTATGTAAAAATTTTTAGTTATATATTAAAAAGGTTGTTAACCGAGCTGGTAACAACCTTTTTATTGATTGAATTATAGCTTTACAACGTTTTTAGCTTGAGGTCCACGGTTACCGTCTTCAACTTCGAAGCTAACTTCTTGACCTTCGTCAAGAGATTTGAAGCCGTCGCCAGTGATAGCTGAGAAGTGAACGAATACGTCGCTACCGTCTGCAACTTCGATGAAACCGAAACCTTTTTCGCTGTTAAACCATTTTACTTTACCTGTTAATGTCATGGTAATGCCTCCTAAAATTTAAAAAGATTACAATATGATCGGCCTTATTCGATTGAAAATAAAAGTTCACATATTATCAAAAATCCATAAGGAGTACAAAACATTCCTGATTGATACTTGATAATATGCAAAGAAAGTATAGTGCTAAATTGACCTTAATTACTATCTTACAACAAATGGTGGGAAATAGCAAGTGCTGGTAATACCAGTGAATGAATTGGGTGATACTGGTAAAAGGCACGAAGACATCTCTTTTATTTATATATTATTCCTAATCTGAATTTATTCCAAACAAAAATCATTTATTTTAAAAAATATGTTTAAGGGAAACGATATATATTTTAAGAATACAGATGATTACAATAATAAGGAGGATAGAATATTGCTAAATAAACAATTTAAAATAATTGAAGCAGCAAAAGAAGGAAGAAGAAAAGTTCATCCTATTTTCGCTGTTATACTTGCAATTGTATTTTTAACTTTAGGTGAATTTTTCATGTTGTTTATGCTGTTTTTACCGAAAGCAGATACATCATTTGTAAAGGCAATTTATAATAATATTGAGATGATATTAACGTTTGGTGGGGCTATATTTTTTATTTTTTTATGGATTAGGTTTGTAGAGAAAAGGTCATTTTCATCCATTGGTTTTTGGAAAGTGCAATGGATGAGAAAGTATTTGAGAGGTGCGTTAATAGGATTTGTCTTCATTTCAATACCAGTAATTGTACTTGTATTAACAGGTATTGTAAAACTACAAATGCAACAAATTACGGCAACCGCCATATTTGGTATTGTAGGATCTTTAATTGCTTTTTTAATACAAGGTGCAACGGAAGAAATTATTGTACGAGGCTGGTTGTTTCCAGTTATTTCTGTTAGAAGTCGTATATGGGTTGGGATTATAGTGACGTCCTTTTTATTTGGTTTTCTTCATGTACTTAATCCAGGTATTACAATTCTTTCAATATCGAATATAATATTAGTTGGTGTATTTGCAGCATTTTACGTTTTAAAAGACAGTAGTCTTTGGGGGATATGCGCGTGGCATTCCATTTGGAATTGGGCGCAATATAACGTCTATGGTTTTGCAGTTAGTGGCATGACGATATATTCAACGCCGCTATTTAAACCTGTAACAAATGGGTCAGAAGTGCTTCATGGAGGCTCATTTGGTATTGAAGGTAGTATCATTACAACAATAATGCTTTCTATCGCTTCAATCGTTTTATGGAAACAGTTATGGGGGCGAAAAGTGAAACAACGAGATATTAGCTAATGAAAGAGGGAGAAAATATGGGGATTGTAGCGTTTGAGGGAGCGAGCGCTGTTGGTAAAAGTACAACATGTCGTGAATTAGAAAAAAATTACGGTGCATTTATTATACCTGAAGTTAATCTATTATTTGAAAGACCAAAAAATGAACATAGAACATGGTATTTTGAAAAACAAGTAGAGCGCTGGAATATAGCAATGCAGAAGTCGCAGCAATATGAGTTAGTAATACTCGATGGTGATATTTATCAGCCACTTAGTTATAATTGGTGTTTCCATTTTGATATATTTAATCAGCCGTTATCTTTAATAGAAAACTTTTATAAAGAAAAGATGATAAATAGAGAAATTGGTTTTCCAGATCAATATTTTTATTTGTACACGAATGATGAAGAACTTAGAAAATGAAAAGAATTTGATGAGACGAGAAGCAGAAGAAATTTTGAAAAACATTTACATATATCAAAACAGTTGCAGCGTTATTATGAAAATTTAAATACCGTCACAGACGGGTACTGTAAATTGATTGAAGCAAAAAGTATAAAGTCGAATGAATTAGAAATTGTGAAAAGTTTAAACAGCTTAAACGTGTGTGAAGAAAGACGTTTTGATGTTTCGAGGCTAGATGCTATTACGAAGTGGTTAAAAGAGAATCGAGCATAAAAAAACAACGAGTGCCTTATAAGGTACTCGTTGTTTTTTTATACATATTGAATGTGTGAGTTCGTATTCTAATTTGTTTGTTTTGTTCGATGGGGAAATAGAACCGTACAACTGCCATCCTTATTGGGAGATTGCTTACTATGATGATGAGGGTAATGTAGTTCATAGCTGTCAAAAGGGAAAGTATGCGATATAAGTAAAAAAGGACGAGCAGTCGTACCTGCCGTCCTTTTTAGGAGAAAAATTATTCTGGATTAGAACTACGAATAACCAGAAAACGCGCTTTTAACCAGTGTTGTCAAAGATGTAATAATCTATGCAACAAAAAAAGCTTAGTCGGAATTCAAAACACCCAAATGGCTTGCATTGGTAAACAGGCTCAAAAGTAGTATATGCAAAATAAAAAATCCCATACAAAAAGCAGACAACAATTTTGGTTGTCTGCCAGCAATTCGAATGAGTTAGTCAATTGTGATAAATTGCTGTCCCATTTTAAGAAGAGTGAAGCTGCTAGTTCAAACAGCTTGTAGGTAGTATTTTCGATATTTTAAAAAATATACAGAGAAAGCAGATAAGTGACGAACCTACCTGGTTACTACTGTAACAATAGAAAGAAGTACCAGCCGTGGATTAAGTGGCTTGGAAGTAGTATGTATTGATTTGGAAAAATTATTCAAGGGATGAAGAGAAGATTGGCATCGATAGTGAATAGTGTATGTGAAATAATTCGGTTAATGAGTGAAACGAAAGTAGAATGCATCCAAATCACATACGAAATTGGCGATATCATAGAGCAGAAATACAGACGTTGTTATTACAATCGTTCAGATAATGCGTGTTTTAGTATTAGTGTTTGTAAAAACTGCCCGACTGGTCAAGAATTACACCAACTGGGTAGATACCTTGATATACACCCGAAAGAGCGAGGTGGAAAACGAAAAAATATACCCAACGATCTTACTCCGGAGCGTGTACGTGAAATGAATAAAAATAGGGAGCCTGTTTTTATTTTAAGTGAGTATATATAGTTTCTTAGTTATCCCATGTTTTTGCTGTTATTATATGGTTGAAATTTTTATAAAAGGGAGTTGTATAAATACTGCTAACTGGATATGAATGCTGTATATGAGGTGGTAGGAAGTAATCAGGGGTGGAGTACTTCGGAAAGTTTTGAATGTGTATAGGGTTTATATGGTAGATATATGAAATTGGAAAATGACCATAGACAGGGCGATAACTTAGATAAGGTGAATAGGTTCTGTTCGGTAACATATTTATCTTGGTCTCCTTTGATATTAAATTGGTAAGGAGAATATTTATTGACTAGTAAGTGCTTTTTGATATGAATTAAAAGCAACAATTACCGCAACTAATGATCCAATCAGAAAAAATACGGACTCAGTTAAAGTAATCAAACGACCAACTAAAGTGTTTCTTTCTTCGATTTATTTGAAAGAAACACTTTATAATGTATCAACAAATAATTAATTTAATTACATATGGATTTGGTTTTTATAGTATGAGAAACATATTAAAAGGTGTATTAAATTAATGTAAATAAAATAAATAATCATGGTGGTACTACGTCTTGCAGGATAAAGGTGTTGCTGGTTCTGTAGATGCAGGATTAATGTTTACAATTGATGCTAAAGTAAGCGTTAATGGATCGCCACAATATAAAATACACAACAACAAATGAAGCCGAAGTGATTTTTCACAAAAGAATAGTTTGGTGAACAAAAACACTATTTTAATTTCAAACAAAAGAGCAGCTAGCAAAAGCTATCTGCTCGGCTGGTTCTCCGTGGGGATCGGAGAAAGTTTAGGGACTTTAAATGAGTTTTGGCTAATGCCTATCTAAAGTATTGACGGAATGTTGAGTTTTATTCGGTTGAGCCTAAAAAAGAACTGTATATTAGTGCTCTTCAGACCTAGTCTCTTATAGTAACAGTTACTGGCGTTATGTGTAAGAACTACACGTTTATCTTGAAAATAATGATTATTTATTCACATGTAAATTCACAATTAGAGCACAATCGCATCAATACGCTCACAGTTAACTACAGTGATATCTCCGTTTTCATCTATAAACGTAGCCAGGCATGATCTATTATGGAAACCTACAAATATAGAAGCTTTTAATATTGTGCCGTTAACTAAAAGTTGTTTTATTTTTTTTCCTAAGTAAAATGTTTCTAAAAGATAGCAAATATCTTTAGAATGCTCTTTTTTGGTTGGGATAAAAGAAGATTGGTTATTCGGAAGAGACGTTAGATTAGGATTAAATACTTTGGGAGTAATAGCATAGTTTATGAAAACTGACATTTTTCCGGCTCCTCTATTTTATAATTTATATTGAAATATGCTTAGGGAATTACGAAATGGGGCTTTTTTCAAAGCCCCGTCTTTACTCTACTCAGCTTCAATTCTCAGCGCTTGAATATCACGACAGTCCAAAACAATTATAGAGCCAGGTTCTGTTGTATTATCCACAAATGTTACACAAAAATTATCTGGATTAAAGTTAGTGAAAATAAGATCCTCTAGTGTTGTTCCTGTGAGGAAAACATCTACTTCTGTACCTAACTGTAATCTTTCTAATTGTTCGCAAACACATTTTGTATGCTCAGCCAAATAAAAACCTCCTTTTCTCGGTTTGCTATTAATATATGAATAAATTTAATAGAAGGATTGGATTAATAACTTAGTACACTAGTAAGTATTTTGCAAGTTTATATTTTTATAAAATAATCCTTTTATAAGTATGTAGAGTTGCTGGGTTGATTGGTGATATGAAATACATGCGTTACTTAGAAACGAATCTTGGTTACACTTATTCTGCCCGTATGATTGGCAGATTGAAACGGAAATACGATATAAAAAGAATGAAGAGAAAAAGAAGATTGTCCCAAATGTGAAGTTCCGTGATGAAGGAAATATACTTCATGCAGTTGAGGTAGATCGCTCGCAGAAAATGAAAGTGAATGAAGAGAAGTTAAAAAAGTATGAAGAGTTCACGCAAATTTATAAACGAAGCATAATGGGGAAATGCCAGTCATTCATTTTTTTACAGTAACCAAATATAGAGAAAAGAAATTAGAAGAGCTAGCAGTTAAGTATGATGTGTTTGTGAAGGTATATGTAATAGAAGAAATATAAAAAAGTGCTAACAAGTGTGCAAACCAGATTGCAAACAAAAATGCAAACTAAACGAATACTTCTTAGTAATGGTAAGAGGGAAATGGTCGCTGATATGTCCTCTAAAACCTTATATAATCAAAGTTTGAAAATGTTAAACCATCATACAATAAACTCATATTTATGCAGCTACTAAAAATATTAGGCTAGCACATATTTTTATAAATTTAAAACGAAATGCTTAGAGTGGGATTTGCATTTGAAAAAGATGGGGATTTTTGACGGAATAATCTTTCAATTTATAAAGAAAAGAAATACAATATAAGGAAATACATATATGATTCAGGAAATAGAAAATATGTAATAAATGAAAATGAGACTCAAAATTGAATTGAGACCAAAAGTAGGTAGAGATTAACTACCCGTAAAAGCTCAGTTGATTCAACAAATAATCAATGTTTCGAGTTATTATTTGTGAAAGGAGAATAAATGTAAGTATGAAAAAGATTATTATTTCAGATCTTGATGGGACTTTATTAAGAAGTGATAAAACAATTTCAGAGAAATCTATTAATATTTTGAGGGAATGTAAAAATAATGGAGACGAATTGATTTTTGCTACGGCAAGGCCTCCAAGGGCTATAAAACAGTATATTCCCAACGTGTTAAAAAGTGAGATTATCATTTGTTATAACGGAGCTCTAGTTCTTAAAGGTAATGATATTTTATATGAAATGAAGATTTCTAAAAATGATATTTTAGAAATTATAGAAATAGCAAAAAAGTATAATCTTCATCAGATTTGTCTTGAAATAAATGATAAGCTGTACTCAAATTTTGATGTTACTGATTATTTTGGTGATGTGCCGTGTGAAGTCATGGATATAAGAAAATTAAACTTTGAAAAAGCTTCTAAATTAATTGTTTGTACTAATGGCTCAATAAATAAGGAGTTCACTAAGGAATTGCCTGATGAGTGTAAGGCAGTCATTACAGATAACGGAACATTATGTCAAATTATGCATACGGATGTTTCAAAATGGAATAGCATTCAGCATGTTCTACAGCACTTAAATCGAGATGTATCTGAAGTAATTGCATTTGGAGATGACTACAATGATATGGAAATGATAGAAAAGTGTGGGATTGGCGTAGCGATGAGCAATGCTGTTGAAGAATTAAAATCCGTCGCTAAATTTATTGCCAAAAGTAACGATGAGGATGGAGTTACTACATTTCTGGAAAGTAATAGTTATATTTATGTTAATTAATATGAAAAAATGAATTGCAGTAAGTTGCGAAAAAAGAGAAGCTACATCTGTTTTTGATAGATAGAAATTATGAAAAGGGCTATGTGGGAGGAAACAGGCGAGATGAAAACACTATTTAAAGTATTAGGAATTATCGCGGGGATGGTAGTAATTGGGGTAGGTTTAACATATGGGATATTGTATTATTTGAATCACAGTAAACCAGCTGCGAAAAAGGTATCACCAGCCGCTCCGGCAGTAGAAGTATTAGCTGATAGTAATTTAAAAGCCGAAGATGCGAAGATGTTAGAAAATGGAAATTATTCATTGCCGAATAGTGGCTTTAATAAAAATTTCAAATGGACAGATGAGAACATACAGACAGCATTACATGAAATGGCACATCAAAAAACAAAAGCTGATCAAAAGTGGGGCTATATTTTTATTACACAAGAACGTGTTGAAAGTTTACTTGAAATTATAAATAGTAATGATGTTGCACAAAAAAGTACATATGTGGATATTTTAGAACGATGGAAACAAGGAAAATATGAAAAGGTTGATGTGGACCACAACAAGATTTGGAAATTGCAAAGTGGAAATTTAGGAGAAGGGAAAGGAGTAATGTCAGAAAAGGAGCAAAAAGAATTAATTAATCAAGTTTTTATACAAAAAGGTACATATTCAGGTAGTAAATTAATTGCAGGTGAGGTACAAGCTAATAAATAATATACATATTGATTTTGAAACACCTTTACTGTTATGAACACAAATGTTTTAACAAAAATGAGTAATTGCTTTTTAGAGCAGTTACTCATTTTTGTTATTACTCGCTTACTTTTCTATTCTCTCTAATAATGTAAGAAACGATTGTAAAACGGGTGATATCCATCTAGATTTATGATAGATTACATGGCTTTGAATGACTGCTGGAGTTTCGATGGGCTGAAAACAGAGTTGCTCTTTTTGACAACTTTCTTGTACAACGATGTAAGGGAGAATTGAAATTCCTAACTCACACATCACAGATTGTTTAATGACTTCAACATTGGAAGTTTCGAATGTTTTAGCGGGAATATTCCCGCTTTGACGTAAAAAACGATCTACCATCGGTCTATAGCCGCAGCTTTGTTCAGTAAATATAAATTGAGTATTTTGTAATAAAAGGAGTGGATCAGTGTTTGAAGGGAAATGAGCAGGGAAAATCCATCCAAATGTTTCATTACATAAATTACACGTAATAAAATCATTATGCTCTATACTTTCTCCAATTATGAAGATAACATCGGTTTCTCCTTCATGTAGTTTTTTCAATGCTTGCCCATTGGTATTTGTCTCAAGTACGATATTTACTTTCGGATTTTCCTGTTTGTAAGTACGTAATAATTGTGGTAATCGATACACTGCCAATGATTCATTAGATGTAATAGTTAATGTTCCTTCTAAATGGTCACTGTTTTGAGGGATTTCTTGCGCTTTATCATAAATAGTAAGTAATTCTAATGCGTATGGATGAAATTGATGACCTGCTTTTGTAAGAAGTATTTTTTTTCCTAATCGATCGAATAGAGGAATGTTTAAATCGCTCTCTAATGATTTAATATGGGCTGTTACAGTAGATTGCACATAACCTAATGCATGAGCAGCTTTAGAAAAGTTACCATATTTAACAATGGCACAAAATGTTTTAACATGTCTCATTTCCATAAGTGATACCTCTTTTATTATCATGATTTGTGAATGATTATATCATGTATTTCAATTTTTCAAATCATTAAATTTCTTTTAAAATTAAGTTGTGGAGAAATTTATTCAAGTGAAATTGGAGGAGAAAAAATGAGTGAAAAGAGCTATCATGTAGCTGTAGTTGGGGCTACAGGTGCAGTAGGGCAAAAAATTATTGCATTGTTAGATAGAGAAACGAAATTTAATATAGAAGAAATTACATTACTCTCGTCAAAACGATCTGCTGGCAAGGCAGTAAAATTTAAAGGCAGGGAGATTAAAATACAAGAGGCAAAATCAACTAGTTTTGAAGGTGTAGACATTGCATTTTTTAGTGCTGGAGGAGAAGTTTCTAGACAATATGTAAATCATGCAGTTTCTAGTGGTGCAATTGTAATTGACAACACAAGTGAATACCGAATGGCACACGATGTACCACTCGTCGTTCCAGAAGTAAATGCACATACTTTAAGGAAACATAAAGGGATCATTGCAGTTCCGAATTGCTCAGCACTACAGATGGTAACAGCTCTTCAACCTATTCGGAAATCATTTGGTATAGAACGAATTATTGTTTCAACGTATCAAGCCGTATCAGGATCAGGAATTCATGCGATTCATGAATTAAAAGAACAAGCTAAGTCAATGCTTACAGGAGAAGAAGTGAAGAGTACTATATTACCAGCGAAAAAAGATAAAAAACATTATCCAATTGCATTTAATGTTTTGCCGCAAGTGGATATATTTACAGACAACGATTTCACATTCGAAGAAGTAAAGATGATTCAAGAGACTAAGAAAATTTTAGAAGATCCAAATCTGAAAATGGCAGCTACTTGCGTCAGAGTTCCAGTTGTATCGGGGCATTCTGAATCGGTTTATATTGAACTTGAAAAAGAAGCGACCGTTGCAGAAATTAAAGAAGTACTACTGAATGCACCAGGTGTTATTTTACAAGATAATCCTAGTGAACAAATTTATCCAACGCCATTATATGCAGAGGGTAAAAGAGATACATTTGTAGGTAGAATACGCAAAGATCCGGATACGCCAAAAGGATTCCATCTTTGGATTGTTTCTGATAATTTATTAAAAGGTGCGGCTTGGAACTCAGTTCAAATCGCAGAGACATTGGTGGAAAAGGGGATTATTTAGTATAAATTTATATAAACATTGAAAATAGGAGGATATATGGGAAACCGTTAATTATAATGGTTTCCCATTTTTTACTTAATGAGTATTCTCCTAACTTCAATTTGAATTTAATTTAAGTTAGTTTTTATAGTGTTTTTATAAATATCAATTTTATTTGCAGAGAATTTTAAAAATCTAGGCTCTCCATTAATTGTGAGATAAATATTAATTGAGATTGGCATCTCAACCTTTTTCACTACATCTTCTATAGCAATATACTCATTTTCTTTTTCGTTATAAAAAACAATGGAACTAATTAATACCTCGTTATTTTCAATATCAATACTACACATCATAGGGAATTTCTCATCATTATGTATTATTAATTCGCCCAGTACTATTGAACCGTTTAATTCTTCTGTGAAATTTATAGTTTCCACTGGTTTTATCCACGTTTCATCGCACTCTTCATTTTCCTCTTCATCTATTGCCCATTCCCATATCGGGTTTTGTTTCAAGTCTTCAATAGTCAATTCATCAACTGGTTTGCTTTTACTCATATACAATTACTCCTTTCATCCTAATAAATGGATGATTAAAAAATATTCTTTCTTTAACTGAACAATATGGCCATTTGCATCCCTTTGAAATACAAGTTTTCGCATTTTCATAATCAGTTGAACGCCAATAAACAGGTTCAATGTAGAGTTTATTCCATTTGATATTATTTTAACTAGTTTCGAAATACTGTACTCATCCTAATAACCTCTCGAATACTTGTTCTTACAGTGATTTTAACAATGTTTTGAGTAGGTATCAAATAGTTATTAACTGACCTGATTGAAAAGAAAAAAGGATTGTTAATGTATGTGGAAAAGAGCGAAAAACATCAAGAATGAACAAAAGGATTTCGGTATGATATGGATATATTCAATGTGAGGGGGAATTTAATGTGTATCAAATAAAGGGGTATTTTTCGTCACTAAAAGGAAAATATTATGAAATTGGTAAGCAACAAGGAGAATTCGTAAAGAAACATCCGTATCTCATTCCACAATTTATACAGCAAGAAAATTTAATATGGGATAACCATTGGACAGAATCTAGAAATGTACTAAAACAATATTGTCCAGGAATTAATGAAGAAATTGAAGGCTTTTGCGAAGTATTGAAAATTCCTTTAAGGAATATGATGTAATATTATCAGACACTATTAAAAGCAGGTTGTAGTCATTGTGCAGTATTACTTAAAAAACTGATTTAAAGCATACATATGTATTAAGAAATTTTGATTTATCACCCAAAATAGATGATATGCGTTTTTGTTCGACGCATGTTGAAGGTGCATATGCACATAGTGGCTTTTCTACTCAATATTTTGGCCGAACAGAAGGAGTTAATGAGCATGGGTTATCTATTACATTTTCAGCATGTGGTCAACCTGTAGGGAATATTGAAGGTTTAAGAAAACCGATGGTAAATGGTTTGCAATGTTTTGCGGTAATTCGAGTAATATTGGAGAAATGTAGAAATACGCAGGGAGCTACATCATTAATAAAAGAAATGCCTATAGCAAGTAATATTAATATAATTGTAGCGGATCCTTTAAACGCAGCACATATTGAAATATTTGACGGGCATAAATCAATAACAACAATTAATGAGGAAAGCCAAGCTTTTATCGTATCAAAAAACCATGCAGTCAGTTCACCTATTCAGAAATTAAATAATAGGAAATTAGAACAATCTACAAAAAGATATCACATTTTACATGAGCATTTAAATCGAAATGAGCAGGTGAGCATGGAATCTTTAAAAGGATTGGTAGAAGAAGAATATCCTATCGGGGTGACGGTGCATAATTATGAAGAGTGGTTTGGGACTTTGCATTCTGTATTATTTGATTTACAGGATCGTACATTGAATATTTGCTTCGGATCGCCACTTTTAAACGAGTGGTACTCATTGAAAGTTGGAGAAAGCCCTCCGTTTTTCGAAGTAAATGTGAACTTTAAAAATAAAGCTTATGCTGACTTTTGGAGAGAAGAGAAAAATGAAATGACTCCTAAAGATTAAAAAGGGATAAAATGGTAAAATGAAGGGGTGGGAATAGACAGGAGGGATTGCCATTGCTACAAGCTAGGTTACCAATTGTTCTAATCCTTTTTCTAGTCGCTTTGATGTATATAACATATCAAAAAAGAAAAAAAGCGGGGATAAAAGGATTAAAAAGTTCATTAACTTCTATTTGTTGCTTTTTAATTGCAATCTTAAATTTGTTTGCATATTGGCTTCATTTTGGCGGTATTTTTACTTGGCTAGTCTCAATCGTATTGTTGCTAGTGGGGGCGTATTTTACAAAATATATTCCAATCTCAAAAAAGGTGCACTAAAATTACATGAGTTTATATGTAATGTTTTATTTCAATGTGCTATAGATGCCTTTAAATCAATGCTTTTGAGCATTTCGATATGTGTTTGCAAACATTTTGTAAACACATATCGAAATATACTCTTCGCGAATGTTTTCGCTGCATCTTCTTGCATATTGGGTAAGACATGAGAATATACCCTTAAAGTTAAAGAGATATCAAATGCCAATGACAGAATTCATGAAGTTTGTAAAGTGCGAGAACGAAGGTGTTTTTGACATCAAGCAGATGTACAGCGCTGAAAAAGCTTTCAAGAAAATGCAGAACCACCGAAATCTACATTTTGCTTACATGGGTATGCGAGTAAATGTAGCTGGCAAGTGGGGTACAATCGTTGGAAATTGGAAAACTAATTTGTTCGATGGGGAAATAGAAGCGTACAACTGCCACCCTTATTGGGAAATTGCTTACTTCGATGAAGAAGGCAATGTGGTTCATAGCTGTCAAAAGGGAGAGTATGCGATATAAGTAAAAAAGGACGAGCAGTCGTACCTACTGTCCTTTATAGGAGAAAAATTATTCTGCACTAGAACTACGAATAACCAGAAAACGCGCTTTTAACCAGTGTTGTCAAAGATGTAATAATCTATGCAACATAAAAGCTTAGTCGGAATTCAAAACACCAAAATGGCTTGCGTTGGTAAACAGGCTCAAAAGTAGTATATGCAAAATGAAAAATTCCATACAAAAAGCAGACAACAATTTTGGTTGTCTGCCTGTGAGTTGAATGAGTTAGCTAATTGTGATAAATTGCTTTCCCATTACAAGAAGAGTGAAGCTGCTAGTTCAAACAGCTTGTAGGTAGTATTTTCGATATCTAAAAAAATATACAGAGAAAGCAGATAGGTGAAGAACCTGCCTGCTTACTACTGTAACAAAAGAAAGAAGTACTAGCCGTGGATACGACGGCTTGAAAATAGTATGTATTGGTTTTGAAAAAATATTCAAGGAGTGAAGGGAAATGGGATGGGGACAAATTTGAGGGCTATTCACTCGAACAGCTTCGTACCCGTCACAGTCGTTATCCTATTGTGACGGGTATCTGACTTATATTATTGAGGGAACGGGACGGAAGGATGCCACGGTATTGTTACAGGAATCCAGACGGACCTGCGCGCTTACCCCAGCATTCGCGAGCTGCGTCACGGCATTCAAGATAGCAGATCTTCTGCCAGATTTGACGGCTACGTTATAGTTCACGACTAGGGGACGAACTGGGTCCTGAGGGGGAAATCGATTGAGAATTGCTTGATGATAGGTTGTTCTTAACGTGACGTTCGCTGTCAGCGTGATACCTTCTATAGTAATACCAGTCAGCGTTGTCCTGTTAAATGAGGTGAGTTTGACTGTAAGCATGTAACGGTTTTGCATATTTATTTTTCCTTTATTATTAGACTTAATTTATTTTATGCTTGTCTAACAATTTAGTGTAGACACTTGCATCATAATAAGTTGAAAGAAATATAAGATTATATTTTGATAAGGCGTGGAGATTAAAAAAAGGCAGTTGAACAAAAACGTTATTTGCGCGACACGTTTCCT